>JAATGH010000267.1 GCA_015654745.1 Enterobacterales bacterium
ATAACCCGTCCCTGCCGTTCACTGGTGGTGGAGATCAACATTTCTTCAATAATCTCCGGCAGGGTTTGCGCCGTGGACTCCACCGCGCCGGTCAACGGCCAGCAGCCGAGCGTTCGAAAGCGCACCATGCGCTGGCTGACCACTTCACCCGGCTGCAAATCAATACGGTCGTCGTCGACCATAAGCAGCATTCCGTCTCGTTCGAGCACCGGCCGCGGCTTGGCCAGGTAAAGCGGGACGATCTCGATGTTTTCCAGGAAGATGTATTGCCAAATATCCAGTTCGGTCCAGTTGGATAGCGGGAATACGCGGATGCTTTCTCCCTTGTTAATCTGGCCGTTATAGTTGTGCCACAGTTCTGGCCGCTGGTTTTTCGGATCCCAGCGATGTAAACGGTCACGGAAAGAGTAGATCCGCTCCTTGGCGCGGGATTTTTCCTCATCGCGGCGGGCGCCGCCAAAAGCCGCGTCAAAGCCGTATTTATCCAGCGCCTGTTTCAGTCCTTCGGTTTTCATAATATCGGTATGCTTGGCGCTGCCGTGGATAAACGGGTTAATCCCCATCGCCACGCCATCTGGATTGCGGTGTACCAACAGTTCAAAACCATAGGTTTTCGCCATGCGATCGCGGAACTGATACATTTCGCGGAATTTCCAGCCGGTATCCACATGGAGCAGCGGAAACGGCAGGGTACCTGGGAAAAATGCCTTGCGCGCCAGATGCAGCATGACGGAGGAATCCTTGCCAATGGAGTACATCATGACCGGATTGGCAAATTCGGCTGCGACTTCACGGATGATATGGATGCTCTCCGCCTCCAACTGCCGCAAATGGGTGAGTCGTTGTTGATCCATTATTAGGTCCTTAAGCCAGGTTGACCAATGAGGCACGCTTATGTGCGGCCGCAAATTGTGAGCCGAACCAGGCGATTTCATCATGAAGGGTGACAACTTCGCCAATAACCAGCAAAGCAGGGGTCGGCGCTTGTTGCGCCAGAAGGTCCAATTGGTCCAGGGTGCCGGTAAACACCTGTTGATCGGCACAGGTGCCGCGGCTTATCACCGCCACCGGCGTTTGTGGCGCCCGACCATGCTCTATCAACTGCCGGCTGATCTCCGCCGCTTTTAATACGCCCATATAGATAGCCAGCGTCTGCCGGCCCGCCGCCAGCGCCGACCAATCCAGCGCATCGCCGCCACGGCGCCCGTGGCCGGTAATAAAGGTTACGCTTTGCGCATGGTCGCGGTGGGTCAGGGGAATGCCGGCATAAGCCGTGGCGCCCGCGGCGGCGGTAACGCCCGGTACTACCTGAAACGTCAGGCCGGCCGCGGCGACTGCTTGCAATTCCTCACCGCCACGACCAAAAATAAACGGGTCGCCGCCTTTCAAACGCACCACCCGCTTACCCAGCTGTGCGTGAGTAATCAACAAGCGGTTAATGTCGTCCTGTGGCATGCAATGGCCGCCGGCGCGTTTGCCCACACAAATGCGTTCCGCGTCGCGGCGCACCAGTTCAAGCACGTCGTCGCTGACCAGATAGTCATAGAGCACCACGTCAGCTTGCTGCATCAATTGCAGCGCGCGTAGGGTCAACAGTCCGGCGTCGCCCGGCCCGGCTCCCACCAGCGCCACTTCGCCATCCTGCTCGGCGGGGGCGGCTAGTTCGTCGCGCAGCGCCGTCTGCGCCGCGTCGATTTGCCCTTGGGCCACTAACGCGGCAAACCGGCCGTTAAGCGCTCGCTCCCAAAACCGTCGGCGTCCGCTGATAGACGCGATCCCTTGTTTGACCCGCTCGCGCCAAGCGCCGGCGATCTCCGCCATAACGCCAAGGGAAGCCGGCAGCAGCGATTCCAGTTTCTCCCGCAGCATCCGCGCCAACACCGGCGCATTGCCGCCGGAGGATATGGCGACCACGATCGGCGACCGATCGACAATGGACGGGAAAATAAATGAGCATTGGGGCTGATCGTCTACCACATTGGCCAGAATCTGCCGCCGATCGGCTGCCGCCGACACCTCAGCATTCAATTCGGGATCGTTGGTTGCGGCAATCACCAGGAATACACCCTCCAGCATCTCAGCCGAGAATGCCTGGCCCAGCCATTGGATACCATGAGTTTCAACCTGTTGCGCCAGTTCGGGACAAAGACGACGGGCGACCACGCGCACCTGGGCGCCCGCGCGCTGTAGCAACAGAATTTTGCGGGCGGCAACATCCCCACCGCCAACCACCAGCACTGGACGCTGTCTGAGATCGGCAAATAGCGGTAAATAATCCACGGCAACCTTTAAATGATTTGTCTTAGCAATAATATGACTATACGTCTTGCGATTAGGTTCTATGAAATAGTTAATTGGAATTACAATTGCTTTAATGGAATAACGGCGCCATTGACAATCCAAGGGGGGGACCGCGCCAACGAATCGTGCGATTATTTCCTCAACATGTTGGGTACGAATTGTGTTGGTTCGCCGGCGGTACCATACTATGAGACTGGGTTAAGCGGCCTAATACCTCCCCCGCTTCGGTTAACAAGGATACTGTTTTATGTTTCACCCCGGTCGCTCCACCCGCGCCCGTTTAACATTGTGCCTCGGTTGTCTACTGGCGGCGTCCGCCCCCGCCGCAGCCTATACTCCCGACCACTTTGCAGAAGAACAAATCCGCTATATTGCCACCTATTTCCCCGGACGCATGGCGGGTAGCCCGGCGGAGCTGATGGCGGCGGATTATTTGCGCCAACGTTTTAGTCAGCTGGGTTTCCACAGCGATTTGCGCGCCTTTAATACCCGATATCAGTTCCACGGAGGTGAAGGCAAGGATGACTGGCGTAAAATTACCGCAACGTCGGTGATCGCCGCCAAGGCCGGCGCAGCGCCGGGCGAGGTGCTGATTATCGCCCATTCCGATACCTTTATGCCGCGCAGCGATAAAGATTTGAACAATAATCTGGGCGGTCTGACGCTGCAAGGTGTGGATGATAACGCGTCCGGTGAAGGGGTAATGCTGGGCCTGGCGCAGCAGCTTGGCCAGGCCTCGCTGGCGGTGGGGGTGCGCTTTGTGGCGCTCAGCGCCGGCGAACCCGGTATCCAAGGCGCGGATGATTATCTTCAGCGCATGTCTTCGCAAGATAAACGCAATACGCTGTTGGTCATCAATCTGGACAGCCTGATCGGCGGCGACAAGCTG
>JAATGH010000462.1 GCA_015654745.1 Enterobacterales bacterium
CAAGCTGCTGCTCGACCCTTATGCCAAGCAAATCTGGGGCAACCTGAAATGGGACGACGCGTTGTTTGCTTATGATATGGAAGCCGAAACAGAAGATAAGGATCTTAGCGTGGATGAGCGCGACAGCGCGCCGTTTATGCCCAAATGCCGGGTCATCGATCCGGCATTCTCTTGGCCGGCCAATGGTAAGCACTTTATTCCCTGGGAAAAAACCCTGATTTACGAGACCCACGTTCGCGGCTATACCATGCGTCATCCCGCGGTGCCCGAGCACCAGCGCGGCACCTTTTCCGCGTTGAGCGTACCGCAAATTGTCGATTACATAAAATCTCTCGGTGTGACCGCGATAGAGTTAATGCCGATCCATGCCTTTGCCGACGACCGTCATCTACAGGAAAATGGGCTGCATAACTTTTGGGGTTATAACACGCTGTGTTTTTTCGCGCCTCATCCGCAGTATATGGCGACCTCAACCGTTTACGAATTTAAGCAAATGATCGCCACACTCCACGCCGCCGGCATCGAAGTGATTCTGGATGTGGTATACAACCATACCGCCGAAGGCAACGAACTGGGGCCCACCTTATCGCTTAAGGGCATTGATAATGCCAGCTATTATCGCCTTTTTCCCGAGAAAAAACGTTATTACATCAATGACACGGGTACCGGCAACACGCTGAATTTGAGTCATCCGCGGGTGTTGCAAATGGTCACTGATTCCCTGCGTTACTGGGCGACGGAGATGCAGGTGGACGGTTTTCGTTTTGATTTGGCAACCATTCTTGGCCGGGAAAGCTATGGGTTTGACGAAGGCTGCGGTTTTCTGGATACCTGCCGACAAGACCCGGTACTGAGTCAATGCAAGCTGATTGCCGAACCTTGGGATTGTGGACCAGGCGGTTACCAGGTTGGCGGCTTCCCGCCAGGGTGGTCGGAATGGAACGATCGCTACCGTGATTCGGCGCGCAAGTTCTGGCGCGGTGACGAAGGACAACTGGCGGAATTCACTACCCGCCTGGCCGGATCCGCCGATATTTTTAATCATCGTGGACGGAAACCTCACGCTTCGGTCAATTTTATCACCGCTCATGACGGGTTTACCCTTAACGATTTGGTCTCCTATGAACAGAAGCATAATCAAGACAATGGTGAGGATAACCGTGATGGTCACAGTGACAACATATCGGCCAATTATGGTGCCGAAGGACTGACCGACGATGCGGCGATTAACGAGCTACGCCTGCGCCAGATGCGCAATATGTTGGCGACGCTGATGTTTTCCCAAGGCACGCCGATGTTGCTGGCCGGCGACGAGTTCGCGCGCACGCAGAAGGGTAATAATAATGGTTATTGCCAGGATAACGACATCAGTTGGGTGGACTGGGATATCGATACGAAAGGGCAGGGGCTGATATTGTTCACCTATCGGCTGATTGCCCTGCGCAACCGTTTTCCCATCTTGCATCGCGGCCGCTTCCTCAGCGGTAAGCTCAATGAGAAGCTGAATATCAAGGATGTCACCTGGGTTCAGCCTAACGGCGAGGAGATGTCCGAGGCCGCTTGGAACGACGCTAACCAGAAAAGTATCGGCATGCTGCTCGATGGGCGCGCACAGCCCACCGGCCTGCTTCGGGTGGGATCGCAGAGTACCGTGTTGCTGCTGTTTAGCGCGTCCCATGAAGATGTGATCTTTACGTTGCCCGAGGTCGCTCACGGCTATGGCTGGCAGCATATTTTTGATACTTACCAGCCTGATGATATAAATGAGCACAGCTTTGGCTTCGGCCATGCGTACACCTGTCCCTCCCGAACGGTGGTGCTGTTTGAATTGGTCAATACCAAAACCACCATGGTTGTCGCCTGATACCGGCAATCCTTAAACGCCCCCGCCCCCGCCGCGTCGGCCGGGAACGGGGGCAACCCCGTTCGCACCGCGCGGCAACGTTTGAGGTGCGGCTGGTCCTTTTCTGCTTTTTGCCGCCTCGGTCGACGAGGGTGATAGCAATAATTCAGCTCTCCTGTTACCCCTACCCCTAAATATCCTCCCCAGTTTGCCGATACAACACAGATACCCAATAGATTTCGATAGCAAGATAAAACGTACAGGTAATAATTTGGATGCGGTTTATCATTTGGGCAACGACGGCCCGTCGTCTGTTTGATAGATAGCCGCTACACTCCCGGGACGTAATAGACATATGAATACTTTAGGTGATGGACCATTAAGATTCATTCGACAATTTGAATGCAATGATAATGTGCTGGTTAACGCAGTGCATTTGATGTTAGGTAATCAGTTGCTTACCCAGGTTAAATTAGCCAGGGAATTTGACTTAAATTACTTTCAATCCGCGGTGTTGTTCAATGAGATGGTCAATATTAATAATTTCTTTAAGACAAATTATTATGCGAGATCCTATCTGCGGAATAATAAAGTCAATGAAGCTATGGCCTTATGGCTGAACCAGCAGCGTTCGGCTCAAGGCATAGCCTATCGCCTTGATCGGCAGATCCACGATAAGTTAATTGAATTAGCACCGATTTTTTACAGTAAAAGACAGGAATTGATATTTACCGACGGCTACGGTTCCTATTGCCAATTCAATAAAGACGCCGAAATCGATCTTATCGTAAACGGGGTGTTAAGCAAGATACTCGCACCTTACCAAAAAATGATTCTTGACCCCGATGCGATCAAAATATTTATTTTAAAGCAGGTCAACATCCTGCGTGATTTGGCCGAACAACCTAACAATGGTTTTGATATTGACGCTCTGGTTAGCTACGCCGGCTGGAACGTTGACTGCATTACCCCCGAGCGTGTGATTATTGCGGAAAAAAGCGGCTGTCGCGCGGCGATAACCCGTATCAACCGAAGTCTGCCGGGCAATACGCTGATAAGAAGTAAAATTGACCATCGATGCGATATTTCGGTCTATATTGATGAAGGCATGTCGCTGCTTGATGACTTTTATGTTAATAGCAGTTCGGAAGTCTTTACCACCAAGGAGTTTGCCAACATTCACGTGGATTAACCGTCAAGAGAGCATTTGCTAATGAAACCGCACATTTTCCCTATCGATCTCGATAACGTGGATTTTGCTAGGCTGGTGGACCGGTTAGATGCTTATCAATCCGTCCTTTATCCCGCCGAAAGCAATCAGGGAATGGCGATAAAAAGCATGTCTCCCGACCGGGTCTGGGCATGGCTGGCGGCGGACGGCGCGCACGCCTGCGGTTGTGTCTGCCTGGCGCGCGATCCGGCGGGCGTGGCGGAAATTAAGCGGCTATATGTTGATCCATGCTATCGGGGTTACGGGATCGCCGCGGCGCTGCTGGACGTGCTTGAGGAACGGGCGCGCGCGCTGCGTTGCCCGGCGTTATATCTGGAAACCGGGGTCCACCAACCAGAGGCGATTAGACTGTATGAGCGGCGGGGTTTTATCCGCGCCGACGTTTTTGGTTCTTACGCCCGCGACCCGTTAAGCATCTACATGACCAAACGGCTTGGATTATAACGCGCGCGCCCCTATCATCGCAGCGCGGCCGGCGCCGGATGGACGCCCGCTAAACTTTCCTTATCCGTCAGATATTCGTCCTGGAAGATACACATACGGATCGTGTTACGGTACTGGCCGTTGACAAAATATTCCTTTAACAGCACGCCTTCCACCTTGAAGCCTAGTTTACTGTAGATATGGATAGCCTTGTCGTTTTCCTGATCGACAATCAGATACAGCTTATGCAGGTTGAGCACCATAAAACCATAGTTCATGGCCAGCTGTGCGGCGATGCTGGCATAGCCATGTCCCTGGTGGGCCGGATCGACCAGAATCTGAAACTCGGCGCGACGGTGGATATGATTAATTTCCACCAGTTCAACCAGACCGATGCTCTCACCCTCTTTATCGATGATAAACCGTCGTTCGCTTTGATCGTGAATATGTTTGTCGTACAGATCGTTGAGTTCCACAAAGGCTTCATAAGGTTCTTCAAACCAATACCGCATAACGCTTTCGTTATTATCAAGCTGATGAACAAAGTGAAGGTCTTCACGTTCCAATGGATGAAGTTTAATATTGTAGCTATGCGATATTTTATTTTCGACGATCATAATTAACACTCTTAATGTTTATCAGCTTGACGTGTGACTGGATAATCTATCCATGCCCGGCGGAGGTTGACAATAAGTTTATTATCAACACACCGGCAATGATCAGCAATATACCTAATATGGCGTAGCTATCGAGCTTTTGGTCAAAGAAAATATAGCCGGAAATGGCAACAAAAACAATGCCTAATCCAGCCCATACCGCGTAGGCGATACCTACCGGCATGGATTTAAGCACCAAGGATAACAGGGTGAATGAAATAGCATAACCCACCATGACGGCAATGGAAGGATACAATTTGGTAAAACCGGCCGAGGCTTTTAAGCAAGAGGTTGCAATGACTTCCGAAATAATGGCAATAAGGAGATAGGCATAAGTTATCATAAAAACGTTCTGTCATTAGTGTAGAAAAATAATAATAACATGGTTAGCCGAATTAAGAAATCAGCATGCTTAATCCGGCTCAACGTTAACGCTGACTCTGGCCTTTCACGCCGCCCGCCAATCTGGCTGTGGGGATCGTGTATACCTTGATCGTAATCGAAGCGGCGCTCATGCATTCCCTGTATATCGCTGGCCCTTGTAGATGCCGGTGAAAGTTGAATCGTAAACGTGGGTACCGCCTGGCATGTTGACCAGACGGCTAACGTTGAAACCCCGTTCTAAGCCATGTTACGCGCGACTGCTGCGGCACTAATACCCTCTAGGGCAAGACCGTATCCCGTGCCTTCCTCAATTAAGCGTTTAAGTCTTTGGGTCAGCGCGATGCGTGTATAGCGAGAAGTGAGCGGCGGCAGTGCGGCAATACCGTCCGCAATTTCGTGCGCTCGGGCAAGCAGATTGTTGGACGGTACGATTTCGTTGATGACGCCCCAGGATTTGGCTGTCGTTGCATCGAGCACTTGGCGTGTTAGCAGGAAATAACGGCCACGGATTGAACCAATAACCTCCGGCCAGAGAATGTGCACACCGTCGCCGGGGACGATCCCGAATTCAAAATGCGGCTGGTCCTGGAATACTGTTTCCGGGGTAGCTACTACGATGTCGGTCAGCAGGGCATATTCGCTATGAAGCAACACTGGGCCGTTGAGCGCGGCGATCATGGGTACTTCAATATCAAGAATGTTACTCAGCACCTTTCTGCCTTCACGCAAGATTTTGTCATATCCCAGCGGGGTAAAGAAATCAAAGCCTTCTGGGCTGATAGTATCCATGAAGGCGTTGCCCGAACCGGTCAGGATGACCGCGCGGTTGTCCCGATCTTCGCCGATGGCATGGAAAAGTTCGACGAATTGTTCATGAGTGTGTCCATCAAAGATCAGCTTGCCGCCATCGGTGTGGAGCGTGACCTCCAACACTCCATTCGGTTTACGTGTCAGACGAGCGTTGGAGAAAGCATTACGATAGGTTTCAAACGTTGACATGGTGCGATCCTCATTAATGCCAGTTCGTTTCGACTGGCCTTGAAACCACCTTAAGCCATTCCCGCGGCGCAGGGACCTCGCCTAAATTTGATAAGATATATTCCCCATAGGAATATATGCTGCCGAGTTACTTCGCCATGATGGTTTCAATAAATCCGACGAATTGACGCGCTTTGGCACCTAACCTGAGTTTGCCGATCCTTTCCAGCCCGCACGACAATGTCTCCGCCCGCATAATGCAGATTGGACACTGAACCGGCCCAAATGACCGCATAGATCAAGAAATGTAAATAAACCGGACGGTGGGACTCAGTATTGGGGATTTGGTGCCGATAGAACGTCAACCCTATCTAAGGATATCTACGGTCATGAAAAAATTAATGCAATTGCCCTTTATGGTGCAGCTATTTGGCGGCTTTGCCATAATTATTGCGTTGATGCTCTGTCTGGGCGGCGTGTCGCTCTACCAACTCAGCACTACCAATGCTCATATTGATGCATATCGTAACAACTGGTTGCCCGGGGTTCGTTATACCCTGCAAATGCGCGGTGTATTATCTGAATTAAGGTTGCAGCAAATACAATATATCTCCTCAGCCACCGATAAAGATCGGGAAGGGCATCGTGCGGAGATGATGCAAGCGGTGGCGACATTCCACCAGGCACAGAATGACTACCTGGCGTTAAACACGCCTTTGGCATCAACCCCCCTGTTTAGCCAAATCATGGCGAATTTTGATCAGTTCAGCCAGGCCAACGATAAAATGGTGGCGGCCATGAATAACGGCGACGTGACGGCGGCCATTCAAATCAGCGGCGATACGTCACGTAAATACCGTACCCAGCTTATGCTCGATCTCGCCACCATGGTCGATCGCGAAGTCAGCGGCAGCGATGTGGCTGCGGATCAGGCTACTTTGGGGTATCGGATCGCCAAATACACCCTTGGCGGGCTGGCGTTCTTTGCATTACTCATCTCGGCTCTGCTGGCAATGGTTATTTCCCGCAATCTGTGGCGCCAACTGGGAGGCGAGCCGGCATACGCGGCGGATATCATGCGAAAAATCGCCGATGGCGATTTGTCCACCCCGATTCAACTTCGCGGCAAGGATAGCGTAAGCCTGCTGGCGGCGTTGCATGCCATGAGCCAACAATTGCGCCACACCATCAGCGGCATTATCAGCGGTAGCGAGTCCATTTCGGTGGCGTCGGGGCAAATCGCCCAGGGGAATACCGACCTGTCCCAACGCACCGAAGAACAGGCCGCCTCGTTGATTCAAACATCGGCTAATATGCAGGAATTGACGCAAACAGTGCAGCAGAACGCGGAAAACGCTAAACAGGCCAGCGACCTGGCCATTATCACCTCGCGCACCGCGACCCAAGGCGGAAAGGTGGTGGCGGACATGTTGACCCAAATGCGGGATATTTCCCAAAGTTCGGCAAAAATAGTCAATATTATCTCGGTGATTGAAGGCATTGCCTTCCAAACCAACCTGCTGGCGCTGAACGCGGCGGTGGAAGCGGCGCGGGCGGGACCGCAAGGCAGAGGTTTCGCCGTGGTGGCAAGTGAAGTGCGGACGCTGGCGCAAAAAAGTGCGGATGCGGCTAAGGAGATCAAATCGCTAATTGAAGGCACGGTGGATAAGATCACCGCCGGTTCGACTGGCGCCGACAACGCCAGCAAGGCGATGATCGAGGTGGTGGATTCGGTGGATAAAGTGGCCGCTATCGTGCGGGAAATCGCAACCGCCAGTAACGAGCAACATCTGGGGATTAAGGAAGTCGGGGTGGCGGTCGCCCAAATGGACCAGGTGACCCAGCAAAATGCCTCATTGGTGGAACAAGCCGCCGCTGCCGCACGGTCGCTTACCGAGCAGGGACATGAATTGCGCAAAGCGGTCAGTTTCTTTCGTACTGCCTGATTAATCCAAAATCCGCTTGCGCCACTTTATGGCGCGGCGGATTTTATATTTTTATTTCCCTTGCATGTCATATTGTTTCCAAACGCCTAAGTTCGAAATAATAACATTTATTATTGTTATTTATTAACTTCGATATATAAATTCAGGTGACGTTAGCCGTATTCTTCATCAGTTGGCATCGATAAAATGATGTGATATTAATAGTCTTATGCCGCTGAGCGATTCGGGTAAAACTATGCCGCCGCCACGCCCGCGGCATAGAGGTGAAGAGGATATAGGAGGCTTTATGAAAGAAAGAGAGGCAGACAACACCGCGAAATCATGGTTAAACGGGGCGATGAGTTCAGTTGAATCACTTATTGCCTTTATGGAAAGAAGTGATGATTTTTGGTTAATTAAAGATATCGAATCCCGTTATATATTTGCCAATCGCGTGTCTTATTATTATGGCGATCTGCCGGCAAACTTTGATATTGAGGGCCGCTTGGATCAGGAGTGTCCGGCCTATTGGGCTGAACACGCGCCACTGATTCAAGAAAATGAACGGGTAGTGAGAACCACGGGGAAGACAAGAAAGATACTGAATACCTTCATCTTTGGCGGCAGGGAAAAAAAAGTGCAGGCTTTTTTGGGTGATGTTTTTCCTTTATATAAACAAGGACAGTGTATTGGTACCGTTTCTTATCTGAGAAGACTGGCATTTTATTCCATGCATCATTATATCCGAGGGGAGTACCCGGCTGAATTGATGCTAAACAAACCGGACGACTTTTTTACCGATCGGGAATTTGACGTGCTGTTTTTTGTTCTGCAGGGGATGACACCCAAAGAAATTGCCCTACGCCTGACGCTATCGCATCGTACTATCGAGAATAAGCTGCAGATCATGTACCAAAAAGCGCAGGTGAACAGCCTGGGCGCTTTGAAAGATTTTTGCCAGGTAAAAGGCTACGACAGATATGCGCCTTCAAAATTCGTCAATCCACAGCCGTTTATTGTGCTGTAGCCGCAGCCCGCGTAAGCGGGCTGCCCCGTTGCCCAAACCGATGGCTTATTTTGCCGATCCGGGTTTCCGAGACACCAGCTCGCCGGCGTTTTTCGGTAAACGCAGCAGATCCACCAGGCCGATTAGCGACATTAGCGTAATCAGCACAAACGCCATGCGATAGCCAATACCCGGCAAACTGTCCAGGCCCATCCATGGCGCCACGGCGTTGCCCAGACGCACGCCAATGGCGCCGATGGTAATGCCCATGCCTATCGAAAGTTGGACCGCGGTGCTAAACAGCGTATTGGCGTCGCTCATGGCGGGGCGTGGAATATCGGCAAACGCCAGGGTGCTGATGCCGGTAAACTGCATCGAGCGGCAGAGCCCGCCGAAAAACAGCACCGCCAGCGTTAACCAGTCGGGCGTCGACGGCGTCAGGAACGCACAGGCCATCAAGGAAAACGCGGCCAGGGTACCGTTTACCAGTAACACGTTGCGAAAACCGAAACGGCGGATTAGCGGTGTGGTGGCGGGTTTCATGGCCAGGTTGCCGGCAAAGACCGCCAGCACCAGCGAACCGGCGTGAAACGCATCCATCCCGAACCCGACCTGGAACAGCAGGGGTAACAAAAAGGGCACCGCGCCGATGGCCATGCGAAACAGCGAACCGCCAAAAATGGTGACGTGAAAGGTCAGCACCTTGAGCGAATCCAGACGGATCATGGGACGTTCCGCGTGCCGCATGTGACGGATGGCGGTCCACAGCGCCAATACGCCCAGGAGTAAAAATAACGTCGTTAAGGGCCAGGTGGAATCGTGTCTGGCGGTGAGTTCGAGTCCGTATACCAGGCAGAGCATCGCGCCACCGCTGGCGATAAAACCGAACAGATCAAATGGCGGGCGCACGTCGCGGGGAGGATTGGGGATCAGTTTCCACGCGGCTGCCATGGCAATCAGACCCAAAGGCAAATTGATAAAGAAGATCCAGCGCCAACTGGCATAGTCGGTAATAAATCCTCCGAGCGGTGGACCGAGAATCGGCGCCACCAACGCGGGCCAGGTTAGGGTGGCGATCGCTTTGATCAGCTGCGATTTCGGCGTGCTGCGCAATACCGCCAGCCGCCCCACCGGCACCATCAGCGCGCCGCCGGCACCTTGAACGATCCGCATCAGGACAAACTGGGGAACATTTTGCGTCAGGCCGCAGAGCACGGATGCCAAGGTAAAAATCGCCAGGGCCACAGTGAAAACCTGCCGCGAGCCAAAACGATCGGCGATCCAGCCGCTGGCGGGAATTAATACCGCCAGCGTCAGAAGATAGGCGCTCATGCCAATATTTAGATCCACCGCCGATACGCCGAAGGTGATGCCCATTTGCGGCAGCGCGGTGGCGATCACCGTACCGTCGATATATTCCATGAAAAACGCGCCGGCCACCAGCAGTGCCATACCCGATAAGCCGCGGGAGGGCGCTTCCTCAACAATAGCATCCATTTCGCCGGAGCTGTTCGCCGTTGAAACCGGTGGTTTTTGATTCGCCATGCTTGCCCAGATCCTTATGCTAACCACGTTGCCCTCCGGGATATCACCCCGGGGCGGGCTAAGAATGGCGATTATTTTACTCTGGACGAAAAATTTGTCATACAAAAAAAGTGTGCTTTTGTGTCAGCAAGGCCCGGCCCGCGGCGAAAGAGCACTTCTGGCAAAAAAGGTGTATGACAGCTTTACCGGGGTTGGCCTAGGCGGCGGGGTCGTCACATTTATCCGTGGCGGCGTTCGCCTCCCGATCGTTTTGAATCAGCGTCCGTTTGCCTGAATACAGGGATTTGCCCACCATGACGATGGCCACCGCCAGGACAATGACCCCCAGCGCCAGCCACTCTATCGGATTGAGATGCTCTCCGGCGAAACCCATACCCAGGAGTACCGCCACTACCGGATTAACGTAGGCATAACTGGTGGCCAGCGCCGGACGGGCATGTGACAGTAAATACATGTAGGCGCTGATGGCAATGATGGAACCAAATATCACTAAATAGGCCACCGCCAGCAGACCGGCCGTGTCCGGCAGGTTATCTAGTCTTTCGCCGCTAATCCGGCTGGCCGCCAACAACACGCCGCCCGCCACGACCATTTCTACCGCGCCGGTCATCAATCCTTTGGGCAAATCCAGCCGGGAACTCCAGATGGAACCAAAGGCCCAACTGACCGAGGCCACGACGATAAGCAGTGCGCCGAGAGGATTACCGGTCAGGTTTCCTCCGGTATTGAGCAAAATAATCCCCATCAGGCCCAGGATAATACCCGCCCACTCCAATTTAGTGGCGCGCAGTCCCCAAAAACAGCCGAAACAGACGGTGAATAACGGCACGGTGGCGACGATGATCGCGGTGATGCCCGAGGGCACCTGCAGATGCTCGGCGACGGTGACCAACCCATTGCCGACCGCCAGCAGAAGAATACCGATCATGCCGGCATTGACGATTTGGCGCAAGGAGGGACGGGCGGCGCCTTTAAACAGCAAAAATGTGGTGAGCAGGGCACCGGCGATCAGGAATCGCACGCCGGCCATCATGAGCGGGGGCCAACTGCCCACGCCGATTCGGATAACAAAGTAAGTCGACCCCCAAATGATGTAGAGAGCAAATAATGACAGCGCTAATTTTACCTGGTCCGAATCACGTAATCTCATTGGCTAACCTTGGGAACCTTGCCGATTGAAATCCTAAAAATCAATTTTTTAGGCTTGAAAGTGGTTGTTGAAAAAAAAGTGATCTCCGTCACAAAAAATTGACACAATGGTTCATTTTAAGTAGACTGCTGAAAAGTGTGATGATCATCACATTTATCAATGATAGTCGTAAGGAGCTCGTCATGAATATTTTACGTCTGCTTAACAAGTTTTTGAAGCATCAGGCCCAGATCCACTCGGCGGCATCCAGGCTTAACCTTTACTAACGTTGTCGGTCGCCGCATGTCGCTTAAGTCGGCCCGCGTTAAATAGCGGCAACAGCCATAGGCCAACGCGACGCGCTTGTCCTTGCTGTTGATATCCCGCCGCTAGCGATTTTTGTCATCACCGCCATGCCTCAGCTTCCGCCTAACTCAATAATCTCATATCTCCCGCTTAAGATAGGGCTGCTCAAGATGTTGTAACCATCCCGATCAAAATCATGCGCCACCGTACTTAACTCCGCCGCTTGCCACGCGTGCTCTACCGACCCCAAGTAATACCAATTATTCACCACATGAATCTGGCGCCGGTCGCCGTATTGTTCCACGAGCCCGATGGCGCCGCCGTAGGGCCAGTTGAAGATGCGCATCTGCTGCAGCGCGTCCAACAGCCTCAGATGGTGATCTTGTGTTGTCTCTTTGCCGCAACAGGCGCCGGCGCAGCGTCCCAGATGAAAGCGAAAACAGGCGCGCCCAGGACGGCTGTTCTCCAGACCGAGCAGACTATAACAGAGCAACTCGGTATCGCCGATATTCAGCAGGGCCTGCTGGGCGGACCGCCGGCTCGAAAACAGGCCAAACAGATCGGGCGTGTGCGCAAAATCAATTTCCTTGGCCGAAACAATGGCCGGCAAGCCGTTTATCAAATGAATCGAGCACAGCTGCCGGCTGCGGCGCAAACGTTTGTTATGCAGCGGCTGCAGTTGTTTGATCATCTGCGCTTCGAGCAGCAGAGCGCCGATTTCCCCCGCGGTCAGATGATAGGTGATTCGGCGGGACTGGCGCAGCAGACGCGCTTCGCCGGCGGTCCTGAAATGAGACATTACCCGGCTGCGGATATTGACGCTTTTACCAATATAAAGCGGCATCACATCCTGGTCGCTATGGAAGACATAGACGCCGGGCGCCGCGGGTAAGCCGTCAAGGAAGGGCCGCAAATGGTCGGGATACCGATAGGCCGCCGCGGCATCAAATTCCGGATGTGGGGAGGATAAACGTTTGTGCACTGAAAAAACTCACATTAACTGGTATTATATACAGTATAGCAGTTTATGTTTTACCGCAATAGCCGATGTTTTTCGTTCGGCGATGACGCGTGCCGGGGTGAACTCCCCCCAGGCGCGCGGCTGATAATTAGGCTGCATGTCGTATCTATCGATTTACTTATCCAGCGGAATAAGGTTAATACTGCCGTGGCGTACGCCGGTCTGGGCAATGACCGATTGGGCAAATTCCGTTAGCACGCGCAGCGGCCCACGCAAGATGGCGGTCTCAACACACTCCTCCACGCTCAGATGGGCGTGCATGGTGGAAATGGTCAAATCATGATGATCATGTTGAAGCTCCGTTAAGCGGGTGGCCAACTGCCGTTCATGGTGATCATAGACATAGCTCAGAATGGCAATAAAAGGCGCGTCGGGATCGGCCGAGGCCGCCTGCTGGCCCAACTCGCGGCGCAACATATCGCGAAAGGCCTCCGAACGGCTGGTATATCCCTTAACGCGCATAAGCTGGTCAAGCTCGGTGGCCAACCGATCGTCCAGGGAAATGGTTAATCGCTGCATGGTGCATCCAGTGAAGTGGTAAAGGCGTAGTGTGAAACATTTCGGCTCCCCCGTCATCTTTCACGTCGCCGGGGCGTTGGCCGCATTCATTCACCCGAATCACTTACCGCAGTAAGCTCATCGGGATTCATTCGTTTGCCGCCTACCGGCGACGCGAAATCTATAGGGGATATTCCGTCATCTTTCACGTCGCCGGGGCGTTGGCTGCGCTCATTCACCCGAATCACTTACCGCAGTAAGTGATTCGGGACATTAGATAGTGACCAATTCACGTACCCCGTCGGCGGCCATATTCGATGCGCGGCCGCGCTGGATAATTTGTCCCCGGGACATCACCAGATAATTGTCCGCCAGTTCGGCGGCGAAATCATAAAACTGCTCCACCAAGAGAATCGCCATATCGCCACGTGCCGCCAGGGTTTTTATCACCGCGCCAATCTCTTTAATCACCGAGGGTTGTATGCCCTCCGTGGGTTCGTCCAGGATGAGTAGTTGCGGTTGGCAGGCCAGAGCGCGTGCAATCGCCAACTGTTGCTGCTGGCCGCCGGAGAGATCGCCGCCGCGCCGTTGCCGCATTTCCGCCAGTACGGGAAATAACCGATAGATCTCCGGCGGCGCTTGTCTCGCCCGCGCGCCGGAAAAACGCGCCAGGCCCAGCAGGATATTTTCCTCCACCGTCATGCGCGGGAAAATCTCCCGACCCTGGGGGACATAAGCAATGCCCGCCTGGACACGCTGGTGTGGTTTATAATGATTGATCAGCTCTCCCTGCCAGCGGATGCGGCCGGTTTTGGCCGGCAACAGTCCCATCAAACATTTAAGCAACGTGGTTTTACCCACGCCGTTGCGCCCTAACAGGCAGGTGATCTCACCAATAGGGGCATCGAATGACAGGCCGCGTAGTATATGACTGCCCCCGTAAAATTGATTTAAGTCTTCTACTTGCAGCATTGCGTCTCCCAGCGGCTTAACGTCCTAAATACACGTCGATCACCTGTTCATTGGCCTGCACGTCCTTTAAGGAGCCCTCGGCTAATACCTGCCCCTGATGCAACACGGTGACATGATCGGCAATGGTTTCCACAAAGCCCATATCATGCTCCACCACCATAAGCGAGTGCTTACCCGCCAGGGAACGGAACAGCTCGGCCGTATAGGCGGTTTCCGCATCCGTCATCCCGGCGGCGGGTTCATCAAGCAACAGCAGATGAGGTTCTTGCACCAATAGCATGCCAATTTCCAGAAACTGTTTTTGACCATGGGACAATAGCCCCGCCGGACGCTGACGCTGCTGGGTGAGCCGCAGCGTTACCAACATGGCGTCAATCCTGTCGCGCTGTTCCATACTCAGCTTGCCGCGTAGGCAGGCCCACACCGATTTATTGGTTTTCAGCGCCAGCTCAAGGTTTTCAAACACCGTTAAGGCCTCAAACACCGTGGGCTTCTGAAATTTTCGTCCGATGCCCGCCTGGGCGATTTCCACCGATGTCATGCGGGTCAAATCCGTACGTTGGTCGTAAATAGCCCGGCCGCTTTGCGGGCGGGTTTTGCCGGTGATCACATCCATTAGCGTGGTTTTTCCCGCGCCATTGGGACCGATAACGCAGCGCAGCTCCCCGACGCCAATCTGCAGCGACAGGTCGGTCAAGGCGCGAAAACCGTCAAAGCTGACGTTAATCTTTTCGAGGGACAGTACGGGATCACGCTGCCGGCGCCGAACATCCGCCGGATAGCTTTGTGTCAACATGTCATGGGGGGAGAATTCCATTATCCTCTCCTTTTGCGCAATAACCCAATCACCCCTTGGGGCAGCAATAGCGTTACCACGATAAACATCAGCCCCAAAAATAATTGCCAATACTCCGGCATTGCCATGGTAAACCAGCTTTTGGCGCCGTTGACAATGCCTGCGCCCAGCAGTGGGCCGATGAGCGTGCCGCGACCACCCAGCGCCACCCAAATAGCCGCTTCGATCGAGTTGGTCGGCGACATTTCGCCGGGATTAATAATACCGACCTGGGGCACGTAAAGCGCGCCGGCTAATCCACACAGCACCGCCGAGAGGGTCCAGACAAACAGCTTGAAGCCTTTGGGATCATAACCGCAAAAAATCAAACGATTTTCCGCATCCCGTATCGCCGTCAATACCCGGCCGAATTTACTGCGCGCCAGGGCGAACCCCAATAGCAAACTGACGGCCAGTAGCGCCACCGTGGCCAAAAATAGCCCGACCCGGGTGGCGGTGGCGGTGACCGACGCGCCCAGGATAGTGGTAAAACCGGTGAAGCCGTTGTTACCGCCGAAGCCGGTTTCGTTGCGGAAAAATAGCAGCATCGCCGCGTAGGTCAACGCTTGGGTCATGATGGAAAAATACACACCCTTGATTTTGGATCGAAACGAAAAATAGCCGAATATGAGCGCCAATAGACCTGGCGCCAGGACAATCAGGCATAATGCCCAGGCGAAATGCTGGGTACCGGCCCAATACCAGGGGAGTTCGCTCCACGATAGAAACGACATAAAACCCGGCAGGCCGTCGCCCGCGGCTTGTCGCATCAGATACATGCCCATGGCGTAGCCGCCCAGGGCAAAAAATAGTCCATGGCCAAGGGATAGCAAACCGGCATAGCCCCATACCAGATCCAGCGCGATGGCCACCACCGCGTAGCACAGGATTTTTCCTATCAGCGTCAACGTGTAGGTGGAAATCGCCAGCGGGTGGTCTGGGGGGAGCAACGCCAACAGCGGCAGGATGATGAGGGCGATAAACGCCAGTATGCCCAGCGTCAGCGCGGCGCGGGGCGCTTTTTGCACTCCGGTCAGGGTTAAGGGTTGTTGTTGGCTCATCAGTCAATCACCCGGCCTTTGACCGCAAACAGGCCTTGCGGGCGTTTTTGAATAAACAGGATGATTAACCCCAAAATCAAGATCTTGCCCAGCACCGCGCCAATCTCCGGTTCGAGGATTTTATTGACGATGCCAAGCCCAAAGGCGGCCGCCACAGTGCCGGCCAATTGGCCGACGCCGCCCAGCACCACGACCAGGAAGGAATCGATAATATAACCTTGCCCCAGCTCGGGACCGACGTTACCAAGCTGGGAGAGCGCTACCCCTCCAAGTCCGGCAATACCCGAGCCCAGCCCAAACGCCAGCATATCCACCCGGCCGGTAGGCACGCCGCAGCAGGCGGCCATGGCCCGATTTTGCGTGACTGCCCGGATATTCATGCCCAGCCGGGTTTTATTGAGCAGTAACCAGCACAAAGCCAATACCCCCAGTACAAATAAAATGACGGCAATACGGTTGTAGGGCAACACAAGATTCGGTAGCAGTTGAATCCCGCCGGAAAGCCAGCCCGGATTGGCCACTTCCACATTTTGCGCCCCGAACAGCATACGTATACCCTGGATCAGCACCAGGCTGATGCCCCAGGTGGCCAGTAGCGTCTCCAGCGGCCGGCCATAGAGGTGCCGTATAATGGTACGCTCAAGCAGCATGCCGACGATGCCGGTGACGGCAAAGGCCACCGGCAGGGCCACCAGCGGATAGAGCGCCAGCAATGCCGGCGCATACTGTTCCAGCAGTTGTTGCACCATGTAGGTCGAATAGGCGCCGAGCATCAACATCTCGCCGTGCGCCATATTAATGACGCCCAGCAGCCCATAGGTGATAGCCAGGCCGAGCGCCGCCAACAGAAGGATTGATCCGAGGGAAAGACCGGTAAAGGCCTGGCCAAGCAGATCGCCTATCAGCAGGCGATGCTGTACTTGCTTGAGACTCTGCTGAGCGGCCGCGCGCACCTGCGCGTCAGATTCATTTTTCGGATCGGCGAGACGCTGTAAGCCTAATTGCGTATCGGGATCCGCCGACTCGCCTAATAGCTTAACCGCTTGCAGACGGACCTCTGGACGGGGATCGTTCAACTGTAAGTTGGCCAGCGCGCCAAGCAGCGCGGTGCGCACCGCCGGGTCTTTTTCCAACGGCAGGCGGGCGGTAAGCAAGGGAAGCTGATCGGCCTGGGCCTCGCGCTGTAGGGCCATGGCTGCCCGTAGCCGTATTCGGGCGTCGGCGCTAACCAATTGTTGAGCAGATAACGCGTTGGCGATCAGAATACGCAGGCGGTTGTTCAACCAAATCTTTTTAACCTGACCCT
The DNA here is from genome assembly GCA_015654745.1 of Enterobacterales bacterium. Taxonomy (GTDB): domain Bacteria; phylum Pseudomonadota; class Gammaproteobacteria; order Enterobacterales; family Enterobacteriaceae; genus Acerihabitans. The sequence continues at coordinate 17,120 of JAATGH010000462.1, forward strand.
GCGGCGCGGCATCGCCCTCCATCGGGGTCAGGGCACCCCCTTGCTGGATAAACGGCCGGCCGGCTTCATCAACCACCATGTTTTCTTGACGTAGCGCCTGCAATAGCGGCAAACGGGCGGCATCCGGGGCACTTGACCAAAGCTGGAGTAATTTTGCCTGATCGCTACGATTGGCCGCGGCGAATTCGCCTGCCGGGCCGGCGTAGGAGAGCAGCGGCAAGAACAGCAAAACGCTCAGGCTTAACCGCCGCAATATTTGAAGAGATCGACTCATGTTTTTCACCCGTTGGCGCGTGCGGTACAACGGCGCCGGAATCCTTCCGGCGCCGATACATCAGGGGTTATTGGGTACTTTTTACCGGATGGTCAGGTTTTTTATCATTCCCGGCGATATAGGGGCTCCACGGCTGCGCCCGCACTGGCTTGTCGGTCTGCCACACCACATTAAACTGACCATTGGCCTCGATTTCGCCGATCATCACCGGTTTATGCAG
>JAATGH010000276.1 GCA_015654745.1 Enterobacterales bacterium
ATATTTCGGCATCCCCGTCGTACCCGATGCTTAGCAAGCGATAAACACACTGTAAGGATAACATATGAACAAGACTCAACTGATTGATGTAATTGCTGACAAAGCCGACCTTTCGAAAGCGCAGGCGAAGTCGGCTCTGGAATCCACTTTGGCGGCAATTACCGAGTCTCTTAAAGAGGGTGATGCAGTACAATTAGTTGGTTTCGGTACTTTCAAGATTAATCATCGCAACGAACGCACCGGTCGTAATCCTCAAACCGGTAAAGAAATCAAAATTGCAGCGGCCAACGTGCCGGCATTTGTTTCTGGCAAGGCATTGAAAGACGCTGTTAAGTAACTACAGTGTGTTGGTGAAAAAAATAACTATAGGGGCTTCCATGCCCCTTTTGCCAAAGTGCCGCTTCGGTTTGCTTATGCTGATGGCCGTGATGCTGGCGGCATGCAGTTCACATACCAAGGCACCCCCCTCATTTACCGCCAGCGGCTATATTGCCGATCGCGGAGCAGTACGACTGTGGCGCAAAGACGATCAGACGCAACAAACCGTCAATATCATCAGCGTCTTTAGCCCGTATAGCGGCGATAACACGGTTGTCACCCGCTATCAATTTCTTGGCGACAACGTGCGCCAGATTAACCAGACGCAAGTTGGCGCCCATCCTCAAACGGTGCAAATTCGTTTCGACGGTGAGGGCAACACCAGCTTTATGCAACGCCAGCGGGCGGATCAACGGGAAAATCTCAGCACGGACGAGCTGGCCCTTTATCGGTTCGAGGCAAAACGGATCCTGGATGTCAGCAGCACTCTGCGGGCTGGCAAGGTCATCTTGATTCAGGGACAATGGCAGCATGGCGTGCTGACTACCTGCGACGGCAATGTGGTTGAGCCTGAGTTCGACCGACGCGCGGCGGCATGGATTGCGGCGCGTGCGAGACGTTCAGCCGGGCAGATCGGTGTAGCCTGGTTGGAAGCGCCTGAAGGGGTTCAGTTACTCTTGGTCGCCAATGAAAATTTCTGCCATTGGCAACCGAAGAAACACGAAATGTAGCCGTTTCGCGCAGCGTCTATAGCTAGACCTGTGCCTAGCGCTGTTTTTCGCGGCTAATGGCCCGGTAGCCGATATCCGATCGACAGAAACTCTCCCGCCAACCGATGGACCGCGCCGCTCGATAAGCCCTGGCCTGGGCATCAGCTACCGTTTGGCCAAGCGCGGTAACGCAAAGGACTCTGCCACCTTGCGTCACAACCTTCCCGTCCTCAAGCCGCGTGCCGGCATGGAAGACTTTTTCGCCCTCGCTTTCGCTTTCAGGCAGTCCGTGTATGACATCCCCGGTACGATAATCATTCGGGTATCCGCCCGCCGCCAACACCACGCCTAGCGCGGGCCGCTCGTCCCAAACCGAACTTTCGCGATCGAGCCGTCCTTCAGTCGCCGCCAGGCAATGCGCGACCAGATCAGATCGCATGCGCAGCATCATCGGCTGGGTTTCGGGGTCGCCGAAGCGACAATTGAATTCGATGACCCGCGGCTGCCCTTGGGGATCAATCATAAGCCCGGCATATAAAAACCCAGTATAAATATTGCCTTCCGACTCCATACCCCGCACGGTCGGCCAAATAACCTGCTCCATTACACGCTGATGAATTTCATCGGTTACCACCGGAGCCGGGGAGTACGCCCCCATGCCACCGGTATTAGGCCCGGTATCGGCGTCGCCTACGCGTTTATGATCCTGGCTGGTGGCCATGGGCAATACGTGCTCACCGTCAACCATCACGATAAAACTGGCTTCTTCGCCTGCCAGAAACTCTTCCACCACAATCCGGTGTCCGGCATCGCCAAAGGCGTTACCGGCTAGCATATCCTCAATTGCCGACTCCGCCTCCGCTAGCGTCATGGCGACAATTACGCCTTTGCCGGCAGCCAGCCCGTCGGCTTTGATTACGATAGGCGCACCCTTGCGGCGCACATACGCGAGTGCCGGTTCGATTTCGGTAAAATTCTGGTACTCGGCGCTGGGTATATGATGACGTGCCAGGAAATCCTTGGTAAAGGCTTTGGAACCTTCCAACTGCGCCGCCGCCTTGGTGGGGCCGAACACCCGCAGGCCGGCCGAGCGGAAAGCGTCGACGATGCCTAGCACCAGCGGTGCTTCCGGCCCGACGATCGTCAGGCCGATATCATGGCTTTGGGCAAAGGCCACCAACGCCGGGATATCGGTGGCGCCGATGGCGACATTCTCCAGCGTCGGTTCGAGCGCCGTGCCGGCATTGCCCGGGGCGACGTAGACTTTTTCCGCCAATGGCGATTGGGCGGCCTTCCAGGCTAAAGCGTGTTCACGACCGCCGTTACCGATAATCAGGATATTCATACAGGTTCCTCGACTTAATGACGGAAATGGCGCATGCCGGTAAAGATCATGGCGATGCCATGCTCGTTGGCCGCGGCGATGACTTCATCGTCGCGAATGGAGCCACCGGGCTGGATAACACAACTGATCCCAACCGCCGCCGCGGCGTCAATGCCGTCACGGAAAGGGAAAAACGCATCGGAAGCCATGGCCGACCCGCGTACTTCCAGTCCCTCGTCCGCCGCTTTAATCCCGGCTATTTTAGCTGAATAGACCCGGCTCATCTGACCGGCGCCGATACCTATGGTCATATTGTCGCGGGCATAAACGATAGCATTCGATTTGACGAACTTGGCCACCTTCCAGCAAAACAGGGCATCACTCAATTCGCTCGCGCTGGGGTGACGCGCGGTCACGATACGCAAATCCGCCTCGCTCACCATGCCGAGATCGCGTTCTTGTACCAGCAGCCCGCCGTTGACCCGTTTGAAATCCAGGCTAGGTACGCGGGACTGCCAGACGCCGCTGCACAGCACACGCACGTTCTGTTTGGCGGCCAGAGTTGCCAAGGCGTCGTCGGATACGGACGGTGCGATGATCACTTCCACAAACTGGCGGCTGATAATCGCTTTAGCGGTTGCGGCGTCCAAGGGGCGGTTAAAGGCGATTATGCCGCCGAAGGCCGAGGTGGGATCGGTTTTATAGGCACGTTCGTAGGCTTCAAGCAGGGAGCCGCCGATAGCCACGCCGCATGGGTTGGCATGTTTGACTATCACGCAAGCCGGCTCGGCGAATTCCTTAACGCATTCAAGCGCAGCGTCGGTATCCGCGATATTGTTATAGGACAGCGCTTTGCCCTGCAATTGCTGCGCGGTGGCCACCGAAGCTTCGTGTAGGGCTTCCTCTATATAGAAGGCCGCCAACTGGTGGCTGTTTTCACCGTAACGCATATCCTGCTTTTTAATGAAGTTCAGGTTCAGCGTGCGTGGAAACCGGCCGGCCGGCTCGGAACCCTCGCCGTGATAAGCCGGTACCTGGCTACCAAAATAGTTGGCGATCATGCTGTCGTAGGCAGCGGTATGCTCGAACGCTTTGATCGCCAGATCGAAACGGGTCGCCAGGGTTAACGAGCCGCCGTTGCCATCCATCTCGTCAAGCACCCGCCCATAGTCATTGCTGTTTACCACAATCGCGACATCTTTATGGTTCTTGGCGGCGGAACGCACCATAGTCGGTCCGCCGATATCGATATTTTCAATTGCATCCTCACGCGTACAGTCCTCGCGGGCGACGGTGCGGGCAAAGGGATAAAGATTCACCACAACCATGTCGATGGGCTTGATCCCGTGCTGTTGCATGATGCCATCGTCCAGGCCTCGGCGCCCAAGAATGCCGCCATGAACCTTGGGATGCAGGGTTTTCACGCGCCCGTCCATCATTTCGGGGAAACCGGTGTAATCGGAAACCTCAGTCACGGGCAGGCCCGCTTCGGCCAAGAGCCGTGCGGTACCGCCGGTTGATAGCAGCTCAACGCCGCGTTGCGATAAAGACTGAGCGAATTCTACTATACCGGCTTTGTCAGAAACACTGAGCAGAGCACGGCGGACAGGACGTGGTTGTTGCATGGCGAATATATCCCTTGATTGGATAGTTTACTATACCCGTCAACTTTCAAGCCGCAGGTGCGTTGGCGACCGACGACTCAAACGCGTTAGGGCATAAACTTGGCATGAAAAGAGGCAGGTTTTGCCAGACCGACGTCAATTCATGAAATACCTGGGCAGATAAATTTTGCGTGAATTGTAGCGAAAACGATTGCGCGATGCTCGCCAAATTTTGCCTGACCTGCTTATCTGTGGATAAGTTTGTGCAAAAGCAGGTATAAACCCCGCTTTTGCTGTGGAATGCAGCAAACGGTTCGATTTAGGCAAAATACCTGTTGCGGCCTGGTTCTAAATCCCTATAA
>JAATGH010000122.1 GCA_015654745.1 Enterobacterales bacterium
CCTCGCCGAAATGGGTTTCATCGCTATCATGCGGGTAAGGGTGCAGAGTGAAAGCAATATGGTTTTTTTCCAGCAATATAACCGCAGGCGTCATAACATCGTCCTGAATAAAGGTAATATACCTTAGCATTACTATATCAATTATACGCAAGAGTAGCCCAACGACGCCGGGGGGTAAATAACCTCAGGATGAAAACCGAGCGGGCTACAGGTTATTTTGCAGTAGCGAAGGCAAATTTTGTGCGCCGTACAAGTGTAGCGCCCCGACCGCGACGACATATTCCCCGGCGGGCAGGTCCTCCAACAGGAGTTTCCAGCGCTGGTTACGGTCGGTCATCAGATGTTGGTAGAGGTCGCCACTAAAGGTTGAAGGGAACGCCTTGGCCATATTTACCGGCCTGCTGTGGAGCCACCAACCGATCATGGTCTGCAATAACCGGGCGTTGGCATGCCAGTGGCGCAGGGTATCCTGCAATAGGGTGTTACCTTGATCAGGTAAATCCAGCAACAACGCCATCTGCTGCTGGGGGCCTTCCAGCTCAATCACCGGTTTGTCCATCTCCCTGGCTGCCTGAATCAACTGGTAGTCAATGCCGTAAGCGGCTCTGAGCCCCAGGGCTTCGGCCTGCCGGGCCTGGAGTATCAGGGCAATATGCCACGATGGGAGTGCGGCCAACGCCGCCTCATCGAGTCCATACTCGCTACAGAGATCGCGCAGTGTCGCCTGCATCTCCGGCGGCAGGCGCTCGGACAGTGGTATGGTCACCGGCTCGCCGCTGGTTAACGGTGAACCGGCGGTGACGTCGGCCTCGACAATCAGCGCCGCGGCTTGGCGCAGGCGTGCCAGCAGGCTGGTGGGTAGTGGAGCCATTTCCCTGGAGCCCATATGGATGCTGCCGACCATATGAAGTTGCCGCCGATCGGGCAAATTCACATCCATACCGGGCCATGCGTACATGGCGGGAGTGATTAATCCCAACATAATGGCCATGCGTCGAAATAAATTCCTCATTGCCAGCAGCTCCGATCCGCGGGGAAACCCAAGATGGGTCGTACCCAGTGTATGACGTTATTGCTTGGGCTTAAAGCGTATCAGGCGATTGGCATTACTGACGACGGTAATTGATGATAATGCCATGGCCGCACCCGCCACGACCGGATTTAACAGCGTTCCGGTAAAAGGATAGAGAATCCCGGCGGCGATGGGGATGCCTAGCGCATTGTAAAAAAAAGCCCCCAACAGATTTTGTCGCATATTGCGCAATGTGGCCTTGGCAATCTCCAACGCATCGGCCACGCCGTGCAGACTGTGGCGCATCAAGGTGATTGCGGCGGTTTCAATGGCCACATCGCTGCCGCCACCCATGGCGATACCCACTTCCGCCTGGGCTAGCGCGGGGGCATCGTTAATACCATCGCCAATCATCGCCACCCGATGACCTTCCCGCTGCAGTTGTTGGATCGCCAGCGCTTTCCCATCCGGCAGCACGCCCGCGATAACCCGATCGATCCCGGCTTCTTTGGCCACCGCGTGGGCGGTAACGGCATTATCGCCGGTAAGCATGACCAAGGTATAACCACGGGCATGCAAGCGTGCCAATGCGGCGCTGCTGTCCTCACGCAGTGGATCACGAATCGCGAAGAGCGCTGCCGGTTGGCCGTCCAATGCCAGTAATACGGGCGTTGCGCCTTGCTCTGACCAGAAGGCCATCCGTGCGGCGAATGCGGCGGTGTCGATATGCTGCTCGACCATTAGGGCCTGATTGCCAAGCCAGGCCCGCCGACCTTCAATTTCACCGCTAACGCCCAGCCCGCGCAGCGTACGAAACGCGCTCACGTCCGGCAACCGGGCTTGGCCGGCATGCGCCAGGATGGCGTGGGCGAGGGGATGATTTGAACCTTGTTCTAGCGCGGCGGCGAGTCTAATCGCTTGCGTGCCGTCGAAGCCCGTGACCGGTTCTATCGCGACCACCCGTGGACGCCCTTCGGTCAGCGTGCCGGTTTTGTCAAACACCAGGGTATCGAGGCCGGTGGCGTTTTGCAGCGCGTCGGCGTCGCGCACGAGTACGCCAAACTCCGCTGCGCGTCCGACGCCGGCGATAATCGACATTGGTGTCGCCAGCCCGAGGGCGCAGGGACAGGCAATGATCAACACCGTGGTGGCGATAACCAACGTATAGACCATGTGCGGTTGGGGACCGAAAAAATACCAGATTGCCGCGCTGGTGATGGCGATCGCCACAACGCTTGGGACAAACACGGCGGAGACCCGATCCGCCAGTTGGCCGATAGCCGGTTTGCTGCTTTGAGCCTGGCGGACCAGGCGGATAATGCGCGCCAATGTAGTCTGACTGCCGATAGCGTCGGCGCGAAAGATGACCGTGCCATCCTCAACCAGGGTGCCGGCATGGACTTTGTCACCGCCGGTTTTGCGGCGCGCGGCCGGCTCGCCGGTGAGCATGGATTCATCCAGCCAGATTTCGCCCTGGATAATTTCTCCGTCCACCGGGACCCGGTCACCGGCGGCGAGCCGCAGGATCATACCTAACTGGACGTCGGTCAGAGGCAAGGTGTGTTCGCCGGTGTCATCCACCACTCGAGCCATGGGCGGCGTCAAATCCAGCAGACGCTCCAGCGCCTGGGACGAGCGCTGCCGGGCGCCTTGCTCCAACGCATGACCCAGATTTATCAGGCCGATAATCATTGCGCTGGCCTCAAAGTACAGGTGCCGCGCCGTCATGGGGAATACGTCCGGCCACAGGGCGACGCTTATCGAGTAGAGCCAGGCGGCGCCAGTGCCAAGCGCCACCAAGGTATCCATGGTGGCGCTGCCGTTTATCAGGCTGCGCCACGCGCTGCGGTAAAAGTGGCCACCGGCAATCACCATAACCGCCAGCGTAAGTAATCCGATTCCCAGCCATAGCGGACGATTTTCTGGCGTCAGCGTCATATTATCGCCAAGCATACCCCAGGCCATCAGCGGTATACCCAACGTCAGCGCCAGTGCCGATTGCCAGCGAAAGCGCGCCATTGCCTGCTGCGCGCTTTGTTGCTGGCGTTCGCGCCTACGGTTGTCGTCCGCAATGATCTCCGCGCCGTATCCGGCGTGTTCGACGGCCGCAATCAGCGCTGCGCCATCGGATGACCCCATGACCAAGGCGCTGCGTTCCGCCAGGTTGACGCGCGCCTGATCTACGCCGGGTACCTGCTGCAACGCCCGTTCGACTCTGGAAACACAGCTTGCGCAGCTCATGCCGCTAATAAGTAAATGCTGAGTATTATCAGCGGCGGCATCCCCTTGCGGTGGTGTCGCCGCTAACGTGCCGGCCGCGTGTCCTTGCCAAACCGGCGTTGCGCCGGTGGGGGTCGCCTGCGCGGCCTGCGCCAACGCCTCGTTGACGTTGATGTTAATATCGTGGTTTGCCGGAAGAACTATCGCCGCTGCCGGTAAGTCCGGCGCTGAATGGGTGCCCGTCAGCGGCTCAGTTTTTGGGTGTGAGGGGTTTCCGTCCAGGCTGGCCTGATAACCCGCATGCTCTACCGCGGCGATGAGCTGAGGCGCATCGGTCGAACCATAAACGCTGGCGTGTTCCAGGGTGACCGCGGCGGCTATTACGCCGGGAACCGCCAACAGCGCCTGGCGAGTGGCGGATACACAGTGTCCACAGCTGAGCCCGGATAAGGCTAGCTCTACGCCGGCGCTGGGCTGTGACGCGGTATAACCGGCCTGTTTAATGCTATCGATAAGGTCCTGAACGGCGGCGCTACCCGTTACGGTAGCGTAATCCAGTTCCACCTGGGCACTATCCACATCGGCACGGGACTCAAGTGTATCCTTGACCCGTTTAATACAGTGCTCGCAGGATAAACCCTCGAGGGCGAGAATAATGGTTTGTGGCATAAAATACTCCTTTTCTACCCGTCATATTTCATGTTGCCGCCCGGCTGCAATGTGCAACATGGCGGGCATACTGGTTTAGGGTGCGCAAAATGGTTGACGCACGTTGGCTAAAACCGGTGTAATAGAGCTTAGACCTTACCGCAAGGGGAAGGTCAAGGGGGAAAAATGAATATCAGCGACGTGGCGAAAAAAACCGGCTTGACCAGTAAGGCGATTCGCTTTTATGAAGCGAAGGGGCTGGTAACGCCACCACTGCGGCGGGAAAATGGCTATCGCAGCTATGACCCGCGGCATATCGAGGAGCTCACGTTGTTGCGACAGGCGCGACTGGTGGGGTTTAACCTGGACGAGTGTGCGGAACTGGTGACGTTGTTTAACAATCCGCAGCGTCATAGCGCCGATGTGAAGAGACGCACCCTCAAAAAGGTCGAGGATATCGATCAGCATATCAATGAACTCAGGGCGATGCGCCAGCATCTGCTGCAGCTAGCGGAGAGCTGTCCCGGAGACGATAGCGCCGATTGCCCCATTATCAACAACCTCTCTGGCTGCTGCGCCGGCGGCGCGCATCATTGATCCTCATCGCTGGGACGTACCCGAAGGGTGATGCCGTCCACGGCGATGACCACTACCGCTACGCCTACGGCAAGATCGCGATCGCAGCGCGCGCGCCAGGTGCTATCGCCGATACGCACGCGTCCGACGCCGTTTACCAGCGGCTCGATCAGAAAAGTATGGGTACCCACCAACTGCTCGCCGCGTCGATTTAACAGCGAGGCGGGATGCGTAGTGTTACGGGAGCGCAGCCAATAACCCCAGGCCAGAGCGGCGCCAATGGTCAACAGTGCAAAAACGACGCCTTGCCACGCCCAGTCGATCGGCACCGTCCAGACCACCAAGCCGACCAGCACCGCCGCAACGCCGCTCCACAACAGATATCCGCTGGCCCCCAGCATTTCGGCGGCCAATAGCAGCCAGCCGAGGGAAATCCAGAACCACTGGGGATGCACCACCAGCGCGGAAAGCATGGTTATTTACTCCGGTTGGTTTTGCTTTCACCCAGCAATTCGGCAATTCCCCCAATGGCGCCCAGTAGATTGCTGGCCTCCAGGGGCATCATGATGACCTTGCTGTTGTTGGCGGAACCGATATGTTTTAACGCATCGGTATATTTCTGGGCGACAAAATAGTTAATCGCCTGGATATTACCCGCCGCGATGGCGTCCGAGACCATTTGAGTCGCGCGTGCCTCGGCCTCGGCCGCGCGTTCGCGGGCTTCCGCCTGCAGGAATGCAGCCTGCCGTTCACCTTCGGCGTTGAGGATTTGAGACTGTTTTTCGCCTTCGGCGCGCAAAATCGCGGCTTGGCGTACCCCCTCGGCTTCCAGGATATCCGCCCGTTTGGTTCGCTCAGCCTTCATCTGGGCATTCATTGCCGTGATCATCTCAATGGGCGGCCTGACGTCGCGAATTTCGATGCGGGTCACCTTGATGCCCCATGGGTTGGTGGCCTCGTCGACGATATGCAGCAAGCGGGTGTTGATACCGTCGCGCTGCGACAGCATTTCGTCGAGTTCCATGGAACCAAGCACCGTACGAATATTGGTCATGGTTAAATTGAGGATAGCCTGTTCCAGGTTGCTGACCTCATAAGCGGCCCGTGCCGGATCCACCACCTGGATAAAACACACGGCGTCAATGGTGACGTTGGCGTTGTCCTTGGAAATGATTTCCTGGGAAGGAATATCCAGCACCTGTTCCATCATATTGATTTTTCGCCCAATACGATCCATGAACGGTACGACCAGATTCAGCCCCGGTTTTAGGGTAAGGGTGTAACGACCAAACCGTTCCACCGTCCACTGATACCCCTGCGGAACGATTTTCACACCAGCCCAAACGATCACCAGAGCCAATATGATAATGATGGGAACAACCGTTAACATAGGCGAAATATCCATAGTGAATTCTCCATTCCATCCAAAAACGAACAACAACCTACCCGCGCCGGCACGACAGCATGTTACGCAGTGACCAGCATGACATAATATTTTAAATATTCTTTTACCCGAATCACTTACTCGAGTAAGTGATTCGGGATTCGCCTGCCCGCAACTCGAAAGCTATGGGGTATGTTAGTAGAGTAGAGAATAGAGTTGGCGGCGATATTTGGCCGCCAGCGCGTCGCCGGTACCCAACGCCGCGAGGATATCCATTAGCGTTTTGCGGGCATCGCCGCCGGCCGCCGCAAGATCTTTGCGTAAATGGCCGATCAGCAGTTCCAGCGCTTCTTCATTGCGTCCCACCTGATGCAGCTGCAGTGCCAGTTGAACCGCCAGCGACGCGTCGTCCGGAGCGTTTAACACCTGCTGTTGCAGTTGCTGAATTTCCGGGGTGTCCGCCGCCTGTTTCAACAACTCAATCTTGGCGACCAGCCCCTGGTAGCGGGTATCTTTGTCCTGCAGCGGCACCGCCGCCAATACGGTCTCGGCATCCTCGGTGCGGTTAAGCTGAAGATAGGTTTCCGCCAGTAGCAGGCCGGCTTCGGTTGATTTTTCAGTTAATTGCCAGGCTTCCTTAAGCAGCGGCAGCGCCTGGGCATACTGACCCTCCCGCATCAGGTCGCCGGCCTCGGCCATTTTTAACTCGGCGGGGTTAGGCAGCGCGCGCGCCAGCAGTTCTCGGATAGCCTCTTCCGTCTGTGGTCCCTGGAACCCGTCCAGTGGTTGTCCATCCTTAAACAGATAGAGCGTCGGAATGGAGCGCAGGCCAAACTGGGCGGCCAGCTGCTGCTGAGCATCGCAATCCACTTTCGCCAGAACGAACTGGCCGGCAAATTCACGCGCCAGCTTATCGATAATGGGCGTCATCTGCTGGCAGTGCGGGCTGCGTTCCGACCAAAAATAGAACAGTACCGGCTGGGACATGGATAATTCCAGCGTCGGTTGCAGGTTTGATTCATCAATTTCAACAATGGTGGCTTGAGCTAACATGAAATTTTCTCTCATCCGTTTTTAGCAATATATTGGGGCATATTCCCCTGCCTCAATGGTTGCCGCGTAAAATCATATCCAGGCAACGCCCCGGCAGTAGACGGCGCAATAACGATAAACTGCTGGCGACCAGGGTAACCGGATAACGTAATCGGGGACGTGGATGTTCTAAAGCATGGCGTAGTTTGGGCAGAATTGCCTCCGCAGGCAATGTAAATCGTTTGGCGATGCCGGGGTTGGTCACCGGTTTATCCGCGCGGGACAGGTTCACGTTGTTGGTAAACGCGGTGGAAATCGGCCCCGGTTCAATCAAGCTGACATACAGGCCGGTACCATGTAACTCCATGCGCAGGGTATCAGACCACGCCTCGAGGGCATATTTGCTGGCGGCGTAGGCGCCGCGGTCGGGCGTACACACCAGTCCCATAATCGAACTGGTCTGGATGATTCGTCCCTCGCCATGAGGCAGCATGGCGGGCAGTAAACGGCGGGTTAGCTGGTGGGTGCCAAACAGGTTGCTGGCAAACTGTTGTTCCAATTGCCGGCGGGTAAGATCGGCCAAAGGTCCGTACATACCATAGCCAGCATTATTAAACAGACCCCACAGCCGATTATCGGTCAGGGCGATAATCCGATCGGCGGCGTCGTCGACGCTGGCCTCATCGTCCAGATCCAGCGCCAGCGCCTCAAATCCTTCGGCCACCAGACGCGCCACGTCCGCCGGCTTGCGGCAGGTGGCCAGTACCCGATAGCCTCGTTGACGCAGATCCATGGCCGCCACCCGTCCAATGCCGCTTGAGCAGCCGGTAATCACCACCGTTTTTTGCATAACTTTACCCATTTTTTGCGCCGTTGGCCGGTATTTCGTGCTTAAGTAAAGGGAGCAGCCGCGTCGACATCCACTGTGCGATAAACGGCTGGGCATCGGCATTGGGGTGAATGGCATCATCCTGCATCCACTGCGGGTTTAAATATACCTGTTCCATAAAAAAAGGCAGCAGCGGTACGCGATATTGTTGCGCTAGCGCCGGATATATAGCGCTAAACGACTCGGTATAGCGACGCCCATAGTTGGCTGGCAGCATGATCTGCATCAATAGGGGTTGCGCGCCGGCTTGCCTGATTTGAGCGATGGCCTGCGCCAAATCCTGGGCAATGGCCGGCGGTGGAAACCCACGTAGACCGTCATTGCCACCCAGTTCGATCACTACCCAGCGGGGCTTATGGAGCTTTAGCAGCGCGGGCAGCCGTGCCAGCCCTTGGGTGGCGGTGTCGCCGCTAATGCTGCCGTTAACCACGTTGACGCCCTCCGGCGTGGCGCGCCACTGATCGTTAAGCAACGAGGGCCAGGCTCGTTCTGCCGGCATCCGGTAACCGGCGCTGAGACTATCGCCAAGAATCAATAAGGTGTCCGCGGCGATTGCACGTACACTGAACATCCCCAACAGCAAAAGGAAGAGGAAATGCCAGCGGAAAACGTTGTTGAAGTTCATCATCTTAGTAAACACGTCGGTCAGGGAGAAAACCAGATCACCATCCTTACCGGAGTTGAGCTGCTTGTCAAACCCGCTCAGACGATTGCGTTGATTGGCGAGTCGGGTTCCGGAAAGTCCACCCTGCTGGGCATTTTGGCCGGACTGGACGACGGTAGTGAAGGGGATGTATCGCTGTTGGGACAATTGCTGGGAACCTTGGACGAAGAGCAACGGGCGGCACTGCGTGCCAAAAGTGTCGGTTTCGTTTTCCAGTCTTTTATGCTGATACCCACGCTCACCGCCCTGGAGAATGTGCAGTTGCCGGCCTTGCTGCGTGGCGAAAGTGAGCGCCAGAGCCGGGGACAGGCCTTGGCGTTACTGGAAACGCTTGGGCTGGCGCGCCGGCTTAATCACCTGCCGGCCCAGCTCTCCGGCGGCGAGCAGCAACGTGTCGCCCTGGCCCGCGCGTTTAGCGGCCGCCCGCGAATTCTGTTTGCCGATGAGCCGACCGGTAATCTGGATCGCAAAACCGGCGATCGTATTGCCGATTTGTTATTTTCACTCAATCACGACTTTGCCACCACGCTGATTCTGGTTACCCATGACACCCAGCTGGCCGCCCGCTGTGACTGGCGCTTACGTCTGCAGGACGGCCAACTACTGGAGGTGGCATGATTGCACGATGGTTTTGGCGAGAATGGCGTTCGCCCTCATTGGTGATCGTCTGGCTGGCGCTTACCCTGTCGGTCGCCTGTGTGCTGGCCCTGGGGAATATCAGCGATCGGATGCAAAAGGGGCTCGGGCAGCAAAGTCGTGAATTCCTGGCCGCCGATCGGGTACTGCGCGCGGCGCGGCCGGTGGATGAAGCCTGGCTCCGGCAGGCGCAAAGTGGGGGATTAGCGCTTAGCCGTCAAATCAGTTTTATGACCATGGCCTTTGCCGGTGATAATGCCCAACTGGCCGATGTCAAGGCCACCGATGAGCGATATCCGCTGTATGGTACCTTGACGACCCGTCCGGCTAATCTGCGCGCGGCGCCGGGGACGGTGCTGGTGGCGCCGCGCCTCCTGGCGCTGCTCGGCGTAAAAGTTGGCGACCCGCTGGCGGTAGGAGACGCGACGTTACGCATTGCCGGCGAGGTGCTGCAAGCACCGGATAGCGGATTTAATCCTTTTCAAACCGCGCCCGGCATCATCATCAACCTGGCGGATGTGGCCAGTACCGGGGCAGTGCAGCCCGGCGGCCGGGTAACCTGGCGTTACCTCTTTGCCGGTGACGGGCAACCCTTGCAGGACTTCGAACGCTTCCTGCTGCCGAAGCTGGCGGCCGACCAACGCTGGTATAGCCTGGACGACTCCAGCGGCGCGCTGAATTCCACTCTGCAACGGGCCCATGATTTTCTGGTATTGTCGGCGTTGTTGACGCTGTTGTTATCTGTCGCGGCGGTGGCGGTGGCCATGGGGCATTACTGCCGTAGCCGTGGCGATATCGTGGCGGTCTTGAAAACGCTCGGGGCGGGACGCCGGTCGCTGATGAAATTGGTGATTGGGCAATGGCTGTTGCTGCTGATCGTTGCCGCCGTTGGCGGCAGCCTGATCGGACTGGCCTTCGAGGCGCTTCTGATGCGGATGCTGGCACCGGTATTGCCGGCGGCCCTGCCCGCCGCCGGCGGGTGGCCGTGGCTCTGGTCCCTTGGTTCATTGGTGGTCATTTCCCTGTTGGTGGGCGTGCGGCCCTATCGCCAATTGTTGGCAACCAGGCCGCTGCGGGTGTTGCGGCGGGACACCACCCGGATTGTATGGCCGCTGCGTATCTATTTGCCGGTAGTGGCGCTGATTGTGCTGGGGCTGCTGGCGGCGTTGGCCGGCGCCAACGCCCTGTTATGGTCGCTGGCAGGCGGAATCGTTATGTTGTCACTACTGCTGGCGGCGATAGGATGGGGCGCATTATGGCTATTGCGACGCCTGACGGTACGTCGTCTGACGCTGCGGCTGGCCATTAATCGTTTGCTTCGCCAACCCTGGGTGACCATGAGCCAACTGGCGGCATTCTCGATGTCCTTCATGCTGTTGGCGCTGTTATTGGTGATGCGCGGCGACCTGCTCGAGCGCTGGCAGCAGCAACTACCGCCGGACAGTCCGAACTATTTTTTGCTGAATATGACCACTGAACAGGTCCCGCAGGTTCACGCTTTCCTGGCTCACCACGCGGTGCGCCCCGGCGTCTTTTATCCGATTATTCGCGCTCGGTTGACCGGAATAAACCAGCAGAAGGCCACCGACGTGATCCATGAGACCGATCCGGGGGGGCGAACGGTTAACCGCGAGCTTAATCTGACCTGGCTGGCGGAGCCGCCTGATCATACTCAACTGTTGGAGGGGAACTGGCCGCCGAAAGCGGGCGAAGTTTCCATTGAGCAGCAGGTGGCCGATCAATTGCATCTGAAACTCGGTGATATTCTGACGTTTACCGGCGATACGCAATCCTTTAGCGCAACGGTCAGCAGCGTGCGTAAAGTGGATTGGGAAAGTCTGCGACCCAATTTCTTTTTTATCTTTCCTCCCGGCGCGCTGTACCAGCAGCCGCAGACCTGGCTGACCAGTTTCCGCTATCACGCGGACGCTAAGGTGATGACCCAACTGAATCGCCAATTTCCTACGCTAAGTTTATTGGACGTCGGCGCAATGCTCGGGCAAATAGGACAAATACTGCAGCAGGTGAGCCGAGCGCTGGAAATCATGGTGTTCTTGGTGCTGATTTGCGGTGGTTTATTGCTGGTGGCCCAAGTGCAGGTCGGGATGCGCCAGCGCCAGCAAGAACTGGTGGTTTACCGCACCTTGGGGGCCGGGAAAAAAATGTTGCGCGCCACCCTTTGGAGCGAGTTTGCCCTGTTGGGGCTGGTCGCCGGCCTGGCGGCTACGGTGGGCGCCGAAGTGGCGCTGGCTTTGTTGCAACGCCGAGTGTTCGATTTCCCGTGGCAACCGGATTATATGCTGTGGTGGCTGTTGCCCTTGTGCAGCATGTTGTTGTTATCGCTAATGGGAACCCTGCTGGGCGTGAGGTTGATCGCGGTCAAAGGGGCGTATCGCCAATATCAAGGTTGATTTATTACAAAAAAAGAACATTGGCGCAACAAAAAAACTTCAGGAGCGAGACATCCTGGTTGACAGTTACCGGCCGTCTACTGCACAGTAACGGCCAGGTAATACAACCCTTTGGCAGACCCGTTCTGCCCAATTGAAGCACCTGGAAGTGTTTCCCGGAAATGCCTTTTTCGGTCAATGCTCCCGGCTGGTGCCAATGGTGAACGCAACGGTTTCGCACTCTTCAAGATGGTTGCAATCGCTTTGTAATAGAGGAGTTTACGTAATAAATGTCCACAACCTCCAAGATTATCTACACCCTTACCGATGAAGCTCCGGCCTTGGCGACCTATTCCCTGTTGCCTATCATCAGGGCGTTTACCCAATCCCTGGGGATCGCGGTGGAAACGCGCGATATCTCGCTGGCCGGCCGCATTCTCGCCAACTTCCCTGAATATCTTAAAGAAAATCAAAAAATAGCCGACCATTTGACCGAGTTGGGACAGCTGGCGTTAACGCCGCAAGCCAATATTATCAAATTGCCCAACATCAGCGCCTCCTTGCCGCAGCTGAAAGCGGCTATTAAGGAATTGCAAACCCAGGGCTACCCGGTGCCGGACTATGTGGACGAGCCAAAAACCCCTGAGGAAAAACAGGCTAATGCCCGCTACGATAAAATCAAGGGCAGCGCGGTAAACCCGGTGCTGCGTGAAGGCAATTCCGATCGCCGCGCGCCGCTGTCGGTTAAAAATTATGCGCGCAAGCATCCTCACCGCATGGGGCCCTGGTCCGCGGAGTCTAAAACCCACGTCGCCCATATGACCGAGGGAGATTTTTACGGTACCGAAAAATCCGCCCTGCTTGTCGCCGACGGCAGCGTCAAGATCGAACTGGTCGCCAAAGACGGCAGTGTGCAGGTGCTCAAAGCGAAAACCGCGGTCAATGCCGGTGAAATCATTGATGCGTCAGTGATGAGCAAAAAAGCGCTGCGCCGCTTTATCTCCGCCCAGATCGATGATGCAAAACGGCAGGGTGTGCTGATGTCGGTGCATCTGAAGGCCACCATGATGAAGATCTCCGATCCCATCATTTTCGGTCAATTCGTCGCCGTGTATTATCAAGATGTCCTGACCCGATTCGCCGAGGTTCTCGCCCCGCTGGGCGTGGATGTCAATAACGGCATTGGCGATTTATACGCCAAGATTAAAACGTTGCCCGCGGCGCAGCAGGATGAGATTGAACAGGCCATTCAGGCGTTGTATCAGGTCCGTCCACGGCTGGCGATGGTGAATTCCGATAAGGGAATAACCAACCTGCATGTGCCAAGCGATGTGATCGTTGATGCGTCGATGCCCGCGATGATCCGTGATTCAGGCAAGATGTGGGGTCCCGATGGCAAACTGCATGACACCAAGGCGATCATTCCCGATCGCTGTTACGCCGGCGTTTATCAGGTGGTTATTGATGACTGCAAACTGCACGGCGCCTACGATCCGACCACGATGGGCAGCGTTTCCAACGTTGGGCTGATGGCGCAGAAGGCCGAAGAGTACGGTTCCCACGACAAGACATTCCACATCCAGGCGGAAGGGGTGGTAAGGGTGACCGACGATCGTGGCCAGGTGCTGTTGGAGCAGGCCGTGGAAAGCGGTGACATCTGGCGTATGTGCCAGGCGAAGGATGCCCCCATCCAGGATTGGGTAAAACTGGCGGTAAATCGCGCCCGCGAGTCCGGTACCCCGGCTATTTTTTGGCTGGATCCGCAGCGCGCCCATGATGCGCAGGTGATCCTCAAGGTGCGTCGTTATTTGCAGGATCACGATCTGGACGGGCTGGATGTGCGCATCATGTCTCCGGAAGACGCCACCCGTTTTTCCATCGATCGCATTCGCGCCGGGTTGGATACGATTTCCGTCACCGGCAACGTGCTGCGCGATTATCTTACCGATCTGTTCCCTATCATGGAGCTGGGTACCAGTGCCAAGATGTTGTCCATTGTTCCATTGATGAGCGGCGGTGGGCTGTTTGAAACCGGTGCCGGTGGCTCCGCGCCAAAACATGTTCAGCAGTTCCTGCAGGAGAACCATCTGCGCTGGGATTCTCTGGGCGAGTTCCTGGCGTTGGCGGCGTCGTTGGATCATGTTGGTACATCAACGGCCAATGCCAAGGCGAAGGTTTTGGCGAAAACGCTTGATCAGGCTAACGGTAAGTTTCTGGACACCAATAAGTCGCCTTCGCGCAAAACCGGTGAGCTGGATAACCGGGGCAGCCATTTTTATCTGGCACTTTATTGGGCCCAGGCGTTGGCGGGTCAGGATGAGGATCCGGTGCTGCGCGATCAGTTTGCGGCCTTGGCGCGGATTTTGGCTGAAAACGAGGATAAAATCGTCACCGAGCTGAACCAGGTGCAGGGCCGGGCGGTGGATATTGGCGGTTATTATCATCCGAATCCCGAGTTGGCCAGTCGTGCGATGTGTCCGAGCGCGACGTTGAATCATGCGTTGCAGGGCGCGATGCTCTAAGGGATTGACGCATCCCTTCAAGCGGGCCTGCTGTGCGTCTGGAGTAGGCGGGCGTACCGCGCCATGGGGTTTCGGTTGGCCGGGAAAAACACGGCCAATTCAACCCCCATTGGCGCGTTTTCCCTTTAACCGGGGCTGCTGTGCGTCCGGAGTAGGCGGGTCTACCGCGCAATGGGGTTTAGTTGAGGTCGGCGAGTTTTTGCCGTGCCCAGGCGAGGCCGGATTGGTACTCGGCAGGCAGCAGCGTGGCCAGGTAATGCAGACTATGGGCAAGGTACTGGCCGTCGGGGTGGTTAAGGTTGATATGGCCCACCTTGCGTCCGGGACGTACTTCTTTTTCATACCAATGCAGGTGAACCAGAGGATCGGCCAGCCAGTGGGTATTGATGTCGGTACCGATGAGGTTGATCATGATCGACGGAGTGCTGACGTCCGGTTCGGGCAGGGGCAGGGCGAGTATGGCCCGCAGATGTAGCTCGAACTGGCTTATCGATGCGCCGTTTTGCGTCCAGTGGCCGCTATTGTGGACTCGTGGCGCCAGTTCGTTAATCAGCAAGTCGCCGTTCAGAATGAAGCATTCCATCGCCATCACGCCGACATACTTAAGTTCATGCATTATGGCCGAGAGCATGCTTTCCGCCCGGCGCTGGAGCGCGCCATCGGGCTGCGGCAATGCCACGCTGGCGCGGAGTATGCCATCCTGGTGTAGATTGTGGGTCAGCGGGTAAAACACCATGCAACCGTCATATCCGCGAGCGCCAATCAGCGACACTTCTCCGGAAAAGCCGATGCCTTTCTCAACGATACAGCTACCATAACATTCCTGGGGTAGCGCTGCTTCATCGCCCGGCGCCAGGCGCCATTGGCCGCGGCCGTCATAGCCGCCGACGCGGCGTTTGACTATGGCCAAGTCGTTAAAGGAAGCGAAAATTTGCGGCCACTGCGCGGCGGCACTGAGCTCTTCCCAGGGGGCGGTGGCCAAGCGTAGGTCGTCTAGCAGCGTTTTTTGCGTCAGCCGGTCAGCCAGTCGAGGGAAAATGTCCCGGTTGACGAAGGCTTTATGGTTGGCCAGCTCGCGCGTCAGCGTGGTTTCCGGCCAACGTTCTATCTCGGCGGTAATAACGCTTTGCTCAAAGGGGACCGAGCGCGGATCGGCCTCTAATCCTACTGGAAATACCGCCACTCCCATCGGTTCTCCGGCCTGGCGCAGCATCCGGCCTAATTGGCCATCACCTAAAACACAAACCGGCTTCATGCTTCCTCCCGTGGGTCGGAATGGGCTAATACAACGTCGGTTTGCGCCTGGCGCCAGGCGGTCAGGCGAGCGCTCAGTCCTTGGTCATGTAACGCCAGGATCTGTGCTGCCAGCAGGGCGGCGTTCGCCGCGCCGGCTTTACCTATGGCCAGCGTTCCCACCGGCACGCCGCGCGGCATCTGGACGATAGAGTAGAGGCTGTAGACGCCGCCGAGCGCAGCGCTCTGCACCGGCACCCCCAATACGGGAACCAAGGTTTTGGCCGCCAGCATTCCGGGCAGATGCGCTGCACCTCCCGCACCGGCTATTATCACCTGAAAACCTGCCCCGGCCGCCTGTTCGGCAAAGCTGAACAACTTGTCCGGAGTACGATGTGCGGAGACAATCTCGGCATGGAAAGGCAATTGCAGCTCGATGAGTATATCGGCGGCAAATTGCATGGTGGTCCAGTCGCTTTTGGACCCCATTACAATGGCAATTTTTGCCGGGGCAAGGTTGGATGGCATGCGCGTAATTGCTCCTGTGCTATTAATCAACGGCCCCTGCCACGCCGGGTGCCGCAGGGGGCGCGGTATAAGGCAGAGGGCGTAGAGCATAGCATGTGACCCGAGCAAGGAAAACGGTTGCGTGGCCGTCCGAGTCATAAATTAGGGGTTAAAAGGGAAACTCCACCAGCTCTACGCTTTCACTCGTCACTTTTATCATGGAACCCTGCTGATGCCAGGCGCCCAGCACCGCGCGATGCGCCTTGCCGTCGGGAAGAATGACGGTATGGATTGCCGGACGGTGGGTGTGACCATGGATCATCCATTTAACATCATGGCGCGAGAATGCTGTCGCCACGGCCTGGGGATTGACGTCCATGATAGTGGCTGATTTTGCCCGATTGGCTTGTTGGCTGCTTGAACGCATCCGCTGGGCAATGCGCATGCGTCTTTTCAGCGGCAACATGAGAAAAAGCCGCTGCAGCCAGCGTCGGTTAACCCGCCGCCGGTAACGTTGGTAAGCCAGATCATCAGTACAAAGCGTATCGCCGTGCAGGATCAGTATTGGGCGGTCGTAAAGGGTCAGTAACTGCTCTTGTGGCAGTATTGTCATACCGCTCGCCCGGGCAAAATCTTTACCAATAAGGAAGTCGCGATTGCCATGGATAAAAAAACAGGGCACACCCCGTTGCGTTAACTGATTTAGCGCCAAGGCTATTTCGGCGTGCAGCGGACAGGGATCGTCATCGCCAATCCATATTTCGAACAAATCCCCGAGGATATATAACGCGTCGGCGTGAGCAGCCTGGCGCTGTAGGAAATGCAGAAAACCGGCGGTAATCGCCGGTTCCTGAACACTGAGATGCAGATCTGCAATAAACAAAGTTGCCATGGCAACGATTATTCTTCTACGGTCACGCCGGTAATAATCACATCTTCTTTTGGCACATCTTGGTGTGGGCCGCTATTACCGGTCGACACGTTCTTGATTTTATCTACCACATCGAGGCCGCCGGTGACTTCGGCAAATACACAGTAGCCCCAGCCGTCGGCGCGTTCAGAGCGGAAGTTAAGAAAATCATTGTCAACCAGATTGATGAAAAACTGGGCGGTGGCGGAATGCGGATCGTTGGTGCGGGCCATGGCTAACGTGCCGCGGGTGTTTTTCAGTCCATTATTGGCTTCATTTTTCACCGTTGCGCGGGTCTTCTTCTGGGTCATGCCGGGTTCAAAACCGCCGCCCTGGATCATAAAACCATTAATTACGCGATGGAAAATGGTATTATCATAAAAACCTTCGCGACAGTAAGTCAGAAAATTTTCAACGGTTAATGGAGCTTTGTCAGCGAAGGTCTTAATGACGATATCGCCGTGGTTGGTATGAAGAGTGACCATAAATAGTTGTCCTACTAGTCAGAAAATGAGTTGCTCACAGTCAGTGATCAAGCAGACTGAATTTATAACATAAGTCAGGAGCTGAGTCAGCATTCAAGGCTGTGAATGCTTATTTCTGACATCGCGCGGGCGCTAATGGCGTGTTTTGCCGTGAGGGAAACAACATTTGACTACCAGTCACGGTCTTGCATTACCAACGCCTTCGAGTTTCAATACGCTGTTGGAAATTGATCCGTCCACACTTGTCGGTATACACACACGTACCCCGCTAACACCATGGAATATATTTCGATGCTGAAGATTTACAATACCCTGACACGACAAAAAGAGGATTTTAAACCTATCCATGCCGGCAAAGTCGGTATGTACGTGTGTGGCATTACCGTCTATGACCTGTGCCATATTGGTCATGGGCGGACATTTGTCGCGTTTGATGTAGTGACCCGCTATTTGCGCTACAAAGGGTATGACGTCAACTATGTACGAAACATCACGGATATAGACGACAAAATCATCCTTCGGGCGGCCAAAAATCACGAGACTATCGAACAGCTTACCGAAAGCATGACCGCGGAAATGTACCAGGACTTTGACGCGTTGAAAATCCTGCGGCCGGATAGCGAGCCGCGCGCAACGCGCCACATGGCAGAGATTGTCGAACTGGTGGAAATCCTGCTGCAAAAAGGGCACGCCTATCAGGCGACCGACGGCGATATCCTGTTTGCAGTTGATACCGATCCCACCTACGGCGTGCTCTCACGGCAGGATCTGGATCAGCTCCAGGCCGGGGCCCGGGTTGATGTGGGCGATGTGAAACGCAATCCAATGGACTTTGTGCTGTGGAAGATGGCCAAGGACGGCGAGCCGAGCTGGCCGTCACCCTGGGGCGCGGGTCGCCCGGGCTGGCATATCGAATGCTCCGCCATGAACTGCAATCAGTTAGGCACCCATTTTGATATTCATGGCGGCGGCTCGGATTTGATGTTCCCCCATCATGAGAATGAAATCGCGCAGTCCAGCTGCGCCCATGAGGGCCCCTATGTGAATTACTGGATGCATTCGGGCATGGTCATGATCGATCGGGAAAAGATGTCCAAATCCTTGGGTAACTTTTTTACCGTGCGTGATGTCTTGAAATATTACGATGCGGAAACCGTGCGCTACTTTTTAATGTCTGGCCATTATCGCAGCCAGCTCAATTATAGCGAAGATAACCTCAAACAGGCCCTAGCGTCTCTTGAGCGGCTCTATATTGCGCTGCGCGGCACCGATCCGCGCACCCTGGCCGCGGGTGGCGAAGCCTTTCAGGCTCAGTTTACCGCCGCCATGGATGATGATTTTAATACCCCCGAAGCCTATTCGGTGCTGTTCGAAATGGCCCGCGAAGTCAATCGACTGAAAGTGGAAAATCCGGCTGCGGCCGTCGGGTTGGCCGCCGGGCTGCGTGATTTGGCCAATGTGTTGGGTCTGCTGGAACAGGATCCGGAACAGTTCCTGCAACACGGCGCCCAGGTCAATGAGGATGAAACCGCCCAGATTGAAGCATTGATCAAACAACGCAACGATGCGCGCAGCAATAAAGATTGGCGGTTGGCCGATGAGGCGCGCGACCGGCTTAATGAACTGGGTATTGTGCTAGAGGACAGCGCCCAGGGAACCATTTGGCGGCGTGGTTAACCACCGCAAGCGCTAGACGGGTGACAAGGACGGAAGGGCGCGGTTGCTACCGCGCCCTTCGTTTATTGTTGCCAAGCCCTCCGGGTGGTAAACCATCGGCTCACTCGACGATTTTCACCTGCTGGCCTAAAAATTCGACCTGCTGGTTAACCACGATTTTACACCGCTTGCGGGTTTCCATCGTGCCGTCGACCTTGACCTGTTGGCCATAAATAGCGGTTTTCGCCGCCGCGCCGCTGTGACACCAACCCTGAATCTTCAGTAAATCGCACAATGCAATGTACGGATGGCCGTCAAGAGAAAAAGTTTCCATCATGTTCCGCCGTTAAGATGCTATATCGTGAAAGTCTTCACATGCCTGCAAAGTGTTTTGAATTAAGGTCGCCACCGTCATCGGGCCGACGCCGCCGGGCACAGGAGTGATATAGGCCGCACGCTGCGACGCCACCGCGAAGTCGACATCGCCCACCACCTTGCCGTTGGGTAAGCGGCTGATGCCGACATCCAGTACCACCGCGCCCGGTTTTATCCATTCACCCGGAATGAATCCGGGCTTGCCCACCGCCACGACCAGCAGATCGGCGTTTTCAATATGCCGCTGCAAATCCTTGGTGAAGCGGTGCGTTACGGTAACCGTGCAGCCGGCCAGCAGCAGCTCCAGGCTCATCGGCCGCCCCACGATGTTCGATGCTCCCACTACCACCGCGTTTACCCCGAACGTTTCAATCTGGTAACGCTCAAGCAAGGTCATGATACCCTTGGGCGTGCAGGGACGCAGCAGCGGTGCGCGCTGACACAACCGGCCAACATTATACGGGTGGAACCCGTCGACATCCTTATCCGGCCTGATGCGCTCCAGCACGTTGATATTGTCGATGCCCGCCGGCAGCGGCAATTGAACCAAAATACCGTCAA
>JAATGH010000354.1 GCA_015654745.1 Enterobacterales bacterium
GATACATACAGGACGTGAAAAAAGGGCAGTTTCTTTATCGGCGTTTATCTATATCATTTTTCAAGTACAATCAGTAACACAGTTTCTGCCATCTGGCCTCATGAGCAGCGTTACTATTTCAACGGTAAAAATAAAGCCAAAAGAAAATAATGAACCTTGATCAAATCACAGTACTCACCGCGCAGGACATGGCGGACGTCAACGCCATTATACTCGAGCAGCTGAACTCCGAGGTTGTGCTTATCAATCAGCTCGGCCATTACATCATCAGCGGCGGCGGCAAGCGCATCCGCCCGATGATAGCCGTTTTGGCGGCCAAGGCGCTGCATTACACAGGCAGTAAGCATATTACCGTTGCGGCGCTGATCGAGTTTATCCACACCGCGACCTTGTTGCATGACGACGTGGTTGACGAATCGGATATGCGGCGCGGAAAGGCAACCGCCAACGCCGCATTCGGCAACGCCGCCAGCGTGTTGGTCGGGGACTTTATCTACACCCGCGCGTTTCAGATGATGACCGGGCTGGAGTCGTTGCGAGTGCTGGCCCTGATGGCGGAGGCGGTCAATGTGATTGCCGAGGGCGAGGTGTTACAGTTAATGAACTGCAATGACCCCGATATCACCGTCGAAAGTTATATGCGGGTGATTTACAGCAAGACTGCCCGGTTGTTCGAAGCCGCCTCGCATTCATCGGCCATTCTGGCGGAGGCCACGCCGGCGCAAGAGGACGCGCTGCGGGATTATGGCCGTTATCTCGGCACCGCGTTCCAACTGATCGACGATCTGCTTGATTACAGCGCCGATGGTAAAACGCTGGGCAAGAACACCGGCGACGACCTGAACGAGGGAAAACCCACCCTGCCGCTGCTGCACGCGATGCGCAATGGTAATGAAGCCCAGTCGGCGGTGATTCGCGACGCTATCGTTAAGGGCAATGGACGACATTTGTTAGAGTCGGTGCTTGAAACCATGCGGCAGTGCGGTTCGCTTGAATATACCCGGCAACGTGCCGAGGAGGAAGCGGACAAGGCTATCGCCTGTCTCGCCGTCCTGGAATCCACGCCCTACCGGCAAGCACTAGAAAGCCTGGCGCACATTGCGGTGCGGCGTCAGTTTTAGGAAACAGGCGTCATCATGGAGGAAACGACAGCGCCGCCGTTTCCTCCCCATATCAACGCTTGGGAGCGATGCCCAGGCGAATCAGAAACGCCGCGATGCCTTCCCGCAGCACCAGGCTAATAACTTCTTCGCACTCTTCCAGCTTGAACTGCTGGTAGATGGTCATCCAGGCCGCCAACCGATCTTTTTCCGGTTCCGGCCGCACCGTTTTAACGAGATACGGAAACGCCGGCGACTCCTGCAGTGCGCGGCGAGTGAGCTCCCACTGGACGTCCTGCGGTAAACTCTCCCAAAAAAACTCAAGTCCCTTCCCTTGCACCCCCGATACGGGCCTGCCGATCCATTTTTCACGGCGGGCGCGGGCGGTGACACCTTGGCGAGTGGTGGGTAAGCCACCTACGCCAATGAGTTCGCTGGTTCGATACCAGTCTTTTTTCATAACGTTTGCATTCCGAATAGGGACGGCCTTTACAAAAATCAACTTTATATGGAAAATATAAGAAACACTTTTGGAAAATTAGGGCAGTATGATTTCCACGGAAAAAAGTTGCATTTACATAGGGTTATTCAATTATGTTAGTTATTGCATTACCTTACCTCCGGCCACTTGCAAAGGAATGAGTCGTGATTCAAAGGACAGATGATTGGCATCCAGCGGATATCGTTGCGTCTATGCGCAAACGCGGGACCACCCTCGCGGCAGTATCGCGGGCTGCGGGGTTGAGCTCGTCCACCCTGGCTAATGCCCTCACCCGGCCATGGCCGAAAGGCGAATGGCTGATCGCCAATATCCTGGAAGTACATCCTTCGAAGATTTGGCCTAGTCGTTATATCGATCCGGACACAAAACAGTTGCTCGACAGGAAAAGCCTGATACGTAAGCGGGCGCGGGCGAAACCCACGTTAGGAGAGTCACCACCCACGCCATAATGGTGAGTTCCCTTACTCCCGATCGAGCTCCGCCAGGAGCTCATCGGGATAATCCAGTCGTTTTAACAGCTTCAGCACACCTTCGCGCAGCACAAACGCCACCACGAAATCACGCTCGGCGCTGGAAAGCTGTCGATGAATCTCAATCCAGGTGGTTGAGGGCTCCTGGGCCGATAAAGAATAGTCAGCGTTGGATGAACGCAGGGACAGCGTCTTTTTTACCGAATCCGGTAGACTTTGCCAGGCGTATTCAACGGCTTTGCCCCTGGCCCCCTCACGCCGCCTTTTATGCCAGCCTTCTTCGCGGGCGCGCCGATTGAGCCCTTGCCGCGTTTTTGGCAGGCCGCCAATGCCGATCAGTTCATGAGTCGCTATCCATTCCTTTTTTATTGCCATTTCTCCTCCATGCCATGGTAATAACCGCGCTGTTATCGCCACCACGCGGTTGAAACCAACCTCGAATAGACTATTCCCGAGCCGCGATTCCGCGTGGTTCCGTTGTAATGACGCTTCTACTCTATAGCAATTACAGCTTGTCGTAACGACAATTACAACATAAAAAAAGCCATAAACGCCACTACCGATTAAAAAATGGGATCGCCATTGGTTTTTATCCTATAAACAAAAATAATCATTAAATATCAATAGAATAATTGTTTACAACAATTAGTTTCATGCAAGGTTTTTATTGCGTTTATGGACAGATAACCGACCGCAAATCCCCGTTGGTAAAGGGGAATATATACCTATGAAATCATGAGCCGCGAGCAGGCGAAAAGCGCGTAAATTCGGAGCTTTCTCAAGAGTGGGTTAGTACGGTCAACGCATTCGCAGAGTGAAACAAGAAGGGGACTGGGGGGAGAGTGTCCCGCCGCCATGGCGGGAACCCAGGGCTCGGCTACTGATTGATAAATTTTACGCCTAGTTCGATGTCACTTTTCAAGACGTCCCGCATCTGTTCCAGCACCTGGTGTTCGAACGGACTCAGGGTACCGATAGGTTTGCGTTCCACCAGTCCTTGTTTACCCAGTAACAACGGCTGGGCAAAGAAACGGGAAAATTCATCGTCACTTTCCACATAGGCGCATTCCACTACGCCTTGCTCACCCTGCAACGCACGCACCAACGACAGGCCGAAACGCGCGGCGGCTTGCCCCATGGATAGCGTGGCTGACCCGCCGCCGGCTTTAGCTTCCACGACTTCGGTGCCCGCATTTTGGATGCGCTTGGTCAGATCGGCCACTTCCTGCTCGCTAAAGCTGACGCCTTTCACTTGGGAAAGCAAAGGCAATATCGTTACGCCGGAGTGACCGCCGATAACCGACACCTCGACATCCTGTGGGCGCAGTCCTTTTAACTCCGCCACAAAGGTATTGGAACGAATAATATCGAGTGTCGTCACCCCGAACAGTTTGCGTTTATCATACACACCGGCCTTTTTCAGCGCCTCGGCGGCAATCGCCACGGTGGTATTCACGGGATTGGTTATGATACCTATCATCGCCGCCGGGCAAGCTTTGGCAACCTGATTGACCAAATTACGCACAATACCCGCATTAACATTGAACAGATCGGAGCGGTCCATCCCCGGTTTGCGGGCCACGCCGGCGGAAATCAAGACAATATCCGCCCCCACCAGCGCCGGGGTGGCGTCTTCACCGCTGAATCCTTTGATGTTTACCGCGGTGGGTATATGGCTGAGGTCGACAGCCACACCGGGAGTTACCGGAGCGATGTCATAAAGGGAGAGTTCGGAACCTGAAGGAAGTTGGGTTTTGAGCAACAGGGCTAGCGCCTGTCCAATCCCACCCGCTGCACCGAGAACTGCGACTTTCATTCTAATCTCCTTATTATAATAGGAAAAATTAAATGCCGTCAAATCATCTGGTTATGATCATAGAGAGATAAACGGTTAAAAACAAATCAGCGATCGCAATTTTGAGAATTGATGCATTACCTTTTCTTTATATTTGGGCTGCGTCCCACTATTGACCTGAGCAGCGCGCATGCGCCATGACGTTAAACAGCCAATGCTGGCGTTATCTGGTTTACCGCCGTTTTTTTCCAGAGGAATGGCTACTACTGCCGTTTATTATCGGTGATCGTCTTTTACATTACACCGTCAGGAAAGGACAAAACAACATCAATTTAATAACAATTGATTTACTTTTTCCGTTCTATAAATATGCGAGCCAGGTCATGGATGGGGTGAATAGTTATTGCTAAGCTGAACGTTTAGGATGGAGATATAGTCACCCGCAGCCCATACTGACCATTCTTATTGCATAAAAATGCAATTATACGCATAATCTCAGCACATTTTCGGCTACTGGTTTGGTTAAACAAACATGCGTAACAACATAAAACAAGAAGAGCTCGTTAAAGCTTTTAAGGCATTGCTTAAGGAAGAGAAGTTTAGCTCTCAAGGAGAGATCGTTTTTGCGTTGCAGGAACAAGGATTCGAAAATATCAATCAATCTAAAGTATCGAGGATGCTAACCAAATTTGGCGCCGTGCGTACTCGTAACGCCAAAATGGAAATGGTTTATTGCCTCCCCGCCGAGCTAGGCGTGCCGACTACCAGCAGTCCGTTGAAAAATTTAGTCCTGGATGTTGATCATAACGAGGCGGTGATTGTGATTCACACCAGCCCAGGGGCGGCTCAACTCATTGCCCGATTGCTGGATTCCCTTGGCAAATCGGAAGGTATTCTGGGTACCATTGCCGGCGATGATACGATTTTCACCACTCCCGCCAAAGGTTTTAGCGTCAAGCAGCTTTATGAGGCCATCCTGGTACTGTTTGATCAGGAACTTTAAGTTCACGGCCAGAGCCTTATAACCAAATCTTACCCGGGCGCAGGAATCTTAATCGACTCCCATCCTCTTACCGCCCGAGTCTTGAACGGCTAATGTGCTGTCGTCCATCTTCCCTCCCGCCATTTCACCGCCGTCGCTGCGCATGCGTCGCCGTTTTCATCCATTGCCCAAGAGTTGACAGCACGTTTGGTCAATGTGAATTATCTTATTGATATTAAGTTAATTTAATCTGGATTGTCTATTTTGCGAACGATTTTAATAGCGAATTTTCATATCAATAAGCAAAGGCACATTAAAGTTTCATAATAAATTATGAGCAAACTACTAATACCTCGCGTTACTAGTGTATACTTGCTTTCGTGATGCACCTCACGTTTTGCATCACTTTTCTCGTTGAACGTGAAGACATTAGAGGTAAGAAAATGAAAGTGATCACTGCGGCTTCTTTAATGACCGTCATTTCGGCTTTGTCTTTCGGCGCTTTTGCGGCTGAGTCCATCAATCAAGAACAGGCAAGCCATTTACATCCGATTGGGACCGTCAGCGTAGGCGGAATTGCCGGTACGCCTTCCGACATCCACCAGGCACTGAGCCAGGCGGCTGATGCCAAAGGAGCAACCTCATACCGAGTTACCGAAGCACGCGAGAATGATACCTGGCATGCTACGGCCGAGCTGTACAAATAACGCCCTAGCCTCCAGGTTAGCGTCCCCATACTCTCAAATCTATTCAGTTAGCACCCAACGATAACGGCGTCACCCTCTGTTATTCCTGTGTCGCAGCGATAACCAGACGCGTGTTATTGATTTGCAGTCGTCGCCCTATCCGACGATTTCCCCCCGCATGCGGGGGTTTTTTTTATGTTTTTCGGCATCATACCGCCAGACCAGCCTTTAAATTCAATTGCGCCAGCAGTTTGCCATGAATTCCGCCGAAGCCACCGTTGCTCATGACCAGGATATAATCGCCTGGCTGCGACCGCTTCACGATCATATCCACCAACGTATCAACATCCGCACTCCAATGCGCCGGCTGCACGCAGGCTTCAGCGACTTCGCTTACCTGCCAGGGAATATGCTGCGGCTGAAACAGGAAAACCTCGTCCGCTCGTCCCAGCGCCGGGGCCAATTCATTCTTATTCAGCCCCATTTTCATGGTATTGGATCGCGGTTCCAACACCGCCAAAATTCGCGCGGTTCCGCCGACCTTACTGCGTAACGCGGCAAGCGTGGCGAGTATCGCCGTAGGGTGATGGGCGAAATCATCGTACAGTTTGACCCCGTTGGCGGTACCTTTTAGCTCAAGACGCCGCCGGGCATTAATAAATGACCCCAATGACTGGCAAGCATCCGCCGGCTGCACGCCCACGTGCCGAGCGGCGGCAATCGCCATTAGCGCATTGTGCATGTTGTGTTCGCCGACCAGGCCCCAATGCACTTCGCCGATAACTTCGTTCTGGAACAGAACCTGGAACGCGCTAGAGTCGGCCGCCAGTTTTTTTGCCCGCCAACTGCCCTCATCGCCAACATATTCTTGTTCGCTCCAGCATCCCATCGCCATAACCTGTTTGAGGTGAGGATCGTTATCAGGCAGGATGATCTTGCCTTGACCGGGGACGAGCCTTATCAGGTGATGAAACTGTTTTTGAATCGCCTTGAGATCGTCAAATATATCGGCATGATCGAATTCAAGGTTATTCAAGATCAGTGTGCGGGGGCAGTAGTGAACAAACTTGGACCTTTTGTCAAAGAAGGCGCAATCATATTCATCCGCTTCCACCACAAAAAATTGTCCTTGGCCCAACCGCGCGGATACGGTGAAATTGCCGGGCACACCGCCGATGACAAACCCTGGCTCGTACCCGCAGACATCGAGGATCCAGGTTACCATACCGGCGGTAGTCGTTTTACCATGGGTTCCCGCAACGGCAATCACCCAACGCTGTTGTAATACCTGATCGTGCAGCCACTGCGGGCCGGATACATAGCGTATACCACGTTCGAGCACCGCTTCTACGCAGGGATTGCCGCGGCTCATCGCATTTCCGATGATCACCAAATCCGGTTCCGGCGTGAGCTGGATCGGGTCGTAGCCCTGAATAAGCTGGATGCCCTGATCTTGCAGCAAAGTACTCATTGGAGGATAGACATTATCATCGGACCCGGTGACGTCATGCCCCAGTGAGCGGGCCAACATCGCCAACCCGCCCATAAACGTGCCACAGATGCCGAGAATGTGTATGCGCATAATTTTTCCATTTTTTTACCACGAACTGCGGTCATTCTACAGCCCCGGCCGGATGATATAAACGGATTTGATGATGTACCCGCATTCGTTTAAGCTAAACTCTCCATATCTACGCTAGAGCGGCATCGGTTTTGGCTAAGTCAGATTATGTTTTCGGTTGTGTCGGATAGTGGTTTTCGGTTAGTGGTAGCGGTTGAGGGGTATTATTGGTAGCCATTGATAGTACAACTTTTCATCCATAGCAAAAGTGTCTTATTTCGATTCAGGGAACGTATTATGAAAACCTTAGGCGAGTTTATCGTTGAGAAACAGCACGAATTTCCACATGCCACCGGTGAACTTACCGCGTTACTCTCCGCGATAAAATTAGGTGCGAAAATAATTCATCGCGATATCAATACCGCGGGTTTAGTGGACATTCTGGGCACCAGCGGCGTATCAAACATCCAGGGCGAAGTTCAGATGAAACTCGACCTGTTTGCCAATGAAAAATTGAAAGCGGCGCTTAAAGCTCGTGGACAAGTGGCGGGGATTGCCTCGGAAGAAGAAGACGAAATCGTCATTTTCGACGGCGAGCGTTCGACCAGCGGCAAATATGTGGTGCTGATGGATCCGTTGGATGGTTCGTCCAATATCGACGTCAACGTATCCGTAGGAACTATCTTTTCGATTTACCGCCGGATCACCGACGTGGGCACCCCGGTCACGGAGGCCGATTTTTTACAACCGGGGAGTAAGCAGGTCGCCGCGGGCTATGTGGTTTACGGGTCCTCCACCATGCTGGTATACACTACCGGCTGCGGTGTCCATGCCTTTACCTATGATCCTTCCATCGGCGTATTTTGTTTGTCCCATGAGAGCGTGCGATTCCCCGCCACCGGCAATATGTATTCCATCAACGAAGGCAATTACATCAAGTTTCCTACCGGCGTTAAGAAATACATTAAGTACTGCCAGGAGATGGATGAGGCAACGCATCGCCCCTATACGTCACGTTATATTGGTTCGCTGGTATCCGATTTTCACCGCAACCTGCTAAAAGGCGGCATTTATCTGTATCCCAGCACCGCCACGCACCCGCAAGGTAAACTTCGTTTGCTTTATGAGTGTAATCCGATCGCTTTTCTGGCCGAGCAGGCCGGTGGCAAAGCCAGCGATGGAAAAAATCGGATCCTGGATATACAGCCGGAAAAACTTCACCAGCGTTCGCCGTTTTTTGTCGGCACCGAATCGATGGTGAACGATGCCGAACGTTTTATGCGTGAATTCCCCGACGAGTAGAAATCGGGGTTGCGGTTGGCCCGATCGACGGTCCTCGCCGCTTGCCGACGGCGGGGACGTCCGATTTAGGCGGCCGCCGCCTGTTTTTCCGCTGTTTGTACTACCGGCGCTGCGGCCAGCGCCTCTTCCAGTTGAAACACCGCCATGCTGGCAATCAGGTTATCCGACTGCGACTGCAGGGAACGGGTAGCTGCGGTTGATTCTTCCACCAGCGTGGCGTTTTGCTGTGCCGCCGCATCCATTTGCGACACCGCTAAGGCGATTTGCTCGATACCCCGGCTTTGTTCGTTTGTGGCAGTGGATATTTCATGCATCAGCCGGGTAACGCGCATCACTTCCTCGGAAATATTATCCATGGTTTCGCCCGCCGTGATTGCCATTTCAGACCCTTCATCTACCCGACCCTGCGATTCCGTGATAAGCCCCTTGATCTCTTTAGCCGCTTCCGCACTGCGATAGGCTAAATTGCGCACCTCGCCGGCCACGACGGCGAAACCACGCCCTTGTTCGCCGGCACGGGCAGCTTCCACCGCCGCATTCAGGGC
>JAATGH010000239.1 GCA_015654745.1 Enterobacterales bacterium
CGCCTGCAACTTGAAAGATAAAGGGTATATCCTATCGCCGATGATTCTGGCAACATAATGCGTCCAATATAGTAAAGGAATCCCATGGCCCGGGCCAGACTCTCGTTTCGTTTACATCGCACCGCCATTGTTTTGATTTGCGTGACGCTGCTGGTATTACTTATGCAGGGCGCGTCGTGGTTCAGCCTGAGCCACCAAATGGCGCGCTCGGCGCAGGTGGATGACCTGGCCGATACGCTGATCCGCCAGCTGTCCGGCCAACTGGCGCCGCTGATGGCGCAAAGCGATGACAACACCGCGCCGATCCAGGCGGTGCTGGATAAGTTGACCGAAGGCAGCCGCATCCTTGATGCCAGCGTGTATGGTATGGACGGCAATCTGATTGCCCGGTCGGGAGAAAATATCAGCGTACGGGACCGACTGGCCATTGAACGCCAGCGCGCCGGCAGCTTTTTTAATCATCAGTTGGTACGTACGATTGTCGATAAGGACGGTCCCAGCGGTTTTGTTCGGCTGACCCTGGATACGCATGTGCTGGAGACCGAGGCCAAGCAGGTTGACAACACCACCAATCTGCTGCGCCTGATGATCCTGCTGGCCCTGG
Organism: Enterobacterales bacterium; assembly: GCA_015654745.1. Classification (GTDB taxonomy): domain Bacteria; phylum Pseudomonadota; class Gammaproteobacteria; order Enterobacterales; family Enterobacteriaceae; genus Acerihabitans. The sequence continues at coordinate 605 of JAATGH010000239.1, forward strand.
CCATCGGCATCATTCTGGCCCGCACGCTGCTGCAAAACCGCCGAAGCCGCTGGCAGCAATCGCCGTATCTGCTGACCGCCAGCACGCCCTTGGCGGAGCGCAAGGGCGAAGATGAGGTGGCGAAGGACGACGAAGGGCCGGCAGCGCCGAAAAGCTAACCGGCCCGACGCCGATAAAATCAGCTGTGGCGATCGCCTAGCAGCACCGATTCCAACGCAATTTCAATCATGTCGTTAAAGGTGGTCTGCCGATCGGCAGCGCTCAAGGCTTCGCCGCTACGGATATGATCGGATACGGTGCAAATGGCCAACGCCCTGGCGCCGAACTCCGCCGCCACGCCATAGATGCCGGCAGCCTCCATTTCCACCCCGAGAATGCCGTATTTCTCCATCACATCAAACATGTGCGGATCGGGGGAGTAAAACAGATCGGCGGAAAATAAATTACCGACGCGCACATTCACGCCGGCCGCATTGGCGGCATCCACCGCATGGCGTAACAGCTCGTAGTCGGCAATGGCCGCGTAATCATGATCCTTAAAGCGCATGCGGTTAACCTTCGAGTCGGTACAGGCACCCATACCGATAATCACATCGCGGACATGAACATCAGCGCGCACCGCTCCGCAGGAACCTACCCGGATAATCTGCTGTACGCCAAATTCGGTAATCAGTTCTTTCGTATAGATAGAGCACGAAGGAATGCCCATTCCATGGCCCATCACGGAAATCGCCCGGCCTTTATAGGTACCGGTGTAGCCGAGCATGCCGCGCACGTTATTGACTTCACGCGCCGCAGACAGAAAGGTATTGGCAATATGTTGCGCCCGCAACGGATCGCCGGGCATCAGGACCACATCTGCAAAATCGCCTCGTTCAGCGTTAATATGCGGCGTTGCCATGGTGATTTTCCTTATTGATGATTAAAAATTGACATTCTACCCGCCCAAGGGCGGGTTAAAACAGCGATTTAACAGCGACCTAGAATAGGGCTTTGCCATACTCCATCGGCGACAAGGCAAAATAACGCGCCACGGTCTGCCCGATATCAGCAAAGGTTGCGCGGTGGCCATAGGAGCCTGGTTTAATCTTGGGACCGTAAATTAATACCGGGATATGCTCGCGGGTATGGTCAGTGCCCGGCCAGGTGGGGTCGCAGCCATGGTCGGCGGTTAGGATTAACATATCCTCGCCGGTTACCCGCGCCATCAGCTCGGGCAAACGGCGATCGAACAGCTCCAGCGCGGCCGCATAACCCGACACGTCGCGCCGATGACCATAGGATGAGTCGAAATCGACAAAATTAGTAAAGACAATGGTGCTATCGCCCGCCTGCTCCATCTCGACGAGGGTGGCGTCAAATAGCGCATCAAGACCGGTGGCCTTGATTTTTTTAGTGATGCCCACCTGGGCGTAGATATCGGCTATCTTACCCACCGAGACCACCTGCCCGCCTTTTTCCTCCACCAGCTTTTGCAATATCGTCGCGGCGGGCGGCGCTACCGCCAGATCATGGCGGTTGCCGGTACGTTGAAAATGGCCGCTTTTATCACCGATAAAAGGACGCGCAATGACGCGACCGATATTATATCCACCGTCCGTGAGCAGCTCCCGGGCAATTTCACACAGATCGTACAAACGCTGCAGGCCAAATGTCTCCTCATGGCACGCGATCTGGAATACAGAATCTGCCGACGTATAAAAAATTGGTTTGCCGCTGCGCATGTGCTCCTCGCCGAGCCGATCGAGGATCAGGGTACCGGACGAGTGGCAGTTGCCCAGATAACCCGGCAATTGCGCATCCTCCACCAATTGATTAAGCAGTTCCTGCGGGAAGCTGTTCTCCGGATCGGGGAAATATCCCCAATCAAACATCACCGGCACGCCGGCAATTTCCCAATGTCCTGAAGGGGTATCCTTGCCGGAGGAGATTTCACTGGCGTAGGCGTAAGCACCGATAATCTCGGCATGCGGATCCAATCCGGCGGGAAAATGGCCGGTGGACTCCTCAGCCGCCCGTCCCAGGCCAAGGCGCGATAAGTTTGGCAACCTCAATGGCCCGTTACGACCTTGGTTGGCTTCACCTTGCTGGCAACGCTGTGCGATATGGCCCAAAGTATCGGATCCGGTATCGCCAAACTTCTGCGCATCGCCGGCGGCGCCAATACCAAAAGAATCGAGCAC
>JAATGH010000054.1 GCA_015654745.1 Enterobacterales bacterium
AGGATGATAATGGTCCAGGCAGTATAAAAATGCAGTGAGCCAAAGGTGTGGCGCAGCAGCGGGTCTATGCTAAACGGATCCGGTAGGGTGAATAAGCCGAAAAACATAAATGGCTCGCCTTGAGCCCAGCGGAACAGAAAACCCAGCGTGATCTGGATCACTAACAGTAAATACAAGGCCCAATGGGTCAATTTGGCGATGATGTGCATTAATGGCGCATCATTGGCTGGCGGCAGTTTGCGCCCGGCGGTGGCACGCCAAAACAGTCGTAAGACGATAATTACCGCCAAGGTAATGCCAAAGGAGATATGCAACGACTGAAGACCCTTGCGCCAGGGTGTGCCGCGAGCCAATTGTTCCCATATCTGGGAACTGGCGAACAGAAAAATCACGATCAGCGCCGTAACCCAATGCAGCGCGATGGTCAGGCGGTCGTAGCGACGCGTTAAGGAGGTTTCCGGGGATAACAGATTGGCCGACATGGTGGTATTTACCCTATTCTCACATGTAATAACGGGTAAACACGCCACCGTGCCGGTTTATTCGATTTTTATTTCCTCCCCCTGACTTTGGGGGGATATGGGGCAAGAAACGTAGCGGAATAAGTCAACTCCGGTCGATCACCCGCGGCTGGCCTGGTAGATCGCCAGGTTGGTATAGGCGGCATTAAGCAATGGGCTGCCAAGGCCTACCCGCCGCCCGATGGCGACCAAATCCCCCAGTACCTGCTCTGCCTCCACCGGATAGCCCTGCATTAAATCCCGATACATGGACGATGTTTGTACCGAGTCCGGCAGGGTCAATAGGGCTGTGGTCTGGGCGATATACCGTTCATTGCGCCGATAACCGGCGGACGTGATAATGGCCAGCACTTCGTTGATGATCCCATGGGCAAACTGTTCGCCGCCGGGCGCCGACGCCACCTGGCCGATATTGCCGCGCATCAGGCACGTAATGGCGCCCAGGCTTGCCAGCAGCAGCCATTTTTCCCACATATCGTTGATAATGGAGGTGGAGAGGAACGCGTCAAAGCCCGCCCCGCTAAGCTGTTGGTCCAGCGCCTGGATACGAGGCGTTGCCGAACCGTCCAGTTCGCCGTAGTACAGTTCCTGGAAGGGGCTCATTTGCACAATATGGCCTTGTGTATTGAGGGTCGCGGCGATTTTACACATTCCGCCGATCACCGTCGATTTGCCAAACCGGGCGGTCAATGTTTCCAGATGTTTCATGCCGTTCAGTATCGGCATGATAAGCGTGTCCGGTCCGACGGCCGGAGCGATGTCCTTAAGCGCCGATTCCAGCGCAAACGCTTTGACCGTCAGGATAATCACGTCATAGGGCTGTTTGATGTACTCAGCCAATGTCAGCTGTGGGCGCAGGGTAAATTCACCGTCCGGGGTAATCAGCCGCAGGCCTTCCTTACGCAACGTTTCGGCGCGGCCGGCGCGCACTAAAAAGGTCACGTCACGGCCGGCCTGGGCCAGCCGGCCACCAAAATAGCCGCCGGTGGCGCCCGCGCCAACCACTAAAATACGCATGCCATACTCCTTTATTGTTATCTGAAAGGTAAGGTTCAACGCCACTAAAATAGTTGCATAGGTAACAGGTCGTCAAGGATGAAATTCAAGAGTTATTAAAATAAATATTATCAATTTAGTAATAATTTGTTTAGCCATAAATGTGCTCGAAAAAAAATTGAATATAATTAATCAATGATGATAATAAATAATAGATTCAAAAAAGAAGACGGATTTAAATAACGCATGGATTGATGGCTGTGAATGCAATAGCTGCTTTGCAATATATGTTTTTTATAGATCTCATACAGAAAGATTTAAATCCAATATCTGAACATTATTATTATCTGTTCCATAATTTCCGGCAGGTTATGGTGGGGACCTGGAGCCCAGTGCCGGCATCCTATTGATAAACATCACCACAGATATTGTTAAGGCGGCCATTGGACCGCCTTGAGGGCGAGACGGTCTGGGATGACCAGGCCGGGTATATATTAATGTTGGCGCACTGCCCTAAAATTCATCAGCCGGGTACCGAATACATTAATAATCAGCCCCAGCATGATGACGGCCACGCCGATAATTTGTAACCCATTGAGCCGTTCGCCCAAGATCAGCGCCGCACTGGTCAGCCCGACCACCGGGACCAGCAGTGCAAAAGGCGTTACCCGCCAGGTGGGATAGCGGGAGAGCAGGGCGCCCCAAAGACCGTAGCCGACAATGGTGGAAATAAAGGCCA
>JAATGH010000191.1 GCA_015654745.1 Enterobacterales bacterium
GCCGATCGCCTGATGGAATTTCCTTCCGGCGTGCTGGGCGTGGCCTTGGGCACCATTTTATTGCCGTCGTTGGCGCGCAGCTTCTCCAGCGGTAATCATGAAGAGTATTCGCGTCTGATGGACTGGGGTTTGCGGTTGTGCTTCGTACTGGCGCTGCCGAGCGCCGTTGCCTTGGGGATCCTGGCAAAACCCTTGACGGTGGCGCTGTTCCAATACGGGCGGTTCACCGCGTTTGATGCGTCGATGACGCAGCGAGCGCTGATGGCCTATTCGGTGGGATTGATCGGGCTTATTATGGTCAAGGTATTGGCCCCGGGTTTTTATTCCCGCCAGGATATTAAAACGCCGGTGAAAGTGGCGATTGTGACGCTTATCTCCACCCAGTTAATGAATCTGGTGTTTATCGGGCCGCTCAAGCACGCCGGCCTATCCTTGTCGATCGGCCTGGCCGCCTGCCTCAACGCTGGGCTATTGTATTGGCAGTTGCGTAAGAAAAACATTTTCCAACCACAGCCGGGCTGGTTGGGTTTTTTGGTCCGAATGGGAATAGCGGTGACGCTGATGGCGGCGGCCTTGCTGGGAATGATCTGGGTCATGCCGGACTGGGCGCAGGGCAATATGCTGGCCCGGCTGTTGAGACTGGCGCTGGTGGTGGCGGTGGGCATCGTGGTCTATTTCGCCGCGCTGGGGGCGCTGGGATTCCGGATACGGGATTTTGCCCGTTCGGTTGCGTAAGGGGCCCAATGGTTTGGTGTTTGATCATCAATCGATGTTTGCGGGCATGATGGGCAAGATCCCGGGCTCGGTGTGGTTGTCGGATTCGAATAGGCGGGGCAGGGGGATGAACGAATAAATCGTCCGCGCCAGGGAGGGACGGCGCGGACGTTGCCTTACATGCGTTCGACGGTCTGGATACCCAGCAGCTCCAGCCCCTGGCGCAAGGTTTTGGACGTCAGCAATGCCAGTTTGAGCCGGCTTTGCAGTATGGCCTGGCTATCGGCGTTGAGGATCGGACAATGCTCGTAGAAACTGGAGAACAGCCCGGCCAGATCGTAGAGGTATGAACACATGACATGCGGCGTACCGTCACGCGCCAGTACGGTGACCGCTTCCTCAAACTGCAATAGCCGCGCCGCCAGCAGGGTTTCCTGCTTTTCCTCCAGGCAAACCGGCGTCGTCAACTGATGCTCTTCCAGGCCGCTGCGTTTAAATACCGAGGCGACGCGGGTATAGGCATACTGCATATAGGGCGCGGTATTACCTTCAAACGCCAGCATATTATCCCAGTCGAAAATATAGTCGGTGGTGCGGTTTTTGGACAAATCGGCGTATTTTACCGCGCCGATACCCACCACCCGCGCCAGTGTTTCCAACTCTTCCGGCGGCATATCGGGATTTTTGACTTTGATCAGCGCGCGGGCGCGCTCAAGCGCTTCATCCAGTAAATCGGCAAGCCTGATGGTACCGCCGGCGCGGGTTTTAAACGGTTTACCATCCTTGCCGAGCATCATGCCGAACATGTGGTGTTCCAGGGGGACGGATGCCGGCACATAACCGGCCTTGCGCACGATGGCCCATGCCTGCTGCAAATGCTGGTGCTGACGCGAGTCGATATAATAAACGACCCGATCCGCCTTTAACGTCTCATAGCGGTATTTTGCGCAGGCAATATCGGTGGTGGTGTAAAGATAGGCGCCATCTTTCTTCTGGATGATGACGCCCATCGGCTCGCCTTCCTTGGTTTTGAACTCTTCAAGGTAAACCACCGTGGCGCCGTCGCTTTCCACCGCCAGTCCCTTGGCCTTGAGATCGGCGACAATCCCCGGCAGCATGTCATTGTACAGGCTCTCGCCCATGACGTCCTTGCGGGTCAGGGTGACGTTCAACCGATCGTAGATCCGCTGGTTTTGCGTCATGGTGATATCCACCAGCTTGCGCCACATACGGCGGCAATAGTCGTCGCCACTTTGCAGTTTGACGACATAACCGCGGGCCCGCTCGGCGAACTCGGCATCTTCGTCGTAGTGCTTTTTCGCGGCGCGATAGAACTCTTCCAAGCTGGATAATTGCATCTCCGGCTCACCGCGGGACTGGATTTTTTCCAGATAGGCAATCAACATCCCAAACTGAGTGCCCCAGTCGCCCACGTGGTTGGCGCGGATCACGTTATGGCCGAGGAATTCCAGGGTCCGCACCGCCGCGTCGCCGATAATGGTGGAACGCAGGTGGCCGACATGCATCTCTTTGGCCACGTTGGGCGCCGAATAGTCCACCACGATGGTTTGGGGGCTCACCGCGGCGACATTGAGACGTGGGGCGGTCAGAGCGGCGTCGACCTGGGCGGATAACCAGCGGCGATCGAGAAAGATGTTAATGAAGCCAGGACCGGCGATTTCGACTTTTTCCGCGATACCATCGAGTTTTAACAGTGGCACCACTGTTTCCGCCAGTTTACGCGGCGGCATACCGAGCTTTTTGGCGGCGGCCATAATACCGTTGGCCTGGTAATCCCCGAACTGCGCTTTGGCGGACTGGCGCACCTGCGCCTCGCTGTGCGCCGGTGCGCCGGCGGCCGTTAACGCCTGACTGACTATATCTGAAAGAAGAGCCTGAATATTCACCGTATTACCTTTCCAACTATCAAAGGAAGCAAGAACCGCCGCTCCTGGCTTCCGGCAACCTGATAAAACGACCGCGCGCCGCCGCAATATCGGAGGGGCGGGCACGGAGCGTAAAGTAAAATAAACACTGCTTATACCATAATCCAGGCCGCGAGTCAGTATGGCCGGCGAGCCTTAAACTAAAGTAGCGGCGGTGGCAATGATCAAGAAGAGAGGTGGTAGCGTGGTAGGCAGTGCTGAAAGATGGGGGGACTAGCGGTTGCGTGAACGGCGAGAAGCCCCCAGCTTATTGCGATTCCGGGTGCGTAAGTGCTGTATAATAGAATATATAGCAATGATTACAAGTATCAAACATAAGGTTAATAACAGCATCTTATATACTCGACTTATCAATTTATTAGAAAGTAACGTATTTTCCCGATCGGCACAATGCACCCGACATGCTTTAAGATAATACTCAGCATTAAAAGCTAACTAAGGATAAATGTCTGTAAATTAAGTTTTTTTATTTTGTGTAAAAAGATGTCAGCAAAAAAAACAATGCCATGTCGAGACTTAATTTTGCTGGCATGATTAACCGCCTAGGTAGGTAATTTAATGCAATACTCCAAATAGGCTTACTGTTTGTTTACGTTGTGAGCAGGAATGATAACATGAATTGGAATGAGGTACCCCAATTAGCGGATCTCATCGAGGATTTAGCTCGTTTTGAGCAACAGATCCTGTTGCTGGCAGAACGTCTTGGCCTGAGCCTGAACGGCCGCGCTATCGACCATATTTCCCTGCGTTGCCATCAGGAATCCACCGCGCGCCGCTGGTTCGACGGATGGCAGCGCTGCGGGGTCTGCCTAAAGCACAGCGTGTTTAACGGTCGCCCCATCGCGCTGTTTGCGCTAGACCATCCCATCATAGTGGCTAACCAGCCTGTTGATTGCGTCGAATTGCCCTGGCCGGGGGCGCGCCGTTACCCGCATGAGGGCTGGGAACATATCGAGGTGGTACTGGCGGGGCCGGCGCAGACGCTGGCGCAGCGGGCGCTTGCCCTGATGGGCGATGACGCGCTGGCGGCGCCGGATATCAGTATCAAGCACAGCGCCCCGCAAGATGAGCGGGAGCGTCTGCCCAATCCGACGCTGGCGGTGAGCGATGGCCGGGTGACCATCAAATTCCACCCCCACAGCCTGCGCGCCATCGTGGCCGGGGGGTGAATCAAGCCGCCGGGCCGGCCGGGTGAAGATCGTCGATGGCCCGCGCCATACGCTCCACTGCCTGGACCAGCAGTGGGCGCGGGCACCCGAAGTTGAGCCGGACAAAACGCCGATCGCCAAAATCAGCGCCGGGGGAAAGCCCCACGCCCGCCTGTTCGAAAAAGTGCTGAGGGTTATCCACGCCCAAGGCGCTGGCATCTATCCAGGCCAGATAGGTGGCCTCCGGAGTCGTCATCCGCAATTCGGTGATGGACGCCAATCGCGCGGCCAGCCAGTCACGATTGCCACGTAAATACGCCAGCTGTTCCGTTAACCAGGGCTGCCCATCGCGCCACGCCGCAGTGGCGGCAACCAGGGCCAGCACGTCCACGCTGGGCACGATGCCGCTGCGTTGCGCGATGAAACGGCTCCTAAGGCGGGCGTTGGGGATTATCGCCGCCGACGCGCCCAGTCCGGCAATATTAAAGCTTTTTGACGGTGATACCAACGTGATGGTTCGCTGCGCGGCGTCATCATTCAAGGTCGCGAAGGGGATATGCTCGACCCCCGGTTCCAGCAGAAGGTCACAATGTATTTCATCTGAACAGACAAACAGATCGTGGCGCCGGGCGAAGTTGAGCTGTTGCTCCAGTTCGGCGCGGCGGTATACGGTTCCACCGGGGTTGTGCGGGTTGCATAACATCAATAACCGTTCCGTACCATCCATGCCGGCCGGCGGGCCGGCCAGATCCACCACCCAACGGCCCCGATCCAGCCTCATGGCCGCCAGCCGCTGTTCCCGGCCGGCGCTGCGCGCGGCCGAGCGAAACGGCGGATAAATAAGCGAGGGGATCACCACGCTCTCTCCCGGTAGGGTCAACGAACGTACCGCAAGATTAATTCCGCTAACCAAACCCGGCAGAAATACCACCCAATCGGGTTCGATATGCCAGTGATAGCGCTCGCTCATCCGGGCCACCAATAGCTCGGCCAATTCGCGCGGCGGCGCGCCATAGCCAAACACCCCGTGCGCCACCTGCGCCTGCAAAGCCTCAATGATACAAGGCGGTGAGCGAAAATCTGTATCGGCGACCCACAGGGGAATCACGTCCTGGGCTGAATACTTTTGCCATTTATAACTGTCGCTGTGACGTCGGTCGATACTTTCCTCGAAGTTGAATGCCATAGTAATTTCCACGGGGTGAGAGAAAAAGCGATTAATAATACTTTATCGTGAAGAGCGGCCGCCCCCACCTAAGCGGATAGCCAGTTTTTCCTGTGCCTGATATCCTGAGGCGTCTAAAAGGAGTATGCAATGCCTAAATTGGAAGTCTGCTGTTATAGTCTGGAGTGCGCAATGACGGCTGAGCTTGCGGGCGCGGATCGGATTTAACTGTGTTCGGCGCCCAAGGAAGGGGGACTTACGCCGTCTTACGGCGCGCTCAAACTGGCACGGGAACGGGTTACGCTGCCGGTCCATCCCATCGTTCGGCCGCGCGGCGGCGATTTTTACTACTCCTCAAGTGAATTCGACATTATTCTACAGGACGTTGAACATATCCGTGCGCTTGGATTTCCCGGCGTGGTGGTCGGCGTACTGGACGCCGAAGGGCATATCGATCTACCCCGGATGCAGCGGATTATGCGCCTGTGCGACGGCATGGCGGTGACCTTTCACCGCGCTTTCGATATGTGTCTGAACCCCTATCAAGCACTCCAGCAACTCACCGATCTCGGGGTTGCCCGCATCCTTACCTCCGGCCAGCAGCAAAATGCCGAGATAGGATTAGCCTTATTAAGGGAACTTAATAGCCAGAGTCGTGGTCCAATAATTATGGCTGGGGCTGGCGTAAGATTGACTAATTTACATAAGTTCCAGCAGATCGGTATCTGCGAACTGCATAGTTCGGCCAGACAGGTCGTTCCGTCCGGCATGCGTTATCGCAAGGCGGGCGTTTGCATGAGCGTCGATAGCGAAGCGGATGAATTTACCCAATACTGCGTCGACGGCGATATGGTCGCGGCGATGAAACATGCATTAACGTTACCGAGCCCGGTGCGCCGCTCGGTCTAGCTTCCAGATTTTGCCGCGCTCACGCACTGTACCTAAGCGGTTTCGCGTTGTGGGAAAAGGCGGGTGAGTCAAACCGATGAACTTATTCAGGTAAGTCGTCCAAATGAATGCGCCACGTCTTGAACCGGCAACGTGAAACACGACGGGTATTTCCCACGTGATGCTTGCAAGTACCAAGCCCCAAACTTTTTTTGGGGCTTTTTTTTATGCCGGTTGTAACGGCGATCAGTGCGTCCAGCTCAGGGTTTGCGGGCCACCACCACCGCACGCAACGGCGCGGGATAACCTTCGACCGTCAGGCGCGGATCCTCGGGGTGCAGAAAATCGGCCAGCGACTCGCTGGTCATCCAGGCCGTGCGGCGCTGTTCGCTGGTGGTCGTCACCGACATATCCGCCAAATGCACCTGTTCAAATCCGCATTTCTCCAGCCATGCCATCAGCGCGCCGGTGGAGGGGATGAAATAGACATTGCGCATCTGCGCATAGCGCTCTCCCGGCACCAGCACCTGCCGATCGTCGCCTTCGATCACCAAGGTTTCCAGTACCAGTTCGCCGCCCCTGACCAACTGGTTTTTCAACTGCAGCAGATGATCCAACGGCGATCGCCGGTGATATAGCACTCCCATGGAAAATACCGTATCGAAGGCGGCCAGCTCCGGCAATTGCTCTATCCCCAGGGGCAGCAGGTGCGCCCGCTGGTCTCCGCCCAGTAATTTGCGCACCGCTTCAAACTGGCACAGGAACAACTGCATGGGGTCGATACCCACCGCCAGGTTGGCACCGGCGCCGATCATCCGCCACATATGATAACCGCTGCCGCAGCCCACATCGAGCACCAGCTTACCGGCCAGTGGACTGATATGCGGCAGCACGCGCTCCCATTTCCAATCGGAACGCCACTCGGTGTCGATGTCGATGTCATATAGGGAAAATGGACCTTTGCGCCAAGGCATCAGCTGGCGCAGCAGGCCTTCAATCCCTTCTTTCTGTCCCGCTGGCAGGGGCGACTCAGACAGCGCCGAAACGCCATGCAGCAAATCCAGCCGACCAGGGGTTAAGCTCGGCAGCCGATCGACGGCGTTAAACCATTGCCTGAATTTGCCATGCAGCGAATCCTGCTGCCAGGCGCTCAATTGCGACGGCAGGGTATTAAGCCAATGGCTGAGCGGTCCTTTGGCGATCAACTGATAAAAATCACCAAAGTCGGTCATGCCGCGGCCTCGGGTTTAATGGCGATTAGCGAGCCGAAGTTGAAACATTGGAACCACACCTCGGCATGACCAAAACCGGCCTGTCGCAAGCGGCCTTTATGCGTTTCCACCGTGTCGGTCAGCATGACGTTTTCCAATAAACTGCGCTTTTGACTGATTTCCAGTTCGCTGTAGCCGTTAGCGCGTTTAAAGTCATGGTGCATATTGAATAACAGGTCACCTATTCCGGCGTCGGCAAAGCTGAATTTTTCCGACAGAACCACCGCGCCGCCCGGATTAAGTCCGGCGTAGACCCGATCCAGCATAGTTTGCCGGGCCGAGGGATCCAAAAATTGCAGCGTGAAATTGAGCACGACCAACGAGGCGTTGGCGATCGGCACATCCAGAATGTCCGCTTCCAGCACGTCGACCTCGGTGGTGGCTCGAAACGCCTCGATATGCCGACGGCAGCGATCCACCATGGCGGCGGAGTTGTCGACGGCGATGATCCGGCAACCTTCGGCGGAAATCGTGCGCCGCATGGCCAGGGTAGCGGCGCCAAGGGAGCAGCCAAGATCGTAGACCTGCGAACCTGGCGTGACGAACCGACCGGCCAGCATGCCAATCATCGAAATGATGCTCGAATAGCCCGGCACCGACCGTTTGATCATATCGGGAAACACTTCGGCGACCCGTTCGTCGAAAGTCCAGTCGCCCAATTGCGCGATGGGGGTGGAAAACAGATTATCGTGGTTAGTCATCAAAATGTCGAAAATAGGCTGGAAAAGCGGACATTCTAACAGATTGGCGGCGCAAAGCATGCGTCGCGACGTTCGTCGCCCAAGCGTAGGTTAAAACAATGATGCTTGCCGCGGCCAGGGGGGCATGGGGCCCAGTTGCGGCACGCTGCGCGCCAGCAAGGGCCACAGTCGCTGCGCCAGGCGCGGCGCGTGGGCGATATCCGGGGTATGAATGAACAGGAACGGCGTGCGGCTCTGTTGCCAAAGGGCCAACTTGGCCAGCCAGGGATGAAATAACGCCAGGCTGTGATCCAGGTCGTCGTTGCCGATAAATCGCACCAGCGGGCGGTCGCCGGTCAGCACGGCATGCACCGGCACGCGCGGTTTTTGCCGTTTCGCCGCCAGCATGGCGGGGGAGGCGGCGGCGGAGAGATGAACCGGGCGGCTATCGAGCACTACCCGGTTAACGCCGCGCTGCTGCAGGCCCACATTAAGCCGGCGTTCGTCATCGCCTTTGGCGAAAAACAGCGGATGGCGTACCTCCACGCCGTAGCTAAAGGGCGCCGGTAACGCATCGAGGAATATCCATAGCGCATCAAGCTCGGCGGGACTAAAGGCGGCGGGCAGTTGCAGCCAATATTGGCCAATCCGGTCGGCCAAGGGGTCCAGCACCTGGAAAAACAGGGCCAGGGTCTGGCGGAAATCGCGCAGGCCGCCCTGGTGGCTGATGGCGGCGGGGAATTTAAAACAAAAACGAAATTCATCCGTGGTCATGGCGCGCCATTCCCGCACGCGGCCCGCATCGGGCAGGGCATACAGGGTGGTATTGCCCTCCACGCAGTTAAAATGGCGGGCATAATCCGCCAGGGACGTGAGGCCCAGCCGGCCCCAGGCGCTATGATGCCATTGCGGCAAACCGATATACATGGCGCGTACTCCCTCCTTGCCTCATTTCCGGCCGGCGCGGCTATAATGCCGTTAACACGTCGCTGCTGCTGCGCACCCGGCCGATGCGCGGGAAAATATTTTGCATACTATTATCATGCTGCTCCTTGTTATGGGCGCTGCAGATATCTTCCACCAGTACCAGCTCATAGCCCAGCTCCCAGGCGTTGCGGGCGGTCGATTCGACGCCGATATTGGTGGATATGCCGCCCAATATTATGGTGTTAATGCCCCGGCGGCGCAGTTGCAAATCCAAATCCGTGCCATAAAACGCGCCCCATTGCCGTTTAATAATCCGAATATCGCCGTCCTGTACGCCCAACTGGGAAGGAAACGCCAACCAGTTGTCCGGCAGCGCGCCGCCCGGGGTGGGCTGGTCCACCGGCTGTTTTGGCGCATCGGCAAAATCCGGCGACCAGCCGACGCGTACCAGGATGACCGGCGCCCCCGCCTGACGGAAACCATCGGCCAGGCGCCCGGCGCGGGCGACCACCTGTTCGCCGGTATACGGACCGCCGGCGAAAGGCAGGATGCCTTCCTGCAAATCGATCAGAACCAATGCGCTGCGCGTGCGGTCAAGTGTAAGCATCTCTTGTCTCCTTGGGTATAAATGAGGATGGACCCGGACGTTGGACGGTTTATCACCGTCACGTCGGCCTGGTCGTCGCGATTTTCAGAGTATGGCTAGGTCTCGATAGAGGGTATGTTAGAAATGTAATGGGATGACAGCGTCCAATCGGTAAAATTTGTTAATAAATATATTAGGCTAGGTCACGCCGGGGGCAAATGCGCTTCACAACCTAATGAAACATTATTTGACCTGCCAGGCCATTGGGGGCGCTGTCGGGCTTATCCTGCGAATGAAATTCCTTTATAATGACCGCCTTTCGAACGCTGGCAAAAGAACCATTGCATCGCTGCTGCCGTTATGCCGCCGGTTCACCGGCGGAAATCCGGCCTGGCATGTCCCGCACGATGCGCAGCATCGTCGGCAGCCATTGGCGGCGATGGCCTGGGCGTGACCCAATTTATGAATACAGCCTTACCCGCGTCTTTGGACGGTACGGGCTGAATACTAAGGATATAGTTATGCGTACTGTATATTGCGGGCAGCTAAACCTGTCCCATGTGGGGCAGGAAGTGACGTTGTGCGGCTGGGTCAACCGCCGTCGCGATCTGGGCGGGCTGATTTTTATCGATATGCGGGATCGGGAAGGGCTGGCGCAGGTATTTTTTGATCCCGATCGCCAGGAGGCGTTCAGCCGCGCGGCTGAACTGCGTAACGAATTTTGTATCCAGCTGACCGGTATCGTCAGGGCGCGGCCCGACAGCCAGATCAACCAAGACATGGCCACTGGCGCCGTGGAGGTGCTGGCGACCACGCTGACCATTATTAATCGCTCCGAGCCTCTGCCGCTTGACTCCAACCAGAATAATACCGAAGAGCAGCGGCTGAAATACCGTTATCTGGACCTGCGTCGCCCGGAAATGGCGAACCGCTTAAAGGCTCGTGCCCGCATTACCAGCTTTGTGCGTCGTTTTATGGACGCCCAGGGCTTTCTCGATATTGAAACGCCGATGCTGACCAAGGCCACGCCGGAAGGCGCGCGGGACTATCTGGTGCCAAGCCGGGTTCATAAAGGCAAGTTCTATGCGTTGCCGCAGTCCCCCCAGCTGTTTAAGCAATTATTGATGATGTCGGGTTTCGACCGTTATTATCAAATCGTCAAATGCTTTCGCGACGAGGATCTGCGCGCCGATCGCCAACCGGAGTTTACCCAGATCGACGTTGAAACGTCCTTTATGAGCGCCGCGCAGGTGCGTGAAGTGATGGAACGCTTGATTCGTGAACTGTGGCAGGAGATCAAAGGCGTCGATTTGGGCGCGTTCCCGGTAATGGACTATGCCGAAGCGATGCGCCGGTTCGGTTCGGATAAGCCCGATCTGCGTAATCCAATGGAAATCGTCGATGTCGACGATCTGGTCAAAGATCTGGAATTCAAAGTGTTCTCCGGCCCGGCCAACGACCGTTTTGGCCGCGTGGCGGCATTGCGGGTACCGGGTGGTTCCCGGCTAAGCCGCAAGCAAATTGATGAATACGGCAAGTTTATTGAAATATACGGTGCCAAGGGCCTGGCTTATATCAAGGTCAACGAGACCGCGAAAGGGCTTGAAGGTGTGCAAAGTCCCATTGCCAAGTTCCTCAGCGTCGACGTGTTGGCGGCGCTATTGACGCGTACCGGGGCGCAAGACGGCGATATCCTGTTTTTCGGCGCCGATCGCAGTAAAGTGACTACCGATGCGCTGGGCGCATTGCGCCTCAAGCTGGGCCGCGATTTGAAACTCACGGACGAAAACCGCTGGGCGCCGCTGTGGGTGATTAATTTCCCCATGTTCGAAGAAGGCGAGGACGGCGGACTGGCGGCAATGCACCATCCGTTTACCGCACCGCTGGCCATGGATCCGGACGAACTGCTGGCCGATCCCCTAACCGCCGTAGCCAACGCATATGACATGGTGCTGAACGGCTATGAAGTCGGCGGCGGGTCGGTGCGTATTCATCGGGGCGAGATGCAGCAGACCGTGTTTGGCATTCTTGGGATTACCGAACATGAACAACGGGAAAAATTCGGCTTCCTGCTTGATGCGCTTAAGTATGGCACGCCGCCCCATGCGGGCCTGGCCTTCGGCCTCGATCGCCTGGTGATGCTGTTGACCGGCACCGATAACATCCGCGACGTCATTGCTTTTCCAAAAACCACCGCGGCGGCCGACCCGATGACCGACGCCCCGAGTTTTGGCAACGCGGCCGCGCTGGCGGAACTGTCTATCGCCGTGATCGGCAAAGGCAAGGAAGCGGCGGAACGCGGACAGCAATAAATGGCCTGGAAACGACCGGTATCGGTATTAATCGTGATTTATGCCGGCGATAGCGGGCGCGTGCTGATGATGCAGCGCCGCGACGATAGCGGATTCTGGCAATCGGTCACCGGTAGCCTGGAGGGGGATGAAACCCCCGCCATGGCGGCTAAGCGGGAGGTCGCGGAGGAAACCGGTATTGATATCGACGCCGAAGGCCTGACGCTGCGTGACTGCCAGCGCTGCATCGAATTTGAAATTTTCAGTCATTTACGCCATCGATATGCGCCGGGAGTGACGCGCAATACAGAATATTGGTTCAGTTTAACGTTACCCTCTGAGCGGACGCCGGAGCTTAGCGAACACCTGGCTTACCGCTGGCTGTCGGCCGCGGAGGCGGCGCTGCTGACCAAATCCTGGAGCAATCGGCAGGCAATTGAAGAATTTGTTATTTATCCGGCCTGATAAGGCTTATTTCGGAGAGATTTATGGCAGGTCATAGTAAATGGGCCAATACCAAGCATCGTAAAGCTGCTCAGGATAGTAAACGCGGCAAGATTTTCACCAAGATAATCCGTGAGCTGGTGACCGCCGCCAGGCTGGGCGGTGGCGATGTCGGTTCCAACCCGCGCCTGCGGGCCGCGGTGGATAAAGCCCTGGCCAACAATATGACGCGTGATACGCTCAACCGGGCCATTGCCCGCGGCATCGGCGGCGACGAAGAGACCCAGATGGAAACCATCATCTATGAGGGGTACGGTCCCGGCGGCACGGCGGTCATGGTGGAATGTCTGAGCGACAACCGTAACCGCACGGTAGCCGAAGTGCGTCACGCCTTTACCAAAACCGGTGGCAATCTGGGCACCGATGGCTCCGTCTCCTATCTGTTTACCAAAAAAGGCGTGATTTCGTTTGCGCCGGGCCTGACGGAAGATCAGGTGATGGACGCGGCGCTGGAAGCCGGCGCGGATGATGTGGTGACCTTTGACGACGGCGCAATAGATGTTTACACCTCGCCGGAGGATTTCGGCCAGGTCAAGGATGCGCTGGAAGCGGCGGGATTACATGCCGAATTCTCTGAAGTGGGGCTAATCCCCTCCACCAAAGCGGATTTGGACGAGGAAACCGCGCCGAAATTGCTGCGTTTAATCGATCTGCTGGAAGATTCCGACGACGTGCAGGAAGTCTACCACAACGGCGAGATCTCCGACGAGGTGGCGGCAACGCTGTGACGGCGTCCCTGGGTGGCCACGGTGGTGATCGATGACGATTATTCTCGGCATCGATCCCGGTTCGCGCATTACCGGTTACGGCATTTTGCGTCAGCAAGGCCGGGTGCTTACCTATCTTGGCAGCGGCTGTATCCGTACCAAGGTGGATGATTTGCCCAGCCGGTTGAAACTGATTTATGCCGGTGTCTGCGAAATCATCACCCAGTTCCAGCCGGATTTTTTCGCCATTGAACAGGTGTTTATGGCGAAAAACGCCGATTCGGCGCTGAAACTCGGGCAGGCGCGCGGGGTGGCGATCGTGGCGGCGATGAACCATGACCTGCCGGTATTCGAATATGCCGCGCGCCAGGTGAAACAAACCGTGGTCGGCATCGGATCGGCGGACAAAAGCCAGGTGCAGCACATGGTGCGGGTACTGCTAAAATTAACCGCCAGCCCTCAGGCCGATGCCGCCGACGCCCTGGCTATCGCCATCACCCATTGCCATGTCAATCAGAATGCGGTGCGCATGGGTAACAGCCGGTTAAATTTGGCTCGCGGGCGGTTAAGCTAATTAGCGCCTTCGCACCGGTGCCCACGGACATGATGGGCAAGATCGTAACGACGCCGTAAATCCATTCCTGGCGCACGGCGCTTTACGCTTCTTAACCATTATCCCCGATTCAAGGTTATGTGCGCCTTGATAATAATGGCTGGATATTCATCCAGCCATTATTATGTTATAAACTTTACCCATACTGACTGATAACCCCAAGCCTGAAAGGAAGGTATACCGTGATCGGACGTCTTAGAGGCCTCATCCTGGAAAAACAGCCGCCGCTGGTGTTGCTTGAGATCCAGGGGATAGGTTATGAAATACATATGCCGATGACGTGTTTCTACGCCCTGCCTGAAACCGGACAGGAAGCGATTATCTATACTCATTTTATCGTCAGGGAAGATGCGCAACTGCTGTTCGGTTTTACCAATAAACAGGAGCGGGCGCTATTTCGGGAACTGATCAAGGTTAACGGCGTAGGGCCGAAGCTGGCCCTGGCCATTCTGTCCGGTATGTCGGCGCAGCAGTTTGTCAACACGGTGGAGCGCCAGGAGATCGGCGCCTTGATTAAGCTGCCCGGCGTGGGGACTAAAACCGCTGAACGGCTAGTGGTGGAAATGAAGGATCGCTTCAAGGGTATGCATGGCGATCTGTTCGCGGTGGGCAGCGTAGGCGAAATTCCCCTTACGCCGGCGAATAGCGGAGCGTCCGCGAACGATCCCGAATCAGAAGCGGTGGCGGCGCTGGTGTCCCTGGGGTATAAACCGCAGGAGGCAAGCCGTATGGTGAGCAAGGTCGCGCGGCCCGATGCCGATTGTGAATCAATGATCCGCGACGCCCTGCGTGCCGCGCTGTGAGGTAGGGGATGATTGAAGCAGACCGTTTGATTTCCGCCGGCGTGGTGATTGCGGAAGAAGTTATCGACCGGGCCATCCGGCCAAAAACGTTGGAAGATTACATCGGCCAGCCCCATGTGCGCGAACAAATGGAGATTTTTATCCAGGCGGCGAAAATGCGCGGCGACGCGCTGGATCACCTGCTGATTTTTGGGCCGCCCGGACTGGGGAAAACCACTCTGGCCCATATTGTCGCCAATGAAATGGGGGTGAATTTGCGTTCCACCTCCGGTCCGGTACTGGAAAAACCCGGCGATCTCGCGGCCATGCTGACCAACCTTGAGCCGCATGATGTGTTGTTTATCGATGAAATCCATCGCTTGTCCCCGGTGGTGGAAGAAGTGCTCTATCCGGCAATGGAAGATTACCAGTTGGATATCATGATCGGCGACGGTCCGGCCGCCCGTTCGATCAAAATTGAACTGCCGCCCTTTACGCTGGTGGGCGCCACCACCCGCGCCGGGTCCTTGACGTCGCCGCTGCGCGATCGTTTTGGCATTGTCCAACGCCTGGAGTTTTACCAGGTGGCGGATTTGCAGCATATTGTCAATCGCAGCGCCCAATGCCTGGAGCTTAGCATTACCGAGTCCGGCGCTCATGAAATTGCCAAACGCGCGCGCGGCACGCCGCGTGTCGCTAACCGGCTGCTGCGCCGCGTGAGGGATTTCGCCGATGTGCGTGCCCAGGGCATGATCACCGATGAGGTGGCGGTTGATGCGTTAAATATGTTAAACGTGGATACCGAGGGTTTCGATTTTATGGACCGCAAGCTGTTGCTGGCGATTATCGATAAATTTGTCGGCGGCCCGGTCGGCCTCGATAATCTGGCGGCGGCCATTGGCGAGGAGAAAGAGACCATCGAGGATGTGCTGGAGCCGTTTCTGATTCAACAAGGCTTTATCCAGCGCACCCCCCGCGGGCGGATAGCCACCGCCCATGCATATAAACATTTTGGTATTGTCCGGGGCGAGCAGTAGGTCTCGAATATTGTCGCGCGCCGCGATGGGGCGGGATGCCCCCGGCGCCGCCTTCCCACGCCGTGACGCTGGAGTAGAGGCGATGTCAGGCCAATACGCCGATCGGCCACGGCACAAATTCATTTTCACCCACGCCCAGCGCTTCGCTTTTGCTCTCTTCACCCGAGGCTACGCGCAGGATCTTGTCGAAAATAATCTGTCCCATTTCCGCAATGGTCTTTTCCCCGTCGATGACTACGCCGCAGTTGATATCCATATCCTCCTCCATGCGGGTAAACATTGGCGTATTGCTGGCCAATTTGATGCAGGGCGAGGGGACCGAACCGAAACAGGAACCGCGGCCGGTGGTAAACGTGATCAGATTGGCGCCGCCGGCAATTTGGCCGGTGGCCGATACCGGATCCAGTCCCGGGGTATCCATAAATACCAGCCCGTGAACGGTTACCGCCTGGGCGTACTCATAGACCTCCATTAACGGCGCATTGCCGCCTTTCTTGGCGCCGCCAAGGGATTTTTCCAGCACATTGGCTAAACCGCCGGCATTATTGCCCGGGCTCACCCGGCCATTAATCTGGGTATCCCGGCCTTCATTATATTTCAGCCACCAGTTAATACGATCCACCAGCTTTTGCCCGACCGCCGGGGTCACCGCCCGCGCGGTCAACGTATGCTCTACGCCGAAAATTTCCGTGGTTTCCGATAAGATGGCCGTACCGCCGTGGCGTACCAGAATATCCACCGCCGCCCCGAGGGATGGGTTGGCCGACAGACCGGAAAAACCGTCGGATCCGCCGCACTGCATGCCAATGCAAATATGCTCGGCGGAGACGGTTTCCCGGATGTGGGCGTTGGCCTTCGGCAACATGGCATATACCTGCTCGATACCCTTTTCGATGGTCTTGCGCGTACCGCCGGTATCTTGAATCACCAGCTTGCGCAAGGTATCGCTCTCGACCAAGTCCATCTGTTCAAAAAAACCGTGAATATTATTTCGTTCGCAGCCCAGGGCGATGACCAGGGCGGCGGCGGTATTGGGATTACGCACGTAGCCCGCCAGCGTGCGCCGCAGTAAGTCCATGGGCTCGCCGGTCATTTCCATACCGCAACCCAATTCATGGACAAAAGGGACCACCCCGTCCACATTGCCATACTCCGCCAGCCGTTCTTCGGTAAAATAATCGGCAATTTTACGCGCCACGGTGGCGCCGCAGTTGCCCACGACAAACACCCCGATATAATTGCGGGTGCCTACTTTGCCATTCGCGCGCACAAATCCCTGAAACGTCGCGCGCCGATCCACCGGCAGGTAATCCGTCGGATGATAGTTCTGGCTAAAGGCATAATCACGGACAAAATTATCAAACAAAATGTTATGGCTATGCATCCAACTACCCGGCGCCGTATCTTCGCCAGCGAAGCCTATGACGGTGTTGTATTTTAGAATCGGCTGGCCTTTTTGTATGAACCGGGTGGCGATCTTATGGCCGAGGGGAACCTTATGCAGAGTGGTAATCCCTTCGCTGACGATGACGGTACCCGCCGGAATCTCACTCGGGGCGACCACGACGTTATCCCTGGCGTCCAGCCTGATGACCCGACTATTATCAGATGGAATACTCATTTTTCTCTCCAGTGTGGTGCTTAACCTTAGGTTAAGCGAATGGCGGTAAATACTACGGATGGCAACGCGTAGCGCGTCGGCGCACAATGATCAATATTTAGGCTCGGCCTGAGGCGACGTCACGGCAGGTCCCGGCGGCGTCAGTTCCAAGCGCTGAATTTTGCCGACGATAAACCAGTAGCTCACCACGGCGATAATGCCATGGGAGCCGACAAAGATAAGCGCCACTTGGAACGAACCGGTACTGGCCAGCACGTAGCCAATGACCACCGGCGTGATGATGCCGGAAAGATTGCCAATGGAATTAAATATGCCGCCGGTCACGCCAATAATTTTTTTCGGCGCCGTATCGGCCACAACCGCCCATCCCAGCGAACCAAACCCTTTGCCGAAGAAGGCCAGGCTCATCAACAAAATCACCCAGACCTCCGCCTGAACATAATTGCAAAGCATCATGCTGGCGCTTAGCGTCAGGCCGAACATGATGGGTCCCTTGCGGGCCATGCTGAGGTTGCCGGTTCGCTTAAGCAGCCAGTCTGAGACAAAGCCGCTGGTAATGCCGCCCGCCAGTCCGCAAATCGCCGGAATGGACGCCATGAAACCGGCATGCAATATGGTGAAGCCGCGCTCTTTTACCAGATAGATAGGGAACCAGGTCATAAAGAACCAGGTAATCGCGGTAATGCAGTACTGGGCGATGAAAATGCCGACCAGCATCCGGCTCTTGAACAGTTGGCCAATATCCGACCATGAGGCCGATTTCTTCCTGGTTTGCCGGTTGACCTGGCCGATGTTCATATCCAGATCGATCAGTCCACCGCCCTGCTGGATATGATCCAATTCCAATTGATTGATCCACGGGTGCTTCATTGGCACATAGAATACCTTGCCCCATACCAGCGCCACGCCCACCCCCAGCAGGCCCATGACGATAAAGACATGCTGCCAGCCAAAGGTATGGCATAACCAGGCCATTAGCGGCATAAACACCGCAATGGAGGCGTATTGCGCACTGTTGAAGATGGCCCCGGCCACGCCACGCTCCGCGGAAGGGAACCAGGCGGCAATGATCCTGCCGGCCGATGGACCCACCGGCGATTCACAAACGCCGAGCAAAAAGCGCAGGAATAGCAGGGCGGGAATAATCAGGGTGATGTAACTGACAAAACCCATCAAGATAGTGACCACGGACCAAATTAACACGCCGAAAAACATGGCGAGTTTTGAACCAAATCGGTCCGCTACCCAACCGGCGGGCGTCATGCAAATCACATAGGCCCAACTGAATACGGAAAACAAATAGCCAATTTCGATCGAGGTAATGCCTAAATCCCGTTGCATATCCATTCCGGCAACCGACAACGTCGCCCGATCGCCGGTGGCTAGGGTTAACACCAGGGTAATCAAGGCCAGGATGATGTACCTGGCTCGGGTTCTTTTTAGTGCAGCATTCACGGCCAATCCCCTTATATGCTTAGCATCGGGTAGGGTTAATAAACACCGACACTATTCAGGGGTATTGGAAAGTTGTCCATCCAATTATGGGTAAAATCCATCCTGGCGCACAATTTTGGCAATCCGCGGCGCCAAAGTGTTATGACGTGCACAAAAATAGGTTAATCAGGGCAAGCAACTCCCCTCTGGGCAGCATAACGGCGCCGGTTTATTTGGTATAATACAAGTTGTCCTACCGATGCCGATGGTTCAGGCTATCTCCGGCGGTATAAATTGCATAAGATAATGTCACGCCAGTCGCCAGTCGGTGGTTGACGGGCGGCAATCATCCCAATGGATTAGCCAATGGATGAATCTTCCGTTTAGATGAGAATCAGCGTATGCCAAATAAAAATAAATTTTCGATGGTACCGATAAAGCGCACTGATGTATTTCAAACGATTATCCAGCAGCTCGGTAATCTGCTCGATAGTGGTAATCTCCAGCCGGGCGATCGATTGCCGTCAGAGCGGGAGTTGTCGGAGAGCCTGAGCGTCAGCCGCACTTCTATTCGCCAGGCCTTGAAGGTATTGGAAGCGTCGGGACGGCTGGAAACACGGGTTGGCAGTGGAACCTACCTGACGCAACCCCGTGCGGCCCATGAAGGCGGAGCGGGTATTCAGCTGCGGCCGGGCAACGGCGTTACCAAGGATTTTATCCGCCAGCTTATCGTGGCGCGTGCCGGGATAGAGCGCGCCATTTTCGAGGAGTACTCACGCAAATCCACGCGCAGCGGTATCAACCAGTTGCGCACGTTAATCGAAGACAATGCCCGCGACTTTATCGATGACGAAGAGAATGACGAGAATGGCGGCTTGGATTTAAGCTTCGAGAGCAAAGTGTCCGAGCTTAATCAAAACGCCATACTGTCCAATCTGCAGCAACAAATCCATCAGCTTTGGGTAAGCGCATGGAGTGAATACGGCTTTGTCCCGGAAAAGAAAATCCTGTTACATCAGGAGCATTTGAATATCCTCGAAGCTTTGGCGGCAAAAAATAGCGGCCGGGTAGTAGATTTGATCGTTCAGCACGTCGATAAGGAAATTGAATAATCATTGGGCGGCAGGGCGACGATGTTCGTTTGCCGCGGCTTTCCGCCGCGACCATGGGCGCATCGGACGATCGGATGACAAAGCGTGATCGCGCTTACGGAAAACGCTTAATTGGTTGGACAACCATTATGTTTAATCGTTAACGTAGTACACCCCACTTCTTTATGACTCCGAGCTTTATAATGAACGAGAACTGTATACCAAACCTGTTTCGCCAACGTTTGCGCGGCCAGACACCGCTTATTGGCTGTTGGAGCTCGCTGGTCAATCCGATCGCGGCGGAGATTCTTGGCCTGGCCGGGTTTGACTGGCTTTTACTCGATGCGGAGCATGCGCCCAATGACGTGCACTCGCTAATGCTGCAATTGATGGCGCTGAAAGGGAGTGCCAGCGCGCCGGTAGTGCGCCCACCACAAAATGATCCGGTGATCATCAAACGCCTGTTGGACATCGGCTTTTATAATTTTCTGATCCCGCTGGTGGAAAACGCCGAGCAGGCCGCCAGGGCCGTGGCGGCGACGCGCTATCCACCCCAAGGTAAACGTGGCGTTGCGGTGTCTCAACGCAGTAATGGTTTTGGTACGGTGCCTGACTACCTCAAGGCCATCAATGACAGTATTGCCGTAGTGGTGCAAATTGAAAGCCAGGATGGCGTTGAGCATCTTGAAGATATTCTCTGCGTGGAGGGTGTGGACGGTATCTTTATCGGCCCAAGCGATCTCTCCGCGTCCCTGGGATA
Source organism: Enterobacterales bacterium (assembly GCA_015654745.1). Lineage (GTDB taxonomy): Bacteria > Pseudomonadota > Gammaproteobacteria > Enterobacterales > Enterobacteriaceae > Acerihabitans. The sequence goes on from JAATGH010000191.1 coordinate 20,166, forward strand.
CTTGGGACAAACCGGCCATCCCCGGGTGCGTGAAACCATAGACTACATCGCCGCAACGGCGCGCAAGCATCATAAACCGCTGGGGACTATCGCCTTTGAGGAAAAGGACATCCGCACTTATATGGACCAGGGTTTCTCCTTTATCGCCGTGGGAAGCGATCAGGGAGTCCTGCGCAAGGAAACCCAGGCGCTGTGCCAACGTTACCGTGAGGGCGCGATTAAACCCGCTGACGATTAAACAGGCTGAGGATAAATAGCCCCGAGGCGCATAGCACGACCGAGGGGCCGGCCGGCGTATCGTAGCGGGCCGAAAGCGCCAAACCGCCGGTGACGGCGATGGCGCCAACCACGACGGCCAACATGGCCATCTGCTCCGGGGTGCGGGAAAATCGACGCGCGGCGGCGGCCGGGATGATCAGCAGCGAGGTGATAATCAGCGCGCCGACAAATTTCATGGCCAAGCCGATGGTCAGGGCGGTGGTCAGCATCAATACCATCTTCACCCGCGGCAGGCTGATTCCGTCCACATGGGCCAGCTCCGGACTGATGGTGACCGAGAGCAGCGCCCGCCACTGCCAGGCCAGTACCAGCAACACGACCGCCACCCCGACGGCGATGAGCATCACGTCGCCGAGCGTTACCGACAGGAGATCGCCAAACAGATAGGCCATCAGATCCACGCGGACGTTGGACATCAGGCTGACCACCACCAGGCCCAGGGATAAGGCGCTGTGCGCCATAATCCCCAGTACGGTGTCGATGGCCAACTGCGGGTAGCGCTCCAGCCATACCAGCCCCAACGCCAGCAGTAGCGTCACGGCAATGACGGCGTAAAAGGGATTGATATTAAGCAGCAGGCCAAACGCCACGCCCAATAACGAGGCGTGCGCCAGGGTATCGCCGAAATAGGACATCTTGCGCCATACCACGAACGAGCCCAGGGGGCCGGCGGCCAGCGCCAGCAGAACGCCGGCCAGCCAGCCGGGTAACAGCAGTTCAATCATTGCGACTCATCCGCGTGCTGGTGCACCACCTGACCCTGCAGGTCGTGCCCATGATTATGATGATGCCGATACAGGGCCAATTGCTCCACCCCGTGGGATCCGAACATCGCGATAAATTCCGGATGGGCCGACACGGTTTCCGGCGAGCCCGAACAGCAAATATGCTGATTAAGGCACAATACCTCATCGGTTTTTGCCATGACCAAGTGCAGATCATGGGAGACCATTAACACCGCGCAGCCTAAAGTGCGGCGAATGCGATCAATCAAATCATATAAGGCGACCTGGCCGCTGACGTCCACGCCTTGGGTAGGTTCATCCAGCACGAGCAACTGCGGCCGGTTGAGCAGCGCACGCGCCAACAGCACCCGCTGCATTTCTCCACCGGATAGCTTCTGCATCGGTTGTTCGAGCAGATGAAGGGCCTGAACCTGTGCCAGCGCCGGCGGTACGTCGGTTTTCTTGACCCCGGGGCGCAGACGCATAAACCGGTCAACCGTCAAGGGGAGGGTAACATCCAGATGAATTTTTTGCGGCACGTAACCAATGCGTAGCTGGGGTGCTTGCCACAGACTGCCGGCCGAAGGGGCAATCAGCCCCAGCACCACGCGAACCAAAGTGGATTTGCCCGCGCCGTTGGGCCCCATGAGCGTCAGTATTCGCCCGGACAGCAGGGAGAACGAGACGTCTTGTAAAACCTTTTTGTGCCCGAAAGAAACGAAAATGTGCTTGAGCGTTACCAGAGTGGCCATGAGAATTACGGTTGCGAAACGGCTAAAATGTTATAATATCACACGCCCTACCGTTGCCGAAGAGAATTATCATTATGAATTTGCGGAAAAACATCATACAACCGCTGCTTGCCGGTCTGTGCGCCCTGGTGGTTATGGGGGGGGAAGCCCAAGCTAACATCGTAACGTCCATCCGGCCGCTGGGGTTTATCGCCTCGGCCATCGGCGATGGTGTGGTGTCCACCGACGTCCTGCTGCCCGATGGGGCGTCGCCTCACGATTACGCGCTGCGGCCGTCTGATATTCAGCGGATCGGCAGCGCCGACCTGGTTATTTGGGTCGGCCCGGAGCTGGAAGCGTTCCTGACCAAACCCGTAGGCGCATTGCCGCCCGAAAAGAGCCTGACGTTATCCACCGTGGCGGAGATTCAGCCCCTGCTGATGAAAGGCGATGACGATCATGACGCACCGGAGCATCAGGACGACGGCCATCACCACGGGCAAGACAACATGCATATCTGGTTATCCCCCGCCATTGCCGCCCAGGCCGCCATTGCCATCCACGATCGGTTAGTCAAGCTTATGCCCGGGAAAAAATCCCAATTGGACGCCAATCTGTTGTTTTTCACCGCGTCATTGACAAAAAATGACAAAAACATCGCTACAATGCTAGCGCCGGTCAGCGGCAAAGGCTACTTCGTCTTTCACGATGCATATGGTTATTTTGAAAAAACCTTCGGATTGTCTCCCTTGGGCCATTTCACCGTGAATCCGGAAATACAGCCGGGCGCCAAGGCGCTACAAAAAATTCGAACACAGCTGGTTGA
>JAATGH010000366.1 GCA_015654745.1 Enterobacterales bacterium
ACAGCGCCTTATCCCCGCGACAGGCCGGCAAACGAACCCCACCTGACGGGGGAATGTGCCGTAGGGGTCGAAGCGGGCATGGTTTTCCTGCCCGCCAGAGCGCCCCTTGGCACGGTAGACCCGTCACGCTCCGCTGCCACACCAGATGCATCACCCGCAAACAGCGCCTTATCCCCGCGACAGGCTGGCAAACGAACCCCACCTGACGGGGGAGCGTGCCGTAGGGGTCGAGGCGGGCATGGTTTTCCTGCCCGCCAGAGCGCCCCTTGGCACGATAGACCCGTCACGCTCCGCTGCCGCGCTTCTCAGTAGACAGGCCAGTCTCCCACCAGCACCCTCACGAATTATTATCTTGCCGAAACGCCTGATACACCGATCCCACGTTATTAAAATATTCCAGCAAATAGTTAATGCATACCTGCACTTTCAACGGCAACTTATCCTTCTGGGTATACACCGCATAAACCGGACGTGGATCGGACAGGTAACGATTAAACAAAATCTCCACGTTACCCTGCTTGATTTCATCAAGTACCCACATAATCGGCACATAGGCAATCCCGGCACCGGCGGTCAGCCAACGGATCAGCGTTTGTGAATCATTAGTGGCAAAACGGCCCTGCGGCGCCAAGTGCAAGGTAATACCCTCCGGAGCAATCAGCTCAAACTCACTATCCGGTCTAACGTCATACTCCAGCCAGGAAAAATTCCCCATATCGCTCGGCTTCTCCGGCGTACCCTGAGTCGCCAGATAACTCTTCGCCGCGCAAACCACCATCGGCATAGCGCCAAGCCGCCGGGAAAACAAACTTGAATCTTGCAACGCACCCACCCGCACCACCAAATCCAGCCCATCGGCAATCAAATCCGGCGCAGGGATACCGGTAACTAAATTCACCGATAACCCCGGATACTCCTTTAGCATATCAGCGGTAATCGACGCCAAAACGTTATGGGCCATGGTAGATGAACTACCAATGCGCAACGTGCCTATCGGCGTGTTGTTAAACGCATACAGCTGCTCATGAACTTCATTAAACTCCTGCAGCATACGACGGCAGCCCTGGTAATAAATTTTACCTGCCTCGGTCAGGCCAATACTGCGCGTGCTACGGTTAAGCAGCTTAACCTGCAGTTCGTTTTCCAACTTCGCCACGGTCTGGCTAATGGATGAAACGCTCATTTGCAACTGCCGCGCGGCAGACGTAAAGGAGCCGCCCTCAACCACTTTGGCGAAGATCAACATCCGCTTAAGTCTTTCCATTGTTAACTCTGAGTGAAAAGTGATTTAGATCACATAATATTGAAAATGTCATGTATTAAGGGCTATTATAACCCAGTTGGTTCACCAGATCGCGTAGCATTCCCTTCACAACATTACTGCCTTTATTGCTTTGAAATAAACAGTAACATTCTGAATAGGTATTCGCCAATCTGTATTAACCTGCTATTTCCGCCGGAAACTCCATAGGTCCTCCTCCTGAGTTCTATACTAACCTAGCACGCATACCGGCAAGGGCTGCCCACGGCACAGAGGGCCATGGCACGGCGCTGCCCGATGCGGATCGGCCGCCGGCAATCGTCATAAGGAAAAAGAAAGGAAAATTAATGAGTTTACTTCCGGTTATGGTGATTTTCGGCCTGTCATTTCCACCGGTATTTTTTGAACTGCTGGTTTCAATGCTACTGTTTTTCCTGCTGCGCAGGGTATTGCAACCGACGGGCATTTACGACTTTGTATGGCATCCGGCCTTGTTTAATACCGCGTTATATTGCTGTGTGTTCTATCTGGTTTCTTGTCTTTTCGTTTGAGGTCGCTGTGAAAACTGTTGCAATAAAAATAATTAGAATCGCGATAACCCTGCTATTGGTTCTTATTGCCGCCATCGCGATATTCAGGGCTTGGGCGTTCTACACTGAATCCCCTTGGACTCGTGATGCCAAATTCACCGCTGATGTCGTGGCCATCTCTCCGGACGTCAGCGGAATATTGACCGAAGTACGCGTCAGCGATAATCAACTGGTGAAGCAAGGCGATATCCTGTTTGTCGTCGATCGGCCGCGTTATCAACAGGCTCTCGACGAGGCCCAGGCGGATGTGGACTACTACCAGGCTTTAGTCGCCGAGAAACGACGCGAAGCGGGTCGACGGCTACGTTTGGGCACTAGTGCCATGTCCCAGGAGGCAATCGATCAGGCCAGCAATGATTTGACCACCGTAGGACATCAATTGGCCAAGGCGATTGCCGCCCGGGATCTTGCCAGAATCGATCTTGACCGCACGACCATACGCGCGCCGGCCGAAGGATGGATTACCAACCTCAACGTTCACGCCGGCGAATTTATCACCCGCGGCACCGTTTCGGTCGCGTTGGTAAAACGTAACTCCTTTTATTTACTGGCCTACATGGAAGAGACCAAACTGGAAGGCGTACGGCCGGGGTATCGCGTTGAAATCACGCCGCTGGGCAGTAACCGGGTATTTTACGGTACGGTGGATAGCGTCTCGGCCGGCGTCACCAACAGCAGCAGTTCGGTGGGCAGCAAGGGCATGGCCACTGTGGATTCCAACCTTGAGTGGGTCCGTCTGGCACAACGGGTACCGGTGAAAATCCGGCTTGATGAACAGCAAGGGGATCTCTACCCGGCGGGTACCACCGCAACCGTGGTCGTCACCGGCAATCGCGATCGCGGTCGCAACCATCTGTCACCGATGATGAAGCTCATTCATCGTCTGCGTGAGTTCGGCTAACCGGGTGGCAAACTAATGTTTCAGCCGCTGTTTATTCGCTGTCGCTTTGCGATCAAATTAACTTTTGCCATCCTGCTGGCCCTGTTCCTCGGGTTTCATTTTCAGCTGCAAACGCCGCGCTGGTCGGTGCTCACCGCCGCCATCGTGGCCGCCGGCCCCGCGTTTGCCGCCGGCGGCGAGCCCTTTGCCGGTGCCATCAGGCACCGTGGCATGTTACGGATTATCGGCACCTTTATCGGGTGCCTCGGCGCCCTGGTTATCATCACCCTGACTATCCGCGCACCGGTCGTCATGCTGCTGTTGAGCTGCATATGGGCCGGAACCTGCATGTGGATCTCCTCGCTGGTGCGGGTCCAGAACTCCTACGCCCTAGGATTGGCGGGCTATACCGCGCTGATTATCATCGTCAGCATCCAATCCCAGCCCCAGGTCACGCCGCAATTCGCTATTGAACGCTGTAGCGAAATCGTACTGGGCATCGTTTGCGCCATTTTGGCGGATATTTTGTTTTCGCCGCGTTCCATAAAAAAAGATATCGACCGGACGGTAGATCAATTACTGGTGGATCAATATCGGCTATTTTTGCTGTGTATCAACAATGCCGCGAAAGAGGATATTGATAAATCCTGGGGCGACCTAGTCAAATTCACCACCGCCCTGGACGGCATGCGGGCCAACCTGATGATGGAGTCCGCGCATTGGCAGCGCTGCAATCGCCGGCTGCGGGCAATCAATACCCTGTCGCTGATGCTTATCACCCAGGCTTGCGAAACGTTTCTCATTTTGCAAAGCCGTCCTGATTTAATCAACGCTCAGCTGCTGGCGCTGTTTAATGAACCGGTGGAGACGGTGGCCGACATACATAAACGCATGAAGCTGATGCGTCAGGTGATTGCCAACACGCCGTCAAGGGATACGCCACAGACGCTCTATACCTGGGTCGGTACCGCCACGCGCTACCTGCTGCTGTCAAAAGGGGTCAAAAACAACACCCGTATTAGTAAAATTGAAGAGCAGGTATTAACCGATCAGGTGATTATTACCGCGCCTTCCGCCGAACGACACCATGCGATGATCAATGGCCTGCGTACCGGGGTCGCCACCGCGCTGGGCTGCCTGTTCTGGCTCTGGACCGGCTGGACCTCCGGCAGTAGCTGCATGGTCATGATTGCGGTAGTCACATCGCTGGCCATGCGCTTACCCAATCCCCTGCTGGTCTGCAAAGATTTTATGATTGGCATGTCCTTGGCCTTGCCCATCGGCGCGCTCTATTACATGTTCATTATGCCGTCGACGCAGCAAAGCATGCTGCTGCTCTGCATCGCGCTGGGGGTGTTGGCGTTTCTCATCGGCATCGAGGTACAAAAACGTCGTCTCGGCACTTTGGGTACCCTGGCCGGAACCATCAATGTTTTGGTGCTGGCCAATCCCATGACGTTTTCGGTCAATACCTTCCTGGACAGCGCCATCGGGCAGATCGTCGGCTGCGGCCTGGCGACCTTGGTGATACTGCTGATCCGCGACAGCTCCAAGGCCCGCATCGGCCGGGTATTGCTTAACCGCTTTGTCTATGGCGCGGTGTCGACGTTATCTACCAACAAAGTCAGGCGGAGCGAGAATCATCTGCCGGCACTCTACCAGCAGTTATTCCAGTTGCTTACCCTTTTCCCGGCGGATATTGCTAAATACCGCCTTGCCCTGACCCTGATTATTACCCATCAGCGCCTGCGCATGGCCGACATTCCCGTTAACGCCGATCTTTCCGCGTTTCATCGGCAGATCCGCGCCACCGCCGACCGCGTGCTGGTCGCGCGCAATGAACTACGCCGCGGTGAACATTTTAACCACCTGCTGGAAGAACTACGCGTCTATCAAGAAAAGCTAGTGCAATATCATGCCGCTGACGATGTGACCGAACCGGTGCGGCGGCTTGCCGATACCCTGCAGCGCTACCGCCGTGCGTTGAGCGATTAGCCCCGTCGGCCGGTTTCCCGGCCGATCATTCCAGTGTCGTCATCTATACTTAGGCCATTGTCGGTAATTTCCTTGTTTGGAAAAACCTCGCTAAGGAGAATAATGATGAGCGAACCCATGCATTTGCAGGGTCATCCCCTGTTCAAAACCGGTTATTTGGTTAACGGCGAATGGCGCCAAGCCAGGGACACCTTCGAGGTGCTCAACCCGGCCAATGGTCAACGGGTGGCCAGCGTTGCTAAATGCGGCCTAACCGAAACCAAGGCCGCCATTGATGCCGCATATGCCGCTTTCCCCGCCTGGCGTGACCAAACCGCCAAGCAGCGTTCAGAGATACTCTACCGCTGGTACCAACTGATCATGGAAAACCAGCGCTACCTGGCGGAATTAATGACGGCGGAGCAGGGTAAACCCGTGCAGGAAGCGGCAGGTGAGGTGATCTACGCGGCCAGTTTTATCCAATGGTTTGCTGAGCAGGCGAAACGGGCCAATGGCGAGATTATACCGCCGGCCAAAGCCCATTCGCGCATCTTGGCCACGCGTGAACCGGTTGGTGTGGTGGCGGCGATCACGCCGTGGAATTTTCCGCTAGCCATGTTAACGCGCAAACTGGGGCCGGCGCTGGCGGCGGGATGCACAACGCTTATCAAACCGGCCAACAATACGCCGCTTTCGGCGTTTGCCTTATTGGCCCTCGCCCAGCAGGCGGGGGTGCCAAACGGCGTAGTTAATGGCGTGGCGGGGGATACCCATGCCATCAGCGACGCTATTATGGCCAGCGATAAGGTGCGCAAGGTGACCTTTACCGGATCCACCGCGGTAGGCAAAACCTTGATGCGCAACGCCGCTGACACCTTAAAAAAAATCTCCATGGAACTGGGCGGTAATGCTCCTTATATTGTCTTTAACGATGCGGATATCAACGCCGCGGTAAAAGGCGCGATTGCCAATAAATTCCGCAACGC
>JAATGH010000396.1 GCA_015654745.1 Enterobacterales bacterium
ATCAACTGTGCATAGGAAATTGATCTCTTTAGCACAGAAAAACTGACAAATCTCCGTTTTTTGCCGACAATGCCTGCTCATCCCCCCGGTGCTGCGCGTTATCGAGGTATTTTTTTTCGGCTATAGTGATATATTCATGACTATTTCACCACAACGACTGAGTTTCATTCTGGTACTTGGCTCCTTGTCAGCACTGGGTCCACTGTGTACCGATTTTAACCTTCCTTCCCTACCTCAGCTGGCCGCCGACCTGGCGACCAACGCCGCCAGCGCGCAGCTTAGCTTAACCGCCGGGCTGTTGGGCCTGGGGTTCGGCCAACTGTTCTTTGGTCCGCTCAGCGATAAATTAGGCCGTATGAGGCCGCTATTGGTTTCCCTGATCATATTGCTGCTGGCCTCTATCGGGTGCGCAGTGGCGCAGAATATCGGCCAACTTCTGTCGGCGCGGTTGTTGCAGGGGTTGGCCGGGGCGGGTGGCGCGGTGATCTCCCGCGCGATGGCCAGGGATCTCTACAGCGGACATGCCTTGACCAAATTTTTCGCGTTACTGATGCTGGTGAACGGCGTGGCGCCGATCGCCGCGCCGGTATTGGGCGGCGCGCTGTTGGCCTGGACCAACTGGCGCGGGCTGTTTATCGTGCTGGCGGCTATTGCGTTAATCCTGCTGACCCTATGCTTATGGCGGCTTAAAGAGACGTTGCCGCCGCCGAAACGCAGTCAGGCATCCTTATTGAGCATGTTTGGCGCGTTGGGACAGTTGCTGATGCAGCGGCGATTTATGGGACTATGCCTCACCCAGGGGTTTAGTATGGCGGGTATGTTTGCCTACATCGGCGCATCGCCGTTTGTATTGCAACAACTCTATGGCCTGAGTCCGCAGTCGTTTAGTTTTTGTTTTGCTATTAATGGACTGGGGCTGATTGCCGCCGCGCAAATCGCCGCCAGAACCAGCGTGCACTTCGGCGAATACCGGATACTTTGCATTGGACTAGGCATCGCGGGAATCGCTTCGTCGGCGTTGCTGCTCAGCGGCGCGCTGAATTTGTCATTGCCGCTCATTTTGTTGGCGTTGTTTTTTTCGGTGATGATCAACGGCCTGATCGGTACCCTGTCATCTTCCATGGCGATGCAAACCCAAGCTAACAACGCCGGCAGCGCATCGGCGATGATTGGCGTGGCGATGTTTGCCCTTGGCGCGCTAAGCGTCCCCATTAGCGGGATTGGCGGTACTTCGGTCGTGACGATGGGCCTGACGATCTGGGGGTGCCATCTCATTGCCATCACGCTATTTTTAACCTTGGTGCGAAAAACGATTATTACCGGCAAATCCGTAATGCAGACACTGGATAAAAATAACTCGCCAAGGGAATAACCGGATAATTATGTTTAACGCAAATCTGCGGCGTTATGTCTTTAAAATTGTGGGTGGGTAATTGACCTTGATTATTTATTTGCCATAAACCGGGTTACGAATAGATTAACCGGGTCGAAATAACCCGCTAATCCAGCTGTGGCTCGCTGATATTTGTCAATCAAACCGCGGCCTTTTTTCGTTTCAAAAAAAAACGGGCGTTTAGCGATTTTCGTTTGCGAAGAATCGGATATACTATGGCGTCATCAACAGCGGTCCTGCTGTAATTTTCAGGTACTGAATAATGTTATCTTTTTTTCGTTTCGCTTGTTTTGGCGCGTCTCTTCTTGCGCTCGGTAATGTGGCCATCCTTGACGCCAGTGCCGCCGTTAATGCGGAGCAGGTCCCTATGGCCTCGCCGTTGGTGATCGCATCCGGTAGCGCTATTGTATTCGACATGGCGGATAACCATCTGCTTTATTCCGAGAATGCGGATAAAGTGGTGCCCATTGCTTCATTGTCAAAATTGATGACGGCCATCGTGGTGTTGGACGCCGGGCAACCGATGGATGAAATCATTTCGGTGGATATTCATCAGACGCCGGAATTGCAAGGCGTCTTCTCGCGAGTGCGGGTGGGCAGTGAAATAAGCCGGCGGAGTATGCTGCTGCTGGCGCTGATGTCGTCGGAAAACCGTGCGGCCGCCAGCCTGGCCCACCATTATCCTGGTGGTTATTCTGCTTTTATTGCCGCCATGAACGCCAAGGCGTTATCCCTGGGTATGACGCACACCCATTATGTGGAGCCGACCGGCTTATCGCCGAATAATGTTTCTACGGCGCGCGATCTGTCAAAATTGCTGATGGCCAGCCAGCAGTACCCATTGCTGACCGAACTCAGCACAACCCACGAAGCCATGGCAACCTTTAGCAACCCGCCTTATACGTTGCCGTTTCGCAATACTAATCACCTGGTCTATCGCCCGGATTGGACCATTCAGTTAACAAAAACCGGATTTACCAACCCGGCCGGACACTGCCTGGTCATGCGCACCGTCATTAATCATCGGCCGGTGGGGCTGGTGGTACTGAATGCCTTCGGCAAATACACGCATTTCGCGGATGCCAACCGGATTCGCAGCTGGCTGGAAACCGGCCGCGACACCTCTTTGCCGCCGACGCTATTGGCCCAGTCAGGCCCGCTGCGCTCAACCCGTTCGGCTTATAAAGCCGCGGCTCATCGTACCAAAACGACCGGCTTAAAGAAGGCCAAAACGTCTGCGTCGCGTCAGACAGCCTTGAATAAAACCAAAGTGGGTAAGTCCGGTCAGATGGCGGTGGCTAAAAAACATAAATACGACAAACCGGGCCAGACGGCTTATAAAAAGACCAAGACTGGCCAGACGGTCTATAAAAAGCCAAAGAGCGTAAAAGCGGGGCAGACCGCAAAGAACGGTAACGGCGCTGCTCTCCGGCAGGTAGACTGACCAACTCACCGAAGCGGTCGGTGCTACCCGGCCCGGCCGCGCAAATCGTCGATAATCACGCCCCGTCCCGCCGTTTCAGCCTCATGGGATGCTTCGCGCCAGGGTTCGGCCAGCGCGTCCCGGTACCACTGCGTCATGGCAGGTAGCGCCAGCATTTGTCGACACCACGCCATGGCCGCCGACGACAGCGGTAAGTCATAGGTCTGGATCCGGAATACCACTGGCGCGAAAAAGGCATCCACAGCGCTGAACGCCGGACCGGCCAGAAACGGACCGCCGAAGGCCGACAACCCCTGCTGCCAAAGATCATCCAGCCGCGTCAGATCGTCCTGCAGGGCCGGTGGGATCGCGGGCAGCCGCACGCGTGCGCCGCAGTTCATCGGGCACAGCGATCGCAGCGTAGTGAAACCTGAATGCATCTCCGCCGCGGCGCAGCGAGCCCAAGCGCGTGCCTGGTATTGTTCTGGCCAAACGCCGGCATGGGTTTCCGCGAGGTATTCGATAATTCCCAGGGAATCCCATACGACGAGGGCACCATCATTTAATATAGGCACCCGGCCAGACGGTGAAAAATGCTGAAAAACATCATGATTGTCCGCGGATTGAAATCTATGCAAGGTCTCGGTAAAGGGAATCGCCAACGTTTTCATCAATACCCAGGGGCGTAACGACCACGACGAGTAATTTTTATTGGCAATATGCAGTTGATACACGATTTGGCACTCCGTCATAGTATTGCATAAAACGATAAGCGGTCGACGGGCTACTGGCCTTCGGCGCGCCGGCATGGCGTCAGGGTAATATTAAACCGCGGTACCCGCTGACCGGGGAAGGCGCCGGATTCTACCGAACCCTCTTCACGCGCGCCCATTCGTTGGTAAAAACCGGCGGAATGGCGATCGCATTCGATGAGCAATCGTTTGGCCCCGGCGCGGTGCGCCGTGTTGATTGACCAGCCAAACAGCGCTTTGCCGATGCCGGTTTTAAGATTGGCCGGCGCAACAAATAGCCGTTCCAGAAAAGCGATCTCATCGGTAAACAGTAATTGCGCTACGCCCAGTAAGGTGTGGTTATGTTCCGCCACGCAGATTTGTGAACGTTCCATATCCTCAGGCTGAAAGGTGAGCTTATTGCGGCAATCGTGAATAAACGCCTCGTCATAACCCCAGAAGGCTTTCGACTGTAAACAAAGCTCAGTGAGTTTGGCCAATTCATCAATACGGGCTGCCCTGAGCTGATGCATCAAAGGTTCCTCGCACGGCACTGGTAAATCCGTAATATCAGCTCGGTGGCCCGGCGGGCATCGGCCGCCCCCGCCAATGGCGTCGCTCCCCGCGTAATCGCCCGCTCAAAATCGGCAATGATCGCCTCATGGCGCGAGCTGTCGCTCATGTTGGGGGTACTGGCGCCGCCGTCAGGGGCGGGGGGAATCAATGAGGCTGGATTATCGATACCGTCAATATGCCATTCGCTGATGCAGTCGTTAAGCAGGGTAAAGGTGCCTTTTTCACAGCTCACTTCCAATCGGGGCGGATAACCTGGCCGCGCGCAGGTTGACGCGACGATCGTGCCGATCATGCCATTGGCGTAGCGCAATACTACCGCGCCGTGATCCTCGGCCTCGATAGCGTGGGAAAACGTGTCCAGTTCCCCATGCAGCCGATCGGGCAGGCCGAATAACCAGACGTAGTTATCGATATTATGGCTGGCCTGTTGCATAAATACGCCGCCGCCATCGATAGCATAGCCGCCACGGTAATCGGCGCTGGCATAGTAGGCATCATCGCGCCAGAAACGGCAGCTGAGATCGGCGGAATAAACACGGCCCAGCGCGTTTTGCTCCAATAACGCCTTGATGGCCTGGTTGTCGGGGTTGGTGCGGCGCTGATAACATACCGCCAGGGTGACATGGTGCTGCGCAGCGGCGCTAATCATGGCATCCATGGCGGTCAGGCTGATATCCAGCGGTTTTTCCACCAGGATATGTTTCCCCAGCCGCGCGGCCTCGATGGCGCTTTGGTGATGCAGACCGTTGGGCGTGGTAATAATGACGGCATCGTAGGGCCGATCCACACTCGCAAGCGTAGGCCAATAGGGTAATGCGCCTGGAGCGGCGGGCGTCGTTTTGCCGCGGGAAATAAAACCGACGGCTTCACTGGCCGGCAATGCCTGCAGCGCCTGGAGATAGGTATGGCTGATGTTACCTGTACCAACGATGACATATTTCATAAAAGAGTCGGTGCCTTGTCAAAAAAAGAAGAACCGATCATCCCTGATATTCATGATTACCGGCAAAAAGCGCGCAGGACCGGCCGCCGGCTATACGTCAGCTCCTGTATAGAACGATCATGCCTTGTAACACTGCGAAGCAGTATTGCAAAGGTCATCGCACTTGCCAAGTCCCCCTTTGCACGCGGTGGAAATTTGAGGCTTAAAGGGGGCCGGGCCAACGGCGGAATATCGCCTAAGGTTGCCGATGTTCGGCGCAGTCTTCACACCAATGTTTTCGTTTTGACGTGTGGCCGATACCGGGATTAAAACTATTGGTAGGATCGATATGTCGATAGAATTCCGCCAGCGGCGGTTTGGCCTGATACAAATGCCCTACGTTATGTTCAGCGGGATACTCGGCGCCGCGTTGGTCAAGCAGCGCCAGCATCTGCTGTTTTAGCGCGTGGCTATCCACCCCCTTGCGCACGATATAATCCTGATGGAATACATGGCACATGAAATGGCCATAATACAGCTTTGCCACGATCTGCCGATCGATCTCCGGCGGCAGCGTCTCGAACCATTGGGTCTCATTACGAGGCAAAGCGATATCCAGCGCCAGGATATCGGCGACCTTATCACCGTGTACCGCATGATAACGTACGGCGGCGCCGGCGGCGGCGAAGCGATGTAAAAACGCCTTATTACCTTCATCTTGTGTACAGGTGAAATAGTCTCCCTCGGCCTGTTCAAAAAATCGGGCGAGATAAGCCGAGGCCTCGTTAATGCCGTCACCGGACATTTTCAGCAGCAGATGGTGTTCGTAGCGGTCGCGGTACTCTTGCATGCGCGGCGGCAGATGTCGCGGCCACAGTCGGCTAAGTCCCTGCATCAGCCGGTCGCTGAGCTGGGTCGGAAGCCATGACCAGGCGTTTAGCGTAGCGTCGATGCGTCCTTTTAGCTGAAACAGCCATGGCATGCGGTCGGTGCCCAGACGATTTATCAAGATAAAGGTATCTTTACCATAGGTGGCGCTGATGTCGTAGCAATCGCGATGCATATATTCACCGGCCACCGGCAGGTGGGTGAAGCCGGATAAAATGTCGCGCCGCAGCCGTGTCAGTACCTGTGGATCGTTAGTACCGATATAAAATACCTGCTGGCGTTGCTCGGCGGGGAACGTGTCCAGACGCACCGCGAACACCGCCAGCTTGCCGGCGCTGCCGGAAGCTTCGAACAGCCGACGCTGGTAGGCGTTAAACCGCGATGGGGTCGTGGCGTCAACATCCCTTACCCGCTGGGCATAATCAGGGTCGGAGCAGGCCCGATCGGCATGATGAACATCCGCCGCGGAATATTGCTGATTTTCCAGACGGGTCAGGATCTGCTCAGGTGTCGCGCCAAGATCGATGCCCAAGTGATTAATCAGCCGCAGCTTGCCGTTTTCATCGATTTGCGCGAACAGTGCCATTTCGGTATAGGCTGGCCCGCGTTTGACCAAGGAACCGCCGGAGTTGTTACAGATCCCGCCGATTACCGACGCGCCTAAACACGATGAGCCGATAACGGAATGGGGTTCCCGGTTCAGCGGTTTCAAGGCTTTTTCCAAGGTGTATAGCGTGCTGCCGGCCAGCGCCAGCGCCTGGCGTCCCTCATCGAGCAGCTGCACGCCGTCCAGCCGGCGGGTGCTAATCAATACCACCTCGCGGTCATAGTCGGAACCGCTGGGGGTCGAGCCTTCGGTCAACCCGGTATTGGCCGACTGCATGATGATAATTTTATCAGCGGCAACGCAGGCCTCTAAAATTTTCCACAGGGATAATAATGTCTCGGGCAACACTACCGCCAGGGCCGGCCCGTGGCCGGAGCGGAATCCTGTTAAATAGCGCTGGGTTTGCTTATGGTCGGTCAAGACGGCGCGTTTGCCGGCAATAGCGGTAAGTTGTGAAATAAACGCATGGGATAAATAGTCTGAGGACTGGGTCATGATAATTTCCCTTATATTTGATCCGAATGACATAAAACCTGTGCTTAATGGTTTGCGTGCCATTTTCGGCCTGAAGGGCCGACGCTTTCAACGGTTAACTGGAAACAAATGCTATCAATAATTTAACCTTACCCTTTCAACTCCGTGATGGTCTACACTACGTGCTGCATTGCCCTATGGCATATTACCCCTTACGTCCCATGACCGGCTCTCGGTTTGGCCCGCTTTTGCCCGTGTGAGAACAACGATATGAAATGGCTGTGTTCAATTAGCCTGCTAGCCGCATTAACGCTCAATCCCGCCCTGGCGGACAACACCCAACTCCCTTCTCCCGATTTGCCCCGCGATGCTTACGTAGCCGCGCTGTTGCAAAAATTGACGCTACAGGAAAAAATCGGTCAACTTCGGCTGATAAGCGTTGGCCCGGAAAACCCCAAAGAAGCGATTCGGGAGATGATTAAAAACGGGCAGGTAGGCGCGATTTTCAACACCGTCACCCGCCAGGATATCCGCGCGATGCAGGACCAGGCCATGCAGTTGCCCAGGCTGAAGATCCCGCTATTTTTCGCCTACGACATTGTGCATGGTCAACGGACCATCTTCCCCATCAGCCTGGGACTGGCCTCCAGCTGGAATCTTGATGCCGTTGCCACCAGCGGACGCATCGCCGCCTATGAAGGTAGCGAGGACGGCCTGAATATGACCTGGGCGCCGATGGTGGATATCTCCCGCGATCCGCGTTGGGGCAGGGTATCGGAGGGGCTGGGGGAAGATACGTACCTCACTTCGCAAATCGGCCAGACGCTGGTGCGCTCGATTCAGGGCGCCAACCCCGGCGAACGCCATGCGCTCATGACCTCGGTCAAACACTTCGCGCTCTACGGCGCGGTGGAAGGCGGGCGGGACTATAACACCGTCGATATGAGCCCCCAGCGCATGTTTCAGGACTATATGCCGCCGTATAAGGCGGCCCTGGATGCGGGCAGCGGCGGGGTGATGGTGTCGCTTAACACCGTCAACGGCGTGCCGGCCACGGCCAACGCATGGTTGCTAAAGGATATTTTACGTAAACAGTGGCACTTTACCGGCATTACCATCAGTGACCACGGCGCTATCAAGGAGTTGATCAAGCATGGGCTGGCCAGCGACCCGAAACAGGCGGTGAAAATTGCCCTTAACGCCGGTATCAATATGAGCATGAGCGATGAGTATTTTATCCGTTACCTGCCGGAACTGGTGAAAAGCGGCGAGGTGCAAGAACAGGAGATCGACGAAGCGGTGCGCCATGTGCTGAATGTGAAATATGACATGGGTTTATTTCGCAATCCGTATAGCCATTTGGGGCCGGTGGGCAGCGATCCGCAGGATACCAACGCCGAGAGGCAGCCGTGCTGCGGCCACTCGTCGACGGTGCTCGCAAGAC
>JAATGH010000424.1 GCA_015654745.1 Enterobacterales bacterium
CCCCTGTATTTACAGCATTCCCGGTGAGGGCCGGGCAGTCCCCGCCGGTCCTTAGGCCAGTTTGATTGCTGTTGCCGGCGCGCCGCACGGGTTATACTGCCGTTCGGCGTTATACCGCGAGGTTGTTATGGCAGCAAAATTCCCTGCAGCAAAACCTGTATCCATTCCCCCATCCGGTGACGGCGGGTCCGCCGAAAATGGCATTATCGTAGTGCTGTGCACGGCGCCCGATGCCGCCACCGCGCAAACGTTGGCCGGTATTTTGTTAAACGAAAAGCTGGCCGCCTGCGTCACGCTACTGCCCGGGGCAACCTCCTTTTATGTATGGGAAGGCAAACTCGAGCAAGAAGATGAAGTGCAGATGCTGATAAAAAGCCACGTCAGGCATCAGCGGGATCTGATTATCTGCATCAAACGACACCACCCCTATCAAACACCGGAGCTACTGGTATTACCCGTTCAGGGTGGCGATCCAGACTATCTAACATGGCTAAGCGCGTCCTTACACTGATTTTGCTGGCATGGCTGGGATTCGGCCTAGTGCCGCCCCCCGCCGCCGCCGCATTGTTCGGCAATTCGACCACGTCCGCCTTTGTCCCGGTGGATCAGGCTTTTAGTTTCGATTTTCAGCAGCAAGGTGCCATGCTGCGGCTCAGCTGGCAAATACGCCCGGGCTATTACCTGTACCGCCAGCAGCTGAAGCTGGAGCCGGTTAACGCCACCCTTGGCGACCTGTCGCTACCGCCCGGAACCGCCCATCACGACGCGTTTTTTGGCGATACCCAAGTGTACCGTATCCCGTTGCAGTTGGACGTGCCGCTGCGTCAGGCGAACGAAGGCGCCATAGTGCGGGTGACGTATCAAGGCTGCGCCGAGGCCGGGTTTTGCTATCCGCCGGAAACCCGGGAAATCCCGTTATCGGCGGTGACCCTGTCCCCGGAACCCTCCCATGCCGGCCCCATTGATATTCGCGTGGCCCGGTCGGATCACACCGACCTGCCCTTTACCCCGCTGTGGGCGCTGCTGATAGGCATTGGCATTGCGTTTACCCCCTGCGTGCTGCCCATGTATCCGTTGATTGCCAGCATCATCCTCGGCGGCGGCGCACGCTCCCTGGGCACTGGACGGGTGCTGGCGCTGGCGCTGGTCTACGTGCAGGGCATGGCGATCACCTACACCCTGCTTGGCATGGCGGTGGCCGCCGCCGGTCTGCAATTCCAGGCGGCGTTACAGCAACCTGCGGTGCTTATCGGGCTGTCGGCGTTGTTTATTGTGCTCGCATGTTCCATGTTCGGCCTATTCACGCTCCAACTGCCTTCCACGCTGCAGACCCGGCTAACGCTGTGGAGTAACCAGCAACGCGGCGGATCGCTACCGGGCGTGTTTATCATGGGCGCGCTGGCCGGCCTGTTTTGCTCGCCCTGCACCACCGCGCCGCTGAGCGCAATTTTGCTCTATATCGCCCAAAGCGGTAATCTGGCGGTTGGCGGCGTCACGCTGTACCTCTATGCGCTTGGCATGGGTATTCCGCTGGTGGCGGCGGCGCTGTTCGGTCACCGGCTGTTGCCGCGCGGCGGTCCATGGATGCAGCGGGTCAAGGAAGGATTCGGTTTTGTGATCCTCGCGCTGCCGGTGTTCCTGTTGGAACGCATCCTGGGCGATACCTGGGGTCTGCGGCTGTGGAGTCTGTTGGCGGTGGCGTTTTTTGGCTGGGCCTTCCTGCTAAGCTTAACCGGGGTTTATCGAGGCAGCCGGATCGTGCAAATTATCCTGCTGGCCATCATACTGGTGGTGGTCCGACCGCTGCAGGACTGGGCTTTTGCGCCGTCACGCGGCGTCATGCCGACGGCGATGGCCCAAGGGCCGGCGTTTATCCCGATCGCCCGCGTGGAGGACATCGGCGCCGCATTGCGCCGCGCCCCCGATAAGCCGTTGATGCTGGATTTATACGCTGCCTGGTGCGTGGCCTGTAATGAGCTCGAAAAACAGACTTTTTCCACCGATAGCGTACAACAGAACATGGGTAAACTGACCCTATTGCAGGCGGACGTCACGGACAATTCGCCGGCGCAAAAGGCATTGTTGAACCAGCTGCGGGTGATGGGGTTACCCACCATCCTGTTTTTCGACCGTCAGGGACGGGAAATTCCTGATTCTAGGGTAACCGGCTTTATGAATGCCGATGAGTTTAATCGTCATTTGCAGAAGATTATCCGTTACTCGCCCCCCAAGGATCGGCCATAACCAGCGTTTAGGAGGCATACGTGCAACGCGAACAGGTTCTTGATCATGCGTTGAACCTTTTGGAACAGAAAGGTTTTACCCTTGTCTCTCTGGAGATGCTTGCCGGCGAACTGGCCATCGACCCTGCCGAATTTCAGCAATTCTGGCCGGATCGCGAAGCCTTGCTTTACGATTGCCTGCGCCATCATGGCGAACAGGTGGACAATTGGCGCAGCCGCCTGCTGCTGGACGATACGCTGAACCCGCAGCAAAAGCTGCTGGCCCGTTACCAGGTGCTGGATGAGCAGGTGCGGCTGCAGCGCTACCCTGGCTGCCTGTTTGTCGCGGCCTGCAGCTTTTATCCCGCCACCGATCATCCGATTCACCAGTTGGCCGAGCGGCAAAAACAGGCGTCCTAC
This sequence comes from Enterobacterales bacterium, assembly GCA_015654745.1. GTDB lineage: Bacteria > Pseudomonadota > Gammaproteobacteria > Enterobacterales > Enterobacteriaceae > Acerihabitans. The sequence continues at coordinate 2,643 of JAATGH010000424.1, forward strand.
GCCTATACGCGCGAGCTGCTGGTTCAGCTGGAGGCTGACGATCCGACCATGGTTGCGCAGCAAATGGAGCTGATACTGGAGGGCTGCCTGAGTAAACTGCTGGTGAAACACCAGCTACAGGATGTCGCGGTGGCGCGCCGTCTGGCGGAGGACATTCTGCGCTTGTCCCTGTGCCGCAAAAACGGCGCATTAACCTAAGGCAAACCCTTATTTTGCCTGAAAAGCCAGCAATTAAGCGGTGTTTCGCATAATTCGCTGATAAACCCATTGACGAAATGCGGCCAATACGGTTTAATGCGGCGCGTTGCCCGGATAGCTCAGTCGGTAGAGCAGGGGATTGAAAATCCCCGTGTCCTTGGTTCGATTCCGAGTCCGGGCACCATGAATTAAAGAAACCAGCCGTTGGGCTGGTTTTTTGCTTTCTGGCGTACGGACTCTCCATCGAACTACGTTCGATGACTCGCCTCATCCCTGAGGCTTAGCCTGCGGGCCAGCGCTAAATCGCTGTGCAAAAACGCTCCCGGCGTTTTTGTGCTAGTCCGGGCACCACCATTTCTTATTTATGCTTTCTTATGAATCAATATATATATTAAATTCAATAGGTTATCGTAAGAAC
>JAATGH010000450.1 GCA_015654745.1 Enterobacterales bacterium
AACATATCGCTGGCCGGCTCTTCTTGCGGGGTGATGAACAAACGTTTTAATCGATCAACAATCATCTCGCGACTCCTGGTGTATGTTCAGGTGGCGGTTTATGGGGGCCCGTTTTCGCGGGTGAAGATTTACGCTACCGTCCGATGATGACAGTTATACTGTTATAAACGGAAAACCCCGCCGCTGGAAACACTATTTTTGGCAATACATCCGCAAAACACGGTTAATCTCGATCGGCCACGCAACCCGGGCGGGTTTGAATTGCCCGGTGGCCCCGGTAGCGGTAGCATTGCCGATGACTATTTTTACGAGCCCGATAAACCCCATGCCAAGAAAAACCAATGCCACCTCCGCCCGCTCAACTCATGGTATAACCGTCTTTGACGTGGCCAGGCTTGCCGGGGTCGCGCCAATCACCGTTTCCAGAGTGATGAACCAGCCCAACCTGGTAAAAGAAAACACCCGGCTCAAGGTGCTACGGGTTATTGAGGAAACGGGTTATGTGCGTAATCAAATCGCCGGTTCACTCGCCTCCAACCGTACCCGCCTGGTGTCGGTTATCGTGCCAATGCTGACCAATCCCATTTTTTCCGATACGTTTCAAGCCATCGCCGCCAAGCTGGCGCAGGCTAACTATCAGGTACTCTTGGGTATTTCCGGTTACGAAGCCGCGCACGAGCAGGAATTACTGGAAGTGATTCTCAGCCGTCGGCCCGACGGCATTATTCTTACCGGCACACTGCATACCGAACTCAGCCGCAAGCGCTTAAGGGCTACCGGGATTCCGGTAGTGGAAACCTGGGATATGACCGAAGATCCCATTGATATGCTGGTGGGGTTTTCGCATGAAACCATCGGCGAACGGGAAGCTCAGCATCTGTTGGCTAAAGGGTACAGGGAATTTGCGCTAATCGAAGTAGACGATCCGCGCGGCATGCGCCGTAGCGACAGCTTTATCCGACAACTGGCCAGGCAGGGCATCACGCCCGTCGATCGCCAAACTTTTCATGGGTTGCCTACGCTTGAACAAGGCCGCAGCGGACTGATACATCTACTGCACCGCCTGGCGCCTTTAACCCATCAGGCCGAAGCGCGCACGCCGCTGATGATTGTCTGCACTTCAGATACCCTGGCCCACGGGGTTTTAACCGAGGCGGCCAGCCGCGGCGTCAACATTCCCCAGCAGGCGGCGGTCATGGGTTTTGGCGATATGAATTTTGCCGCCCATACTTTTCCGGCGCTCTCCACGGTAAAAATCGACGGCGGCCATATCGGTCGGCAGGCCGCCACCGCGCTGCTGGAACGGCTAAAAGACCCTATGGGTGCGGAACGGGTCTCCATGGACGTCGGTTTTACCCTGGTGGATCGCGACAGTACCCGCTCAGGCCAGTAATGATTCGATATATTTGCCGATGGCGTGATCCTGGCAATGGGCAAAAAAGTATTCCCTGAACTTCGGTCCGGCAACGGCGCCTTTAAGAAGATCTTTATCAAGATCCGGCAATATGGCGAGGAAATCACGATAGGTGACCGCTTTCACCCCATCAAGAATCTTCTTATTACGCTGTTCGGGGACCACGCGCTCTTTGGGATAACCCTGTCCACCGGCCGTTTCAAACAATTTTTCAAAAATATATTGCAAATTCAGCTCCGCGCCCCAGCCAAAGCCTTTAGCAAACGGCAGAGAAACGGCGTTACCGTCATTGATCTGCGCAAACATATAACCATCTGCGGGATCAATGGCCAATCCGCAAATCACGCCCGGAAACGAATTGCAGGCCAGCATGGCGCCGGCGCCGGTGCCGCACCCGGTGACCACATAATCCGCCGCCCCTGAATTGAGCAAAATCGCCGCCAGGATGCCGTTTTGCACATAGGTCAGCGAGGCCTTATCCTCAGCAGAATACATACCATAGTTAAAGACCTGATGACCCATAGGTTCAACCACCTTGGCGAGGGTGGCAGCGATAAGCTCATTTTTTGCGGCCTGGCTATTTTCGTTAATCAATGCAATTTTCATTGGATATCAACCTTTTGTTATTGAAGGCCGTGACGGCTCTTGAGGTTAAGATGACGCCGTATAAAAATTGAAATGGCGTTTCTTTTTTACAAAAGCTATTCTACCACGATCGTTTTTCTTGCCAACCTCTGTTTTCGAAGGTGATAGATGCACCACAAGGCTTACCCAAGCCCACGCCGACTAGCTGAAAACAACATAATTTTTATTCATTTTTATTTTAAATAATCTATTATTAGAATAATAGATTTCACTAATAAACATTAGATTATTGCATTAATAAAAATATTCCCATAAAGCGGCTATTGCGTTAAATGACATATATCCATAAATTACCCACCTATTGCCAAATGCTTTTAGTTTGACTATAAGTCATAAGCCAACAGGATGTTTTATTGCAAGGAAAATCTATGCTTCATTATATAGCTTGTGGACTATCAAATATCTGGCTAACAAATGGATATCGATATGAAGGCATTGGGGCGCTAACCAAAGCATATATTATCGATGTACCGGGCTTGCACCGACTGATCGGCAATCAGTTAATCAACCGCCGGGGTTGTCTGGTTTCCGCCGAAATGCGTTTTCTGCGCCAGGAAATGAATTTATCTCGGCAGTCATTGGGGAATAAACTTGGGGTGGAAGTCGCGTTTATTAATCAATGGGAGCAACATAACACCCGCCTACCGCGTGTCGCCGATGTCTCACTGAGGGCATTATATGCCGGGACCTTATTGGGTACCCGTCAGACTGAACTCTCGGTGCATATTTTGTCTGACGCCGAGTGTGAAAGCGCCGCGCAGAGAATGATTTTCAGCTGGTCCACCCGCGGCTGGCAGGTGGATTAACCGCCTCCGCCTACGGCAATAAAAACGTCATATTGGCACTTTATACTCAGGCACAGATTAAGTCCCACAGAGGATAATGCCATGTTTGTTTGTCCATTCTTCGCTCAGCGGCAAAACGCCGCTGTATTTTTATGGCCGGAATGCCCGCACCGCGCCCTATATCTGCCCCATCCAACGAGTTTCAACAATGGGTTATAACGATGGGGATCATCCCGCAACCATTAATATCACTGGGCTAGGACATCGATTTGTCGACCTGGCGGTATTGGATGATATCAACCTAAGGATACCCGCAGGCACCACATTAGCGCTGCTTGGGCCATCGGGGTGTGGGAAAAGTACCTTGCTCAGGCTACTGGCCGGCCTGTTGCAACCCAGCCATGGACAGATTTATTTTGGCGACCGGTTAATCGCCAGTTCGCATCTTTGCGTCCCCCCCGAACAGCGCAATATCGGTATGGTATTTCAGGACTACGCATTATGGCCGCATATGAGCGTGGCGCAAAATGTCGATTTTCCATTGCAAATGCGCCGGGTGGCGAGAGCCGAACGGCACACACGTGTGGCCGCGGTCCTGGAACGCGTCGGATTAAGCGATTTTGCCTCACGCAGGCCCGCGGAGCTGTCCGGTGGTCAGCAACAGCGCGTCGCGTTGGCCAGGGCCATAGTAGCAGAACCCGGAATATTGCTGTTCGATGAACCGCTTTCTAATCTTGATCGCGATTTACGCGACTCTTTGTGCCGGGATATGGCCCGGTTACTTGCCCAGTTGCACACTACCGCCATTTACGTTACCCACGATCGTGCCGAAGCGGGCATCGTCGCGCAACATATCGCTTATATGGCCAAAGGCCGTATCGTTGAACTCACCACGCCTTAACCCACCCTGGTAAATACGATGACTATGCAAAACTCGCGTCGGCTGGCTTATTTCAAAACTGGAGTACTGAGCGCCATGATGCTTGCCACTACATTGATAGCTCCGGAAGTCCAGGCCCTAACCTTATATACCGCAGGCCCTGGTTCCCTGGCAAAAAAATTAGCGACCGCTTATCAACAGCAGACCGGTGAAAATGTCGACATTTTTCAAGCGACCACCGGCAAGGTAATGGCGCGACTGGAAGCGGAGCAGGCCAATCCCCATGCGGATATTTTAATCTCCGCGTCCTGGGATACCGCCGAAGAGCTGCGTCAGCGCAATTGGCTACTGGAATACCGTAGTGCCAACGCGGAGCATGTGCCGGCGCAGTTCAAAACCGACTACTACGTAGCCCAGGGTATTTCAGCGTTGGGCATTGTCTGGAACAGTCGCAGCGGTACGCCTGAACCGCATGACTGGTCGGATTTGGCCCAGCCGGCGTTCAAAGATAAGGTGACAACGCCCGATCCCGCGCTGTCCGGCGCGTCCCTTGATCTGTTAATGGGATTGCAGAACGCAAAAGGTGAACAGGCCTGGACGCTGTTCGAACAACTTAAAAACAACGGCATGGTGATTGCGGGTCCCAATGCCCAGGCGCTGACCCCCGTATTGCAGGGCGCCAAGGCCGCGGTATTCGGCGCGGTCGATTATGTTTCCTACAATGGCATTCAGGATGGCGAGTCGATCAAGGTGATTTTTCCTGCCAGCGGCACGGTCATCGCTCCCCGGCCAATGATGATACTCAAAACGACCCGGCAACCGGAGCAGGCCAAGGCCTTTATTGACTTTGTCCTTTCTCCGGCGGGACAGAGCTTGGTAGCCGAAGCCTGGCTGATGCCGGCGCGTAGCGATATCGGCGCCAAACGGCCGCTGTTTGGCGAATTGTCATTGCTGCCGGAACCCTCGGCCCAACCGGCCACCAGGGAGACGGTATTGCGCCGTTTCGCTACCTTGTTCGGCCAAAGATAACCTCCGTGGTTTTTTCCCCGGCGTGGCGATAGGCCGGTATGCCTTGAGGGATCTTAGGCGCGTAGAGAATGGCGTTATGCGAAATGTAACACTCAACATCTTCACCCTTACGGCATTGGCGATTTTGGTGGCGGCACCGCTATTGTCCGTGCTATTGCAGGCGATTTTTCCACATCTGGCCGCCGACTCGCTTGCCGATGCCTTTGGCGCATTTCCAGCGCTGCTGCGCGATCCTTTGGTACCTTCATTATTCTGGAATACTATCGAAACCGGCTTAGGAACGGCTGCCGTCAGCGCCATCATCGGTATCCCCCTGGGCGTCATGCGCGGGCTGTTCAAGGTGCCATTTGCGCGCTGCTGGGATATGTTGATTTTGATTCCGTTTCTGACCCCGCCCTATATTGCCGGCCTGTCATGGATGCTGACCTTGCAACAGAACGGCTACCTGCAACAATGGGCCGGTTGGCAACTTGATCACTTGGTCTTTAGCCGCACCGGCATGATCCTGGTGATGTCCCTGAATATATTCCCGGTGGTTTATTTCGCGGTATCGCGCAGCATGGCCGCCAGCGGCCACCGGCTAGCGGATGTGGCGCGGGTGCATGGCGCCGGCCCCTGGCGCGCTTTTTTTCGCATCGTGCTGCCATTGGCCCTGCCGTCGATTGCCGCCGGTCTGCTGCTAGCCTTCACCTTGGGGATTGAGGAGTATGGCATACCCGCCGCGTTGGGCACGCGGGCCGGGGTGCGGGTATTGACCGTCGGTATCGAACAACGGCTGTCGGACTGGCCAATCGACCTACCCTCGGCCGCGATATTATCCTTGCTGCTCATGGTCATCGCGTTGTCGGCGTACGGTATGCAGCGCGCCCTGGGCACCGGCCGCGATGTGGCAACCACCACCGGCAAACCGGTGCAGGCCATCAACCGTCCGCTGGCCATCTGGCAATGGCCGGTTTTGCTATTGTTCGGTCTTACCGTCGGGGTAGCAACCTTTGCGCCACTGGTGGCCATGCTGGCTACCGCCTTTTCCGACACGGTTTCGGCGGGATTATCCCTATCCAATCTGAGCTTGCGCCATTTCCACCCGTTATTGACTTGGCATGGGGAAGCATTCGGCGCGTTATCCACCAGCCTCGGGCTGGCGCTCGGTGCCGCCCTGGTGACCGGCGTCATCGGCTTTTTGGCGGCGGGGATGGCTGAAAGAAAAAACAGCCGTCTTGCCGTTATCATCGACATGTTGTCATTACTGCCCGCCGCCGTTCCTGGAATGGTCGTGGGAGTCGGCCTGATCTTGACCTGGAACCGCGCGTATTGGCCGGTAACGCCTTATAACAGCCCGGCCATCCTGTTAATGGCCTATTCCTGCCTGCTACTACCCTATCCAGTACGTTATGCGGGCGCCGCGCTACGCCAGCTGGGCGCCAATTTGGAGCCGGCGGCCAGAGTCCACGGCGCCAGCGCCGGTCATGCGCTGCGTCTCATCGTATTGCCGCTGATTTTTCCGGCGCTGCTGGCTTCGATGCTGATGGTGTTTGCGGTAGCGTCCAGAGAACTGGTGACGTCGCTATTACTTTCGCCTGCCGGAGTGCAGACGGTATCGGTATATATCTGGCGTCAATTTGAGCAAGGCTCGGCCGGCGACGGAATGGCTATGGCCAGCGTCGCGTTGCTGCTAAGCCTGGGGGTGATGATTGCGGCGCTGGCGCTACTGAGGCGGCTTGAGCGAAGCCACCCCGGCAGGTGATGGCCTTGGCGCAGTGGCCCCCCCTAGCGGTGGGCATTATTTGCCCACATCGTCTCCAAGGTCGAAACGTTCAGACAATTCGCGCCGTAGGTTATCCGACTGCCGGCCGAAGATAGCCTGTACCTGCTGACCGATAACCACCACCCCGAGCGCGCCCAGCCGCTGAATTTCTCCCGTATTGACCTTACTAAGATCTTTCACCGTAACCCGCAGGCGGGTGATGCATGCATCCACATCCGTAATATTTTCTCGATCGCCCAGTGCGCTGATTAGCGAGGCAATGTCCGGATCGCCGGGTTCCACATGATGGGGATGGGACAATTTTTCGCTAAAAAAACGCATAAACTCTTTGAGATTCACCATTCGAGTATCCTTATTAAGCGGCATGGGTTTATGACAGAAACGGACGGGTTCAGTCTTGAAGACATCCTACCGCGATGGACCATTGGCGCAAAGGGTGATTTATGTCACTGATGCCTTTAAGCTAAGCCTTAAGAGAAAAATGTGACCCATACGATTATTTTAATCCAACCGCAACGGTGCACAGTTATGGGCCGTTCCATCCGGGGACAGACGCCCCGCTTTAATTCATTCCCGTGCCAAACTGCTTGAGTTTTAACCATTTCGCCCCACCGCATCGCATGTCTGCTTTATATTGGTGCGCCCTCGCGCCGATGAGCGGGCGCATTTGGCATTCCCCTAAGCCAAGGGTATCTGGCACGGCGTTTGCTTTGAAGAGTTACCTTCCATGATGGTTAGTCCTCTTTATTTAGGAGTGCAATGTATGCAACGACGTAAAATATTAAAAGCGTTCGCCCTCTCC
>JAATGH010000251.1 GCA_015654745.1 Enterobacterales bacterium
CGGCGGCTGGCATGCCGAAATGGCGGAAATGCTGCAGTTAGGCCAGCAAAGCTCCATGAGCGAGCGACGTGCCGACGAAGCGACCAGGGACGTAGCCGATTGGCTGAAATGCGACTTTATGCAGGACCACGTTGGCCAAGTATTCAGCGGTATTATCGCCAGCGTCACCGGATTCGGATTTTTTGTCCGTCTTAACGATCTGTTTATCGACGGTCTGGTCCATGTATCTACCTTGGATAATGATTATTACCGTTATGACAACGTCGGCCAGCGTCTGATCGGTGAATCGGGCGGCCGGGTGTATCGTCTGGGCGACGTGGTCGAGATTAAGGTGGAAGCGGTACATATGGACGAACGGAAAATCGACTTTTCCTTGGTGTCCAGCCACCGCCAGCCGAGAGGGGCGGGTAAAACCGAACGCGGGCGGGCGCAGCAGGCTGCTCGGGGCACCGGTACTTCCAGCGGTGCACCCGGTAGCGATGGCAAGCCGCCGCGTCGTCGTCGTTCCAGCAAGAAACCGGCCAACTTTGAGCCGGACAGCGCTTTTCGCAAGAGTGATGACGGCGGCGCGAAAGCCAAGACACCCTCGGCGGGAGCCTCCGGTGGCGAAGAGAGTAACGCGCCTAAAAAAACCACGAGCGGCAAACCCCGCCGCAGCAGAAAAAGAAGCGGCGCCGAAACTAAACCGGGCCAATAACCGGCCGGTATTATCAGCGACCGACAGCATCGGCTATACACCACCTGTAGGCTGAAACGGCCTACATAGCGAAAAAGAGCAACATGAGCGAAATTATTTACGGTATTCACGCCATCAAGGCATTATTAGATCGCGAACCGCAGCGTATTCTTGAAGTGTACATCGCCAAAGGACGCGACGATCGCCGCTTGCATGAGCTGATCGTGCAATTGGAGTCCGCCGGCGTGGTGATCCAGGTGGCTAATCGCCAGTGGCTGGACGAGACTGCCGAAGGCGCGGTACATCAGGGTATCGTCGCGCGAATCCAAGAGGGGCGCCAACTACAGGAAAATGACCTGGTGGCGCTACTCGAACAGCATGCCGCGCCCTTTCTATTGGTGCTTGACGGCGTAACCGATCCACATAATCTGGGGGCCTGTCTACGCAGCGCCGATGCGGCTGGCGTTCACGCGGTTATCGTGCCGAGGGATCGTTCCGCCCAGCTCACGCCCACGGCCAAAAAGGTGGCCAGCGGTGCCGCGGAAACCGTGCCGGTGATCCGTGTCACCAATCTGGCCCGCACGCTGCGCCTGCTGCAAGAACATAATGTCTGGATCGTCGGCACCGCCGGCGAGGCGGATCACCATCTTTATCAAAGCAAATTGACCGGCCCGCTGGCGCTGGTGATGGGGGCCGAAGGCGAGGGCATGCGACGCCTGACGCGCGAACTCTGCGATGAGCTGATTAGCATTCCCATGGCAGGTTCGGTATCGTCGTTGAATGTCTCGGTGGCCGCCGGGGTTTGCCTGTTTGAAGCGGTCCGCCAGCGCCAGCCGGCCTGACCGCCCTGCGCCCGGCTAGCGATATAAAATGGCCTCCCCGCGCCATACCCCGGGCGTAATGGTTTCCCCCAGCATGATAATCTGGTAGTAGACGGCATGGCGGTCATTTGCCTGGGCCGCGATTGCCTGTTCCGCGTCCATGGGGCTGCCGCGTTCATTGACGGTGATCCGCCCGAAAGGCGTCAAATGCGCGGTCTGGTCCCGTTGGATTTCCTGCGCCCGATCGGTGGGCGCGGGCGGCGCGACCGGTGTGCCCGTCAATACCGCACAGCCGGTCATCATGGTGCACAGGGTAAGCAGAATAGCGGGTAGCGTTTTCATAGATTCATATTCCACTGTTCAATCGCTCAAGTATATAGTAATGGCCTGTGAATCGGGCGGTAAAACCGCGCATTTTCCATCAGATCTATCAGGGGGCAACGTGGTTGAAATGCATCAGGAAACGGTGGATGGCATCGAGGTGATTCATGCGGTCCCCGCGGGACGACTTCACCAGCCGTTGCCCACCATATTCTTTTACCATGGCTACACTTCCTCAAAAGAGGTCTACAGCTATTTTGGCTATGCCCTGGCCAAAGCCGGATTTCGCGTCATTCTGCCGGATGCCGCCATGCATGGCGCCCGCTTTGACGGCAATGAGCAACGGCGGCTGGGTCATTTCTGGGATATCCTGCGCAGCAATATCGACGAATTGCCCGGGTTGAAAGATCACTACATGCGGCTGGGACTGGTCGAGCGTGAGCGCATCGGCATCTGCGGCGCGTCCTTGGGGGGGATGACGGCGTTGGTGGCGATGGCACGTTATCCATGGTTAAACGTGGTGGCCGACTTTATGGGCGCCGGTGACTATGTCGCGTTATCGAAAACCCTGTTTCCGCCGGTGGCGACCGCCTCCAGTGGGCGGCAAACGGAATGTGCGCCTCCTGTGGCTCCGTTGGCGGAATATGAGGTGTTCCACCAGTTGGACAAGCTCGCCAATCGCCCGCTGTTAATTTGGCACGGCGAAGCCGACCCATTGGTACCCATGGAGCAGAGCAGTCGCCTGTATGGGGCGCTGGCGTCCCGTGACGGCCCGCATCTGGCGACATTACTGACTGAACCGGGTATCGGCCACAAGATCACCGTCTCTGCCCTGGCGGCGGGCGTGGATTTTTTTCAGACGCATCTGTAACAGGGCGGGCCAAGAAAAAAGCCCCCAGAGGGGGCCAATTGAGATGACAATTTTTTTTTTGTGTTTCCCTGGTGCTGGAGATAGCGTTAATCATTGTCCGTCCGGGAGTGGGGCGCGTCCGGACGTGATTAAATTGCAATCAGTATATGTCAGCACGATACGTTGGGAAATAAGACTTTATTGATTAAGTTAATCAGTTTTTTTGAATTAAAACTATAGTTTTTGAATAGTTTTTTTGCTAACAATTCAACTTCATTGGTTCCAATCCAATCGCCGCGCGGTTTTTCCCACTATCGGCCCTTGTATTCCTCGCCTCATAAATGTAAGATTGCGCGTCATTTTTCAGCCGCACAATTATCACGTTCCTTGCTTCCATGGGCCGCGGTTGACCCTGACAGGAGGCTGAATAATCCGTAAGGAGCAATTC
>JAATGH010000454.1 GCA_015654745.1 Enterobacterales bacterium
ATCACCGGGTTCATATCGGCGTTCATCAATGAGGTGGTGAGATACTGCCCCAGGCCGGGCCAGGCGAAGACGTTTTCCGTAATCACTGCCCCTTCCAGTAGGCCGGCATAGGTCAGCGCCAGTACGGTAATCAACTGCACCGCCACGGTGGGAAAGGCGTGGCGCCAGATAACCCTGGCCGACGACAGGCCCTTGGCGCGCGCGGTAATCACAAATTCACCGCCGAGCGCGTTAAGCATAAAGGTCCGCGTCATGCGGGTGATATAGGCCAGGCTGAAGTAGGCCATAATCAACACCGGCTGCACCATATGCGCCAGCGCATCGCGGAAGGCGTCGTAATCGCCGGCCAGTAGCGAGTCGAGGGTTAGCAGTCCAGTGACCTGCGGCACCATATCCTGAAAGATAATATCCTGCCGCCCCGGGCCGGGAGCGATGCCCAAAACCGCATAAAAAATCAGCAGGCTCAGCAGCGCCAGCACAAAAACCGGCAGCGAATGACCCGCCAGGCATACCACCCGGATCACCTGGTCGACCCATTTCCCCTGCCGCACCGCCGCCCAGACGCCGAGCGGGATACCGAGCAGCGCCGCGATAATGACCGCCGCGGTGGCCAGCTCCAGCGTCGCCGGGAAAAAGCGCGCTATATCGGTCAGTACCGGATTGGAGGTCAGTACCGAACGACCGAAGTCCCCATGCAGTAACTGATTGAGATAGTGGCCGAACTGATACCACAGCGGACGATCGAGACCCATTTCCTGCCGTACCCGCTCCACCACCGCCTGAGGGGCGTTATCGCCCACCGCCGCCAGTACGGGATCGGTGGGCATCACCCGGCCGATAAAAAAGGTCAGTAGCGTCAGCCCAAACAGGGTGAGCAGCAGGCTGCCGAGGGTATCCACTATACGTTTTAACACCGGCATCAGGTTTTTTGTACCTTCTCGTACGGACTGTCGAGCAACACGCTTATCTGTACGCCGCTAATATTTTTGCGGCAGGCGGCGGTGATCGACTCCTGCAACATCTCGGCAAACGGACTGTTTTCCCGGTGCTCGCGCTGTAAGCGTTCATAAAGCGCAATACGCTTTTGGCCGTCGGTTTCATGCAGCGCCCGGGTGGTTAGCTCATTAAACTGCGGATTGGACCACGCGCAGCGCCAGGCCAGGGTACGGTTGCGCGCACCGTCGCTATTGTCGGTGTTGACGCAGAAGGCTTCGGTATTGGAATTAGGATCGAAATAATCCGCGCCCCAGATTGTCAGGGCCAACTGCTGCTGGCGGGCGCGCATCTTGGTCAGCACCTGCCGGTTTTCCGCCGCGATCAGCTCCACTTTGATGCCGATAGCGCCGAGCTGCGTTTGTATCGCCTGGGCAATGTCCGGGCCCGGCTGCGGCGAATAGTGATCGAGGGTGATGTCGAACCCCTCGGCTAGGCCGGCGTCGGCCATCAATGCCTTGGCCTTGGCGATATCCATATGGAACGGGGTGTCGTTCAGCGCCGCGGGAAAACCGTTCGGCAGGAAGCTTTGGTGCACATCATGCGTCAGCGGAACGATGTTTTTCTGAATGGCTTGGTAATCCAGCGCCCATTTGATCGCCTGCCAGACCTGGGGTTTGGCCAGGTGCTCATGGGCGGTATTACAGGATAAATGCATGATGCGCGATACCGGCTGGCGCACCAAAAGATAGTTGCTGTCCTGCGCCAGCGGCCGCAACTGCTCGGTGGTCAGGTTACGGGCAATGTCCACGTCGCCCTTTTGCAGCATGAGCAACTGTGAGGAAGGGTCGATAATATGACGCAAGATGATGCGTTTGATATTCCCGGCCAGCGGGGAGTTTGGGTTGCTTTCCAGTATCACGCTTTCACTGGCTTTCCAGGCGCGCAGAGTAAAGGGGCCGGAGCCGGCGCTGTGCTGTTTTATCCAGCCGTTGCCCAAATCGGCGCCCTGCTGGTTAGCCAGGGCCAGGGATTTTTGCACGATGCTGCCGACCCGCGCCGACAGACAGTATAGCAGGAAGGTTTCCGCCGCCGGCTGGTCGGTATTGATCACCAGGGTATGGGGATCGACGGCCTTGATATGATCGGCGACGTTGTCCTTGGTAAAACCGAACTGGTTAATAATAAATGCCGGGCTTTTATCCAGGATCACGACCCGCTGTAATGAAAACGCGGCATCCTCGGCGGTCACCGGGCTGCCGTCGGAAAATTTGGCCGCCGGGTCCAGATGAAAGGTAAACGTCTTGCTGTCGTTGCCGATTTCCCAGCTTTTTGCCAATTCACCAATGATTTCATCGGCTTTGGCCGGGTTGGGCGCCACCAGGCGCTGATACAGGTTGCCGCAGATTTCGTTGCCGGTCCCCTCAAAGCTTTCATGGGGATCGAGGCTGGTCATATTGTCGAGCTGCATCGCCATCACCAGAATAGAAACCGGTGTGGCGGCAAACACCGGCTCCAGGCTGAGATAAGACAGGAAGGGTAGTGCGCCGACGCCGGTAATAAAATGTCTCCTGGTAAGCATGATATTTCCTAATTTATTGATAAATAAGATTATTCTATACTTGTTTTGTGATTTTCAGCTTGACATTCCATTATCCGGGTGGCTCTACTGTTTCACTATTGGATATCAATGCCCGGGTTGCTCCGGTCCGGCGCACTCGTTTAGTGCATTCCTGCGTCATATTGGCGCAGGGGACCGGTCTACCCGTCTGACAATGAACCGGGATAATAATTTATGCCTGTAACAGAACCTCACATGCCCGCAATCATGCCAATCTTTGACGGCCACAACGACGTGCTGTGCCGTTTATGGCGGTCGGCACCTGAAAATGCAGTGCAACGCTTCCTGACCGGCACAACGGCCGGTCAGATGGATTTACCGCGCATCCGCCGGGGCGGCCTGGCGGGCGGCTTATTTGCCACCTGGGTGCCCTCGGTATCCAATGGAGCAAAAAACGCGCCAGATCTGCTTGATTTCACTAATATTCCCATAGCGCCAACCATGGAGGCGGCGCGGGAAATGACCTTTGCCATGCTCTCCCTGCTGCTGCGCATTGAAGCGGCCTCGGGCGGGCGGGTTAAAATCTGCCGCAGCGCGGCGGAAATCCGCGACGCCATGGCGCGGGACGTGCTGGCGGTGGTGATGCATATTGAAGGGGCGGAAGCCCTGGATCCCGATCTGCATTTGCTGGATGTGTTGTACCAGGCGGGTTTGCGTACGTTGGGTCCGCTCTGGAGCCGGCCGAATATTTTCGGTCACGGCGTGCCGTTCCGATTCCCTTCGGGGCCGGATATCGGGCCGGGGCTCACCGATGCGGGCCTGCGGCTGGTGCGCGCCTGCAATGCCAAACGCATTATGGTGGATGTCTCGCATATGGATGAAAAGGGGTTCTGGCAGACGGCCGGCATCTCCGACGCTCCGCTGATCGCCAGTCATTCCAATGCCCACGCGCTATGCGCGCAATCGCGTAACCTGACCGATGGTCAACTGGCGGCGATTCGCGAGAGCCATGGGTTTGTCGGGGTCAATTTCGGTACCATGTTCTTGCGCCAGGACGGGAAAAAAGCGCCGGACGCCACGGTGGATGAGATCGTACGACATGTGGATTATCTGGTGAACGCGCTGGGTGAAGACGGGGTGGGCTTTGGTTCGGATTTTGACGGCACCACCATCCCCGCCGATCTTAAGGATGTGGCCGGCCTGCCGGTGCTGGTGGCGGCCTTACGCCGTCATGGTTATGACCAGCCGCTGTTGCAAAAAATCTGTCATGGCAATTGGCTTCGGGTATTGGAAACCACCTGGGGCGGGTGATGATGGATTCAGCAGGGAGTGGTGCGCATGCCAGGCATCGGCATGCGCGAGACCCGCTCGGGCGGCGGCACCCGGTTATCCGCGTTCGGTGATTTGCCTTGACGCGAACTGCGGCATAGCGGCGCTGCCGGACTTTTGCCCGTGCGGGCCGCTGGGGTTATTCGCAAGTCCAATGGTAACGCGAGAAGTCAAAATAGAAGCTTTGCATCGGAACATAAGGCACCGGACTTAGGCATTTATCAATCGCAAAGCGATAACGGGTCATTTGCAGATACACGTCGGATTGATCGTCCACCAGATATTGCTGCAGCCGTTGGTAGATGGCGTTGCGTTTTCCTTCATCGAGCTCAGCTCGCGCATCATCGATCATCTTGTCCACGTTGCCATCGTTTATCCACGACATTGACGCCCAACCCCCGGCCGACTTTGACGAATACTGGTTATAAAACACCGAGTCCGGCGACGGGTAGGTCGGGCCGAAGAAAATCTGGTTCACGTTCGGCGTGGTGGCCGGTTTACCGGCGATTTCGGTTACCCGGCTCCAGGGATCCGCCTCCAGCGTGACTTTAAACCCAATGCTTTCAAGGGATGCCTGCAGCAACAGCGCCACCTCTTCTTCGAACTGGGTACCAGACACATAACCCAGCACCAACGGAATATTTTTCTGACCGGCATAGCGGGATTTTGCGACATATTCGGCCGCTTTTGCCAGATCCATTTTCGGCGGGGTCAGGGTATCAAGATAGGCGCCTTTAAACACGCGGGGTAGCGGGCCGCTGGCCGGATCGCCCGGGTGCAGCTGGGTATTGATCGTGTCGTAATCCACGGCGGCGGCAATGGCTTTACGAATATTGATGTCGTCGGTTGGCGCGCGTTGATGATTGAGTTTTAGGTAATAACCGGTGCCGGTGGACATATTCTGTATCTGATAACGAGGCAGTTTCGCCAGGGCGCTGAGCGTTTCCTCACTCTGGTAGACGCTGGTGAGCTGTAGCTCGCCCTTGTTCGCCAGCGCCTTTACGGTGGATTCATCCGAGGTGGTCAGCAAACGCACCTTCTCCAGCGGATGCTGCGGGAAACCGCCTTGGTAACCGGCAAAACGCTCCAGCATCATGCTGCTGCCGCGCTGCCAGCCGGCAAGTTTGTAGGGGCCGGAGCCGATCGCGTGGTCGCTGACATAACTTTCCGCCCAGCCGCCTTTATCCTGGTTTTTTTCTGCCAGCGCGCTGTTGAGTATAAACAACAAGGGCGTGGTGGACAGAAAGGTCGAAGAGGGTTTGTTCAAGGTGAACCGCACGGTGCCGGCGTCCGGCGCGGTGACTGAATCCGCGGTGATTGTCCCGCTGAAAAAGTGCGACGGGCCAAGGTTCATCGCCAACAGGCGTTTCACCGACCACACCACATCTTTCGCCGTTACCGGCGTGCCGTCCTGGAAGGTGGCGTTCTTTTTTAAGCTAAAGGTAATCACCTTGCCGTCGTCGGAGATAGTACATGATTCCGCCAGTCGCGGCAGAATTTCACCGTTCGGGCCGACATTGGTCAGGCCGTCATACAGATTGACTACCGCCATGTATTCGGTGTAATCGGTCATTTTCGCCGGGTCGATCGTGCCGATGTTCTGCACTAAATTCATGGTCGCCATTTCCGGATGCGCGGCATAAGCCGCCGGCATCAGCAGCGCCGCGCCGATGGCAAGGGCGAGGCAACCGCGGGTAAGTCTGTTCATTCTGGCTCCTGGAGTTAACAAGAAAAATTAGGGGTGGGCCGGATGTTCGGCCAAGGGTTGATACATCACTTCCGGATAACCAAAAGCCTGCGGCCCGATCACCCTGAGGGCGGTTTCAGTGCGTAATAGCGGATGGCACGGCAATCCCAGCACGCTTATTTTCTGACCATATCGCAGGACTTCGGTAGTAATGGCATGGCCGGTTTCGAGATCGAGGATCACAATCAGATCCGGTACGCTGCACCGCACTTCGCCGTTGTAACGAAAAATCAGGTTTTCATTCTGAATATCCACGGTCGCGTGGTCGCCGGAAAATCCATTGACCCCCTCGACCTGCAGTTTGCCGCGGGTAAACCCGGCCACCATAAAACGCTCCAGATCGACAATCTTACCTTCGAACAGCACGCTGCCGCTTTCACGGCGGCAAATCTCGGCGATCGGGTCGCGGTTATCCCGATTGGCGTCCTTCACCGCATAACCCAGCGTCATGGCCTGGGTGATGGTACCCGGCACGGCGAAGCGTTTGACGAAAACACCGGCCATCGGCGCTTCGGCAATACCGGCCGTGCCGCCCATTTGCACCACGCAGGCACGGGCCAGACGCTCCAGCCAGACCTCGCCGATCAGATGGGTAAATACCACGGTATTGCCATGGGAGTCAGACATTGCCGACGGCGCGCTCTGGTGGCCATAAATACTGAACGTGGTCATCTGCATCTCCGGAAAGGCCCGCCCCATGCCGTCGCCGTCGACGATCGGCAGGCCGAGCTGCGAGGCGGTCAGCATCGGTTTCATACTGTTGGCGCCGCCAATTTCCGAAGAAATCAATGCATCCACTTTGCGGCCGGTTTCCCGCTCCAGCGCCTGCACCGCGCGACACAGCTCTTCGCCCTGGTAGATTTTTTCCACCGATACCGCCGGTGCGCCGATGCCGCCGAGTGACACCACCCAGGCATCGTCATCCAGTTCGTCGAGTGAAATGACATCAACCACGCCGCCTTTTTTCATTTGTTCGAACAGCTGCAATTTGCCGTAATACGGGTTTCCGCCTCCGCCGGTACCTAAAATCGCCGCGCCGACTTCAATCGCTTCAATATCCCCGAGGGTTAAACGTTTCATGGTTATAGCTCCAAATCACCGACGACTTTTAAACGGATCCGAGTGGCATTTCCGGGCAAATACGCCAGGGGAACATCTTCTTTATCAATCAGTTTGATGCTATCCGCGCGCGCGCCCGCATCAATGGCGCGTGCGGTCGCTACCGCCTGCGCTTCGGCAATCGCCTGCTCGCGGGTAAGATGTTCGAGGCTGTAGATTTTGTCGACTTCACCGCTGACCTGCGCGATAGCCGCCCCCACGGCGTTGGCCACCGAGTAATGATCGGGGCGCACCGCGTCCAATCCGCCGATGGTCGGCCCAAGCAGCACGCTGCCGCCGCCCACCACGATCACCGGCAATGGCACCGAGGAAAGGCGCGTTTTCTCCACACAATCCTGCACAATCCGGTCCATCACCTGCGCCGCCTGCTGCAGAAATTCACCGGTCAGCGCCGCGACGGCCTGCGGGGCGCCGAAATGGGCACGTCCGAGCGCCACGGCAATATCACTGGCGGTTAACCGGGCGCCGCCAAACACTTTGGCGTCTTGGCTAATGCGATACCCCACGCTGTCCGGCCCGACGGTTACGCCATTTTTGTTCTGGCGAACCAGGCTGCCGCCGCCCAGACCCACGCTCAGCATGTCCGGCATGCGAAAATTGGTGCGCACGCCGCCGATATTGACCGTGGTGGCGGACTGACGCGGAAAGCCCTTTTGCAGCAGGCCGACGTCGGTGGTGGTGCCGCCGACATCCACGACAATCGCATCCTGAAACCCGGATAAAAAGGCCGCGCCGCGCATAGAGTTGGTGGGGCCGCTGGCAAAGGTCAGCACCGGGAAACGGCGGACAAAATCGGCGTTCATCAGGGTGCCGTCGTTCTGGGTGATAAAGAACGGACAGCCGAGACGGCACTCGCGCAGCGCCAGCGCAAAGGCGTTCACGGTTTTGGTGCTTAGCGGCCGCAGGCTGGCGTTGAGGATGGCGGCGTTTTCCCGCTCCAGCAGGCCAACGCGTCCCACCTCCGACGCCAGCACCACATCACACTGTGGATAATGTTGTTGCAGCAATTCACCGGCCCGGCGCTCCATGCTGTCATTCACCGGGCTGAACACGGAGTTCACCACCGCGGATATAATGCCTTTATCGCGCAGTTCAGCCGCAATGCGGATCACCGCATTTTCGTCAAGCGGATTGATTTCACGCCCGTCAAACTCATAACCACCCTTGATCAGATAACAGGCATCGCCGATCAACGATTTAAGGTCTTCCGGCCAGTCGGCCATCGGCGGAATGCTGGCCGTCGCGGGCAGCCCGATGCGGATAACGCCGGTACGCACCAGGTGTTTGCGTTCGATCACGGCGTTGGTGAAATGGGTGGTGCCGATCATGACGCCGGAAATATGCCCGCCGGCGATGCCGGATTGCGCCAGCACCTGCTCCAGCGCGCCGCGAACTCCGCCGGTCACGTCTTCCGTGGTGGGTACCTTAACGGCGGCGATCACGCCACGTCCGTTCATGATCACGGCGTCGGTGTTGGTGCCTCCGACGTCAATGCCAATGCGATACCTGGATTGCATTCTGACTCCTTAATGGGGATGAAAAACCGCGGCCGGCGTGGTTAATTCAGGGTTAGATAAGGTCTGGCCGGAAAGTGGCTTTTGCCGCTCCTCCTCCTCGCTTAATACCGGGATAGCCTGTAGCAGCGCCTGGGTATAGGCATGCCGGGGCGCGAGGAAAATCCGATCGGTGGCGCCGGTTTCCACCAGTTCACCTTTAAGCATCACCGCTACCCGGTTACAGAAATTGCGCATCAGACTGAGATCGTGGGAAATAAACAAATAGGTTAGGCCGAGTTCGCGGTGTAGGCGTTCAAGTAGCGTAATCACGCTGGACTGCACCGAAACGTCCAGCGCGGAGGTCGGTTCATCAAGCACCAGAATTTCCGGCTCTGCCGCCAGCGCACGAGCGATGGCCACCCGTTGTTTCTGGCCGCCGGACAGGCTGTTGGGATACATGTCGGCATATTCCGCCGGCAGCTCGACCTGTATAAGCAACCGGCGTACCCGCTCGGTCAAATCGCCCCTATGGCCGGCGATGTATTTCAGGGGCACGCGCAGCGCATCGCCGACGGTGCGTTTCGGGTTGAGCGACATCGCCGGATTCTGGTGAACCAGCTGAATTTTCTTGCGCATAACGGTGGTTTTGATGCCGGCCCCGATAGGCTGGCCGTCCAGGGTAATGGTACCTTCCGACAGCGGCAGCAGCCCCATCAACGCGCGTGCCAGCGTGGTTTTACCGGAACCGGATTCACCGGCCAGCCCGAAAATATCGCCACGCTGAATACGCAGCGACACGTTATTGAGCGCCAGGACCGGCGCGGCCGGTTTACGCAGCCAGCGCGCCTCGGGGCCGAAACGTTTGACGGCGTGGTCGATAGCGATACAGACCTCGCCGGTCGGCAATATCGGCGCTTTCGCCTTATCGCCATACAGTCTTGGCACCGCGCGGAATAAGCGCTGGGTGTATGGGTGGCTGGGCCGTGAACACAACGCCGCCGCGGTGGTTTGCTCGACGATGCGCCCTTGTTGCATGACGTAAACCCGGTCGGCGCACTGGCGCACTACGCCGAGATTGTGCGTGATCAGCAATAGGGCCAGCTGTTCTTCTTCCACCAGACGGTTAATCAGCGCATTGATTTCAGCCTGGGTGGTGACATCCAGCGCCGTGCCGGGTTCATCGGCAATCAAAATGCGGGTTGGATGCAGCAATGCCATGGCGATCAGCACCCGCTGGCGCATGCCGCCGGAAAGTTGCCACGGATAGGCCCGGAAGATCCGCTGCGGGTCCGTCAACCGGACTTTACGCAGCACGGCATAAATATGTTCCCGCCGCTGCGCCCGACTCATGGGGATCTGTTGTTGGCGTACCACAAAACGCATCACATCCTCAAGATGCGTACCGATACGAAACACCGGATTGAAGGATGTCAGCGGATCTTGCTGGATCATTGACATTTTGCTGCCCTTCAACGCTTCACGCGCCGCGGCGGGAAGCGTCAGCACGGATTTCCCCTCCAGGCGGATATCGCCGGAAGTGATGTGCGCCGCCGCCGGCAGCGCGCCAATCAGCGCTTTGCCGGTGACCGTTTTACCCGAGCCGGACTCGCCAATCAGCGCGATCCGCTCACCGGGCGCCAGCGTCAGTGAGACGTCATGCAGGACCTGATACTGCTGGCCATAACGGTAAAAACTTAAATTCAGGCGATCGATTTCCAGCAATATGTTGGCCAAAGCCATGGTTATACCTCTACGTCGAAGACATCACGCAGGCCGTCGCCCAGCAGATTAAACCCCAGAATGGCGAACAGGATTGCCATTCCCGGCATCATCGATTCCCACCAATATTCCGGCAGGTAGTTAGCGCCGGCCGATACCATGGTGCCGAGATCGGGCGTTGGCGGCTGGACGCCCAGCCCGAGGAAACTCAGGGTCGCGCCAAACAGGATCACAAAGCCGGCATCCAGCGTGGTTTTCACCGTGATGGCCGCGATGCAGTTGGGTAAAATTTCCCGACTGATGATGTGCCAGTGGCTGGCGCCCGAGAGCGTTGCGGCCTCAATATAATCTTCCGTCACGATGCTTTTCGCCAGGCGATACACCAGCCGGCAGTGCCAGTTCCACCATAAAAACGAAATGGCCAGCATGGCGTTATACAGGGTCGGCTCCAGCACTGCGGCGATGGCCAGCGCCAGTACCAGCGGCGGAACTGCCAGCAGCATATCGTTGAGGCGCATAATGATTTTTTCGGTCATCCCACCGAAATAGGCTGCCAGGATGCCCAGCGCCACGCCGATGGGCACCGAAATGCCCAACACCCCGACCACCAGCAGCAGCGCCACGCGGTAGCCGTAAATCACCCGGGTAACGATATCGCGCCCGACGTTGTCGGTGCCCATCCAGTGCGCTATGGACGGTGGTTTATGCCGCTGCAAAAAATTCACGTAGCTGCCGACATGCTGGGGGTAGGGTGCCAGCCAGGGCGCGGCCAGCGCGGCAAGCACTACCAGCACGATCATCACCAGGCCCAGCACCGCGACCGGATTTCGGCTAAAGCGAAACCATGCCCTACCATAACGGCCGGGACCACCGATGCCGCTGAGCGGCAAAAATTCCTGCAGGCCATTGGGCAAGGTGGACGGTGAGTGGGTATAGTCAGCCATAGCGTTAAATACCCTTATATTTCAAACGTGGGTCAACCAGACTCACCACAAAGTCAATCAACAGATTGGCGGCAATAAAAAACACTCCGGATACCAGTACCACGCCCATCACCGCATTAAAATCCTTGCTTAAAATGGCGCGGATGCCGTAGCTGGCCATGCCCGGCCAGGAAAAAACCATTTCGACGATAAAGGCATTGCCCATCAGCGAGGCGAATTCCAGACCCAAAATGGTCAGCGGCGCGGAGGCGCTGAGGCGTAACAGGTATTTGCAGTAGATTTTGCCGTTTGATACTCCGCAGGCGCGCAGCGTTTCGACATGATCACGGTGGCTGAATTCGATTATGCTCGACCGGGTGATGCGCATAACCTGGCCGATGCCGGCGGCGGCCAGTGCAAAGCCCGGCAGCAACAGGTGTCTAAACGCATCGCTGAACACGTCCCAGCGCCCGGCCATCAGGCTGTCCGGCAGCAGCAACCCGGTGACATGGGCGGTAAAATTCATACCGTTGTCCAGGCGTTCGGTCACCGGCAAGGCCAACCAGTTCAGGCTGGCCAGTAATTGCAGGATCAGCGCCAGCAGGAACGCCGGGGTTACCACGCCCAGCAGCGACAGCACGCGGGATACCTGATCAAACCAGCCGTTTTGTTGCCAGGCGGCGAGAACACCAAGGGGAATGGCGATCAGCAGCATCACCAGCAGCGTGAACAGTACCAGTTCCAGCGTAGCCGGTAACGCCTGGCGGATATCCAGCGCAACGCTGCGACCGGTAATCAGTGATTCGCCAAAATCGCCGTGCAGTACGCCACCGATATAGCGGACATACTGCTCCGGCGCCGGTTTATCCAGTCCCATTTTTGCGCGCAGATCGCTGATTTGCTGTTCACTGGCCAGCGGCCCGAGCGCAATGCGTGCCGGGTCGCCGGGCACCAGGCGCGCCACACAAAAGATGATGGCGGACAGACCGAACAAGATGATCAGTAACCGCCCAACACGCTGACTCAAATAGCTCAACTCTTGCATGTCGCTCCCTGCATTAATCGCCGTTGATATTCAATGGATTTAGTTAACAGGTAAACGGCAGGATGAAACAATCTTCTGGATGGGTAGTTTTGATGAATATTCGGGTAGGGCATTATGTGCGTCAGCCGGGTAATTTTTCAGCAAAGTTCGCAAAACAAAAGAGCAAGTGCGATTCAGGCCAGAAGAATCGTCGTTTGGCGCGACAAATGTTCCTGCAAGCAGCGGTGGGTCGGTAGAGGGTAGTATTTTATAAAAACGGGTAGGTCGGGTCTTTGCCCTGATGCTCAGTTGCCCGGTTGCCGTAGCACCTGAATCAGCTGGCTACGTTTATTCACCGAGAAATATTTGAACAGCGCTTTAAGATGGAATTTAACGGTATTCTCACTGATGCCGCTAAGATTGGCGATTTGCTTGTTGGACAAGCCTTCGGTGAGCCGCTGTAAGATTAACCATTGCCTGGACGTCAATCCGGCCGGTATTGATGATTTTTCGCTTGTATTAGCCGGTATTTTCCCCTGCAGCCACCGCACGATTTCCGCACCCGGTGCCGTCCTGCGGGGATCGGCGCTCAGCCGGCTCCATACCTCCGCCACCGCGTTGCGTTCCAGCAGGAACGGCAGGCCAGGGCCGTTATGCTGCGCTTCACTTACCGCCAGTAGCCAGCTTTCCCGGAGTTTGTCGGGTTGCTGGCTGATGGCGTAAAAGCGCGCCTGCACTAATCGTTGCAGCTGCCTTTCCGCCGCGGTCAGCCGGTATTCTTCGGCAAATTCAGGGGACTTCATGCCGCGGGAGTGGTGACGCTGTGCCAGCAATGCCACGTCGCCGCGTAGCGTCAGCCACTGGCTCATGCGTAAAACCAACGGCGTATGCGCGGGAAGGCTTACCGTTGACAGGCGGGTTTGTGCTTCGCGCCAGTGGCCGGCTTCCTGCTGTAAAAAGGCGCCATAAAGTACGAATAGGGTTTCATCCGCCGCCGGAAAGCTAACGGCATAACGGGTGCGCAAATCCTGTAATATCATCCAGGCGGCGGGCAATCCCTCCTTTAGGTAACACACCAGCACGCTGAGCCAGCTGAATTCCGCCATCAGTTCCGGCCAGCACTCCAGCCCGTCCAGCGCCAGCCGGATCTGCCGCCACTGAATACTGGCCTCATCGGTATCGCCGCCGTAGAGCGCCAGCCAGCTTTTCCCCATGGCGATAAACGCCCGTTCGCAGGTCAGCGACTGACGAAACGGCACCTGCTGCAAACAGGTTTCCGCCAGCGTAATGTGCTGGTGCGCCTGATCCAAAAATCCCTGATGGCAGGCCAGACGGCACAGGTGAAAATGCGCGAAGAAACACAGGTAATCGGCCGACAGCCGACGATACTGCTCCAGACTTACCGTGCAGCACACGGTGGCCTGCTGCCATTCACCGCGCGTCATATGCGCGAGACACAATTTGTTATGCAAGGACGCATAGGCCAGCGGTTCATCCGCCAGCTGCGGCGCGAGGGCGCGCATATCCTCAAGCGCGGCGTCGGTATAGCGTTCAGACTGGTAAGACGCCAGCGTCAGCTGCATCAGACGTATCAACGCTTTTTGCCGGCGGCCGAGATTACTCAGGTGAAACAGCGCGCCGTTGTCATAAAAGGCGCGGGCGGCAACCAGATCGCCGGCTTTCAATAGTTCTTCCAGACGCGCCCACGCCAGCGAGGTTTCCTGCGCGACGCTTGCGGCCGGGAAGCTGTGTAAAATGATCTTTAGTTCACCGAACCCGTGCAAATGGCCATACAAACCGCTGCCACTTTGGTGAAACCAGCTCAGCGCCAGATCGACATTATTCGACTGCGCGGCGGTGACAATGGCCTGAAAACGGCTCTGCTGCCGCCATAAATCCTGCGCTACCAGCCGCATCGCGCCCTGATACAAAGAACGTTCTTCCCCCGCCAGCGCCACCAACGCCTGCCGTAGCGGCGCGTTGCCCAAATGAAGGCGGTTTTCATTATCGCAATAGATTAACGGCACCAGGCTGCCTATCACCAGACCGTCAAGGTTGTGCTTTTGCATGGTCAGCGCAGGGGATAACGCCAGTGCCAGCAAGATGCGCTGCAGGCGCAGCGGCAGGACATTAATAATGCGGGCGGCAATAAAATCCTGCCAGCTGCGGCGAAACAGCGGTTGTGATAGCCGGTCATAGTTAGCCACCAGCACCGGCCAGCCGCCGGTATCCGCCAGGCAGCGCTCGGGATGTTCAATGCCCAGCGCGCTGATTTCATCCAGTGAAAACAGCAGGCGTGATTGCTCCACCACGCTGATATCCCGGTACACCAGCCCCTCCATCAGCCACTCATTCTGCACCTGCCAGTCGACCGTCAGAAACAAGCGTTGCCGGCGTGCCTTGAGCTGCGGCAACAGAAGGATCGCATCCTGATACTGCTGTTTAAGTGAGGAACTGCCGGGGTCCCAGAATAAATCCTGACCCGGCGGGAACGCCGCAGGGTCAGACAATTGTTCAGCTACCGAACCGCGACAGCATTCCGCTAATTGCCGCAACACCACGCTCTTACCCATGCCCGCCACCCCCATCAGGGCTACGATAGGCGAGGAGAGCGTGCTGAGGTAGTGGATCAGTGCCGGACGTTGCCACATTTCACGTTTCCAGGGACATGAGAACCAATAGGAATAGTATTGATAACGCAGAAAAATGTCTTTGGCAACCACTATGCCGGCTTCGCCGGCCTTGGGTCGGTTCAGAAGAAAATTACGTGTCCATCCCTCATGGATGTCCTCTGTCCAGCGGGCCCTAACCCGATCTCCTGCAGCCCATTAAAAGCGGCGCGGCGGAGCGGGATACAGAACGCAGGCATCAGAATAACCGTATACTGTGAGCGTATTCGTAGCCGAGCCCAACGCCTGATCGAGCGCGGACAGTTCGTTTAACGCTGAAATGCGCGCAGCATGGCTCCGGTCGCGATAAGCCGTCACATCGGTGTAGCGCAGTTTGCGCCGGTTACCGCCTGGAAGGCGGCGATAGCGAATTATCAGTTCAGTACCTGCAAAAGGGTATTATTGAACTGCTCCGGCTTTTCCATCTGCGGCGCATGCCCCAAGCCCGCGAACTCAATCAATTTTCCCTCGGGTATACGCTTAACCGTATCTTTGCCAAGCCGATCGTAATGACCCAGCGTTGCCTTGACCGCCGCAGACGCAATGTCACTGCCGATGGCGGTGGTGTCCGCCGTACCGATTATCAACGTTGTTGGCACTTTTAAGTCCTTGAATTCATAGACCACAGGCTGGGTAAAAATCATGTCGTAGATTAACGCCGAATTCCAGGCAACCTGTTGATGCCCCGGCCCTTGATTCAAACCGGCCAGCATATCCACCCAACGGCTGTATTCCGGCTTCCAGTGGCCGACATAATAGGTGGTGAGTTCGTATTGGCGGATGCCGGCGGCGGTGGTCTTCAACTCACGTTCATACCATTGGTCGGGTGTACGATATGGTACACCGAGTGCTTTCCAATCCTCGAGACCGATTGGATTCACTAGTACCAGCTTTTGCACCGCGGCGGGGTACATCAGCGCATAGCGCGTTGCCAACATGCCACCGGTAGAATGGCCTATCACCATCGCCTTATCGATACCCAGGCTAAGCAGCAATGCGTGGGTATTGGTGGCCAATTGCTGAAAACTGTACTGGTAATGTTCGGGCTTGGTTGATGTGCAAAAACCAATCTGATCGGGAGTTATTACCCGGTAACCCTGCTGGCTCAAGGCCCTGATGGTACCCTCCCAGGTGGCTGCGCAAAAATTTTTCCCATGCAGCAACACCGCCGTCTTGCCGTTGGCGGATCCCCGTGGTGGGATATCCATATAACCCATTGCCAAGGGTATACCCTGGGAAGTAAAGGAATAATAGTGCAGCGGATAAGGATAGGCGAATCCATGAAGCTGCGGACCGTATACCGGCGTTGCGGCCATGGCCGATTGAAAAAAAACCAAAGAACAGGCGACTACAATAAGCAGAAAATTGATAAAACGAGACATGATTTGAGCTTTCCAATTAACAGACCGGTCGCCAAGAGAAATGGCAAAAGCGACGGCATCTCGTTATCCATTCACCCTCTGGCAAAGTGGCTATCACAATGAAGGTCCAGCCTATTAGGGACGAACGGGGTATGGCGTTGACCCTATCATTTTTTATCTTTTTCAATAAGGGACAACAAGTGACAAAATCTTTCGTTTGTAAATGGGTCTGAATGGATATGTGCCCATTCCCAGTATAACAAATATGGCCGATGCTCCAATACGCGCGCTCATCGCGCTTACGATTTACCGCCTCAAACGCCTGCTCGAGAACCGTTAGAGGGTGTCGGCGTGGACTTTCGACGAAATGGTGCGGGTTCCGACCATGGCCACTAACGGTGGGTAGGATCTAAACGTTGGGTTTAACTGGCAAATGTTAATCGAATTTTCCCATTAGTTTAAAAAAATCAACCAACCCTGTTTAATCCTGCTTGATGGTGCTAAGGTACAGCGCTTAATTAATAAGTGACCCGCAAGGGTTTGGTCATGGACGTAATCGGAATCATCATATCGGCGGGGAAATCCTCCGTTGATGTCGCGCTGTATACGCTACTCCCCATCATGGTCGTGATGCTGGTCATCATGAAATTCCTCGAAGTCAAAGGCGTTCTGGATGTCGTCGTCAAGTGGATGGCTCCATTGCTGAGGCCCTTCGGACTCAGCGGCATGAGCACCTTCGCCTTGATCCAGCTTAACTTCGTTAGTTTTGCCGCGCCGCTGGCCACTTTGTCGATCTTAGAGAAGCGCGGGGTATCCGACCGTCATCTGGCGGCCACGTTGGCGATGGTATTCGCGATGGGGCAGGGC
>JAATGH010000033.1 GCA_015654745.1 Enterobacterales bacterium
AGAGAGACGGAGTATTTTAATGATGCCACTGAAAGCCGGTGATACAGCACCGAAATTTAGTTTGCCCGATCAGGACGGTGAACAGGTCAGTCTGACCGACTTCCAGGGACAAAAAGTATTGGTCTACTTTTATCCCAAAGCCATGACGCCAGGCTGTACCGTACAAGCATGCGGGCTACGAGACAATATGGACGAACTTAAACATGCCGGGGTGGAAGTGCTGGGCATCAGCACCGACAAACCCGAGAAATTGTCGCGTTTTGCGGAAAAGGAACTGCTGAACTTCACGCTTCTTTCCGATGTCGATCATCAGGTGGCGCAGGAGTTCGGCGTCTGGGGAGAGAAATCCTTTATGGGTAAAACCTACGATGGCATCCACCGTATCAGCTTTCTGGTGGGATTGGATGGTAAAATCGAAAAAGTATTTGATGATTTCAAAACCAGCAACCATCACGAGATTGTATTGGCTTACCTGCAAAACGCTTAAGTCGTTGCGTCCGATCCAAAAGACGATACTGTACGGATACGATCCAAATATTGGCGAACGCTCCCTGGCGGGAGAGGTCGAAGATGTATTGCTATCGACGCGATTATCCCAGAGTAAGGTTGGGTAGAAAATGCGTACATGGATGAAACACACCCTGATCGCCGCCATGACGCTTGCCGCCATGGCCGCAAGTTTGCCGAGCGCCTTCGCCGACGAATTGCAGGATGAATTACCGGATATGGGCACCACCGCCGGCAGTACGCTGAGCATCGATCAGGAAATACAGATGGGCGATTTTTACGTTCGCCAAATGCGGGCCGGCGCTCCCCTAATCAATGACCCCTTGCTCAACGCCTATATCAATCAGCTTGGCGGCCGGCTGGTGGCACATGCAAAATCGGTGCGCACGCCATTTCACTTTTTTTTAATCCATAGTGATGAGCTGAACGCCTTCGCGTTTTTCGGTGGCAATGTAGTCATCCATTCCGCACTATTTCGCTATACGGATAATGAAAGCCAGCTGGCGTCGGTATTGGCACATGAAATTTCACATGTTACCCAGCGCCATCTGGCGCGCGCCATGGAAGATCAAAAGCGCAATGCGCCCCTGACCTGGGCCGGAGCCCTGGGTTCAATCTTGTTGGCCATGGCGAATCCGCAAATGGGCATGGCGGCGCTCAGCGGTACCATAGCCGGCACACAGCAAGGCATCATCAGTTTCACTCAAGCCAATGAGCAAGAGGCTGACCGCATCGGATTGCAAGTACTGCAACGATCCGGTTTTGATCCGCAATCCATGCCTGATTTCCTGCAAAAAATGGCCGACCAAACGCGTTACTCCACCACGCCGCCGGAAATGCTGTTAACCCATCCTCTGCCCCTCAGCCGCCTGTCGGATATCAGAAACCGGGCCAACCAGATGCCGCATCTGGCGTTAGAGTCATCCCAAGACTTCTACCTGGCGAAAGCACGGATCCTCGGGATGTACGGCGCGGGTAAAGTGGTGCTGGATGATGATCTCATCAACACCTGGAAAAAAGGTAACGCACGCCAGCAAATTGCCGCGCAATACGGCCAGGCGGTGCAATTTTTTGAAGCCAAGAAATACGATGGCGCCCGCGCGGCGCTCCAGCCGTTGCTGGTTAAGCAGCCCGGCAATCCCTGGTTTTTGGATTTGATGACCGATATCGATTTGGCGCAACAGCAACCAGCCAGAGCGATTGCCCGTCTAGAGCCGGTAACCAAAGTGCGCGATAACACCACTGACCCGGTGCTTCTGCTGAATCTGGCGAATGCCTATGTACAAGCCCAGCGCTTTGCCGACGCCATCGTCATCCTCAACCGCTACACCTTCAATCACCAGGACGATACCAACGGCTGGGATCTTTTGGCGCAGGCGAATGCCGGCGTTGGACAACGGGATCAGGAGTTGGCGGCGCGCGCGGAAACGCTGGCGCTTAATGGCCAATTTGATCAGGCGATACGGGCGCTGAGTAACGCCAGTACGCTGGTAAAACTGGGTAGCCTGCAACAGGCCCGCTACGATGCCCGAATCGATCAACTGCGCCAGATGCAAAAACGCTATAAGCAGTATGAAAAATCCTGATGAAATGACCTTTAAAGGCTAAGAATCTCTTTTACAAAAGGAATGGTTAATTTGCGCTGGGCGCGTATGGAAGCATGATCCAGCTGATCCAGCGTTTGCGACAGGCTGCGCATGTCCCGTTCCAGGCGCTTTAACAAAAAACGGCTAACGTCCTCGGGAAGTTCAAAGCCACGCAGCTTGGCACGCAGCTGCAGCGCGGCGCCTTTATCCTCGTCGGAAAGCGCTTGCAAGCGATAAATCTGCCCCCAATCCAAACGCGAAGCCAGATCGGGTAAATTGAGGTTTAACTGACGGGGCGGGCAATTGCCGCTGATGATAAGACGGGTCCGGCCGGTTTCCTGTATGCGGTTATACAGATTAAAGATGGCCATTTCCCAGGGTTCGTCACCCACGATACATTCAATATTATCGATAGTAACCAGCGCAAGCTGCTCCATGCCATCCATGACTTCCGGCACAAACCAGGTGCGCTTATCCAGCGGCACATAGCCTACCGCCTCGCCACGTTGCGACAGCGCCGCGCAGGCGGCATGCATCAAATGACTCCTGCCGCCTCCCTTACGCGACCAAAAATAGAGATAACTGCCGTGTTCCTGGATCAGCATGCTGTGCAGCGCCGCCAGCAAGGACTGGTTTTCACCGGGATAAAAACTGGCGAAGGTTTCGTCGTCAGGCAAGTAGAGCGGTAAGGAAAGCTGTGCCGGGGTGTTCAGAGATACCTCTATGTATGGTATGCGCGCAAAGACCCATTAAGTTTACCATAAATTCAGCGGCGGGATTAAATACATAGCTCACGTGGATCTCGCCTGCCGAACGCGAGACTTTCGCAATGGAGGTTTTATCCACCAAGGTTGATAAGACTTAAGCAAAATTTACATTTGCTTTCCATAGAATAGCGAAAATCGTCTATTTTAGGATTATAGCCATAGTTTTTATGGCATCCTGCTGAGAGGATAGACACAGGGCAGCTTTATCGGCGTTGGCGTTTGTTGTTAGCACGATAACCACGGATGCGATAGCTTAACGTAAAAAAAAAACGTCTGACGCTAATGTTATAGACGTTTCTGCCGATTAATTTCTTGCCACAAATCGCCAGGAGCGACCAATATGCAATTTAAATCTATGAAAAATATGGATATTATGGAAAGCATCGCATGTCAAACCTCTCAGGCGGGCGCTCCACCGGTATTAACCGAACTGATTATCCGGCTGGCTTACATCTCTGGCCTGGGCAATGAAGAAGTGTCGTATTTGTTGCTAAAACCCTATTCACAGGGATTTATTACCACCCATGATGCCAAGAACATCTTGCATCACTTCCCTTTTTTAGAAAAAGTAGCGCCCACCCTGGATTTGGTTGACTACACCATCGCGTTGGTTGTGGCTTACCTGGAAATCGAAGTTTCAT
Organism: Enterobacterales bacterium; assembly: GCA_015654745.1. Classification (GTDB taxonomy): domain Bacteria; phylum Pseudomonadota; class Gammaproteobacteria; order Enterobacterales; family Enterobacteriaceae; genus Acerihabitans. Next base: position 3,502 of record JAATGH010000033.1, read on the forward strand.
ATGCTAAAGGCGCCGTGGTGCCGAGACAGGTTATGGCAAACGTTATGGCGAACTACCATTAACCTTCTTTATCATTCAAGTCTCCCTCGTTTAACAAGCAAAGTCTATTCCCGCCAATATATAGATAATATCTATTAAAGAAATTTTAATTATTTTTAAAATCGATTGAATAATCCATTGCATTACCGTTAAGATTGCCCGGTAATTTTACGTAAGGACGATAGCGGTATCGCTTAAAAAAAATATTAAACAAAGCATGCCGACTTCTTTAAGGGTTAATCGAGAAGATATTTATGGCTATCCTCATTTTGGTATTTGTGGCGGGACTTTTTCTGGGTTCCACGGCGGGTGTATTTGCAATGAGCTTATGCAAAATGGCTAAATAAAAAACATAAGCCAAAATACAAAATCTGCAACAATGAAAACATTAGTATTACTACTTTATTACAGGGGGATACGATGTACCATGATCTTAGCGCATTGAAAAAACAATCTCAATTACAAGAATTTTCGTTCCGGGAATTCGACGAGGATGTAGTTAATCTAGATAAAGTGGATAATGTGGAAATCGTGAAAAATACAAACGAAATCAATCATCTTCAGCCAGAAGAGGTTGTTCAGACGATTGCCTTGCCACCCATAGCCAAATCGAAACCTCAGCCGTTTGAAAACGAGGCGCAAAATACATTGGGCGATAATATCGTCGCAACCTCGTACGAGGTTAATATTAAAAATACCGGCACACCTAAAACTTTTCCTCATTTTGATGTATCCCTACATTCGCTGTTTAAATCCATCGCCACCAAGGACAGATAAGACTACCCGATTAGCGATGATATTAATCCAGCCGAAAATGATAACACGACAGATAGCAAATATGCTCATGTATGTTAGCACGTCGTTTTGGCCGCAAAATTTCTACGTAATTAGCAGAACGAAAGCGTAGAAATATTTCGAATGCATTTTCGCAGTCGTTTATTAGGCCATCAATGTTACAACGAAGCCATTAGTGTCATGAAGAATGGCCAAACTTGCATGAATCAAATGGGGCGTCGGTGTTTTTATGAAATTCGTTTTTTATTTGACATTGTCAATTATTATTTTATTATCTCTGGCTTTAATTATAACTGTTCCGATGGATAGCGTAAATCAATATACCTTTGGCTTGATATGCATTGCCTGGGCATTTATCGTCGGCAGATTTAAGGGGAGAAAAGCGCTACTCGTCATGATCACATTGTCGTTGATTATGTCGACCAGATATATTTACTGGCGGGCGACCTCAACGCTACATTTTAACTCGTCGATCGAATGCTTTTTAGGTATCGGTTTGTTTATGGCCGAAATCTATTCATGGACGATATTGATATTAGGTTATCTACAAACGGCGTGGCCATTGAATCGTGAAATGATCCCCCTGCCGGACGACATGACAACCTGGCCCACGGTGGATGTGTACATCCCCACATATAATGAAAGCTTAAACGTCGTGCAAGACACGGTCTTGGCCGCACAAAATATTGACTATCCAAGAGACAAAATTAAAGTTTATATCCTGGATGATGGCCATAGAGAAGAGTTCAGGCAATTTGCCCTAGACGCCGGCGCCGGATATATCGCGCGGGATGATAATCGTTTCGCCAAAGCAGGCAATCTCAACCAGGCCATGCCGAAGACACAGGGTGAATATATTTGCATATTTGACTGCGACCATATTGCCACACGTATTTTTTTACAAGCAACGATGGGGACATTCTTGCAAGACGATCGCTTGGCATTGGTCCAGACGCCTCACCATTTTTACTCTCCCGATCCCTTCGAAAGAAACTTATCCGCCGCGCACAATATCCCTCATGAGGGGGCGCTATTTTATGGCCCGGTGCAGCAAGGCAACGACAATTGGAATGCCACGTTCTTTTGTGGTTCCTGCGCCGTAATCAGGCGATCGGCGCTGGAAGAAGTGGGTGGTTTTGCAGTAGAAACCGTAACTGAGGATGCCCATACCGCGCTGAAATTGCAGCGGCGTGGTTGGAATTCAGCTTTTATCGCCATTCCTTTGGCCGCCGGGTTGGCCACAGAACGACTGGCGCTGCATATTAATCAGCGTATTCGCTGGGCGCGTGGCATGACACAAATTTTCCGTATCGATAATCCGTTACTGGGCCGTGGACTGACCTGGCAACAGCGCTTATGTTATCTCAATGCCATGCTACATTTTCAATACGGTCTTCCCCGCGTCATATTTCTGACGGCGCCGCTGGTTTTTATGTTATTCGATCTGAATATTATTGCTTCTTCAGCGACACTTATTTTGGCATATGTGCTCCCCCATCTGGTGATGTCGACATTTGTGAATTCTCGACTTTCTGGCCGTTATCGCCATTCATTTTGGGGCGAAATTTATGAAACCGTTATGGCATTTCATCTCATATTGCCAACCTTGCTTAGCCTAATCTCTCCTAAATTGGGAAAATTTAATGTAACGGATAAAGGCGATCTGCTAGATAAAGATTACTTTGACTACCGTCCGGTAAAACCATTAATTATAACCGCAATATTATTGAGTTTGAGCATGGCATGGGTTGGCGCGCGTTTTTATTTAAATGATTACGTTGGCGTGGATTCTAAAGTCATTATCTTTAATATGGTCTGGTCAACATTCAGTATTATCGTCCTACTGGCTTCCATTGCCGTGGCGAAAGAGACCAAACAAATTCGAAAAACAATCCGTATATCGGCAAAGATAGAGGCCACGTTATTTTTTAACGATGGCTCGCAATTGACTAGCCATACCTACGACTTATCCATGGGTGGTGCGCGGGTCGCGCTGGTCAAAAATAGCAATATCGCGGGCAAAACCATTCAAAAAATACAGCTGGTGGTTGGTAAGGATCGGTTGGATCTCCCGGTGCGCGCCGCTGGAATCGGACTCGGAGAAGCCCGCATCGAATTCGACGATTACACATTGAATCAGCGGCGGCTGCTGGTGCGCATTGCGTTAACCCGCGCGGACACTTGGGTCAGCGAGCCACCTCCCGCGGATAAGCCGCTGCGTTCTTTTCTCGCGATCCTGCGCTGTGTTTATGAATTATTTTTTGGCCGGCTTAAGCGACCTACCGGTGTAAAACACAAATTAGCCATCATCAAACAATCGGAAGAAACGCGGTAATGAGCAATTTTTCGCTTTGGCCCTTATTGATTTTTACCCTCGCTTCCTTGGGGCTGGCCAGCCAACCCGCCCTGGGTGAATCGAACGCCGACGGTGATGCTGGCACCGGTGAGATCACCTCCGCGCCGCCCGCGCTGCCGCGGCCCGTGCCACAGCTCGACGCGGCCAGCGTCGCCGATCCTGCCGCCCCCCTACTTACGGCACAGGGGGGATTACAAACGCAAAACCGCATTACGCTAAATGACATGGGCGCGGCTGAGGGTTTTACCTTGAGCGGAGCACAATTACAATCCGGTGTCGTATTCACGGTTCCCCATGATTTAGCGGTCACCGGTTCGAAAATGACCATTGTACTGCGCACGAATACCGAACCCGCCGCTGAAAACTATAATCTACAGCTGATGCTAAACGGCCAACCTCTCGGCTCGCTGCCGTTAAATAAAACCGGGCCAGGGGGGGATGCTTACGCTATGGATATCCCGGCATCAATGATTACGGATATCAACAACTTAAGCTTTAACATCACTAACGGCAACGATATGACCGGTGAAGGCCTTTCCTGCGTCAATAATCTGCCGAAATCGTTTAAAGTGCGCATTCTCCCGTCATCATCATTTGAATATACGGGGCTTTGGCTGGATACCGGCAGAAGTTTGGCCAACTTCCCCAAGCCGTTTTTTGAAAGCCAGCAGATGAATGAACCCATCCTGCCAATGGCCTTTAGCGCCACGCCTCCCCCGGCCGCCGTTGGCGCATCAGCGATCATCTCCTCTTGGCTCGGCGCGCTGTCCGGCTACCGTGGCACCCGGTTTAACGTTTTATTAAACCAGTTGCCCGAGAAAAATGGCTTTCTCTTTGGCCAACCGGGCGAACGTATTGGCGACGTGCTGATTCCCGATCTGAATGGACCGGGTTTGCAGATTATAGACAATCCGCGCAATTCGGCTTATAAGCTCATCATTATTAGCGGTAAAAACGAAGCGGAATTGCGTCAGGCTGCTCTGCGGTTAGTGACCGGGCCGTTACCAAAAGAAGATAATCTTCGGGTTGAACCGAGAAAAATCATCCCACGCCAACCCTATGATGCCCCGCGCTGGATATCAATTGTCAAACCGACCTTATTGCGCTCACTGGCAGGTAATTCCGACGCGCTGGTGGCCAATGGTGTCTATCATGGCGAAAATCATATTGCGTTCCGTGCATCCCCAGACCTTTTTATGTGGGACGGACAAACCATTCCGTTAACCTTATCTTACCGTTTCCCCGTAGCCAGCTGGATGGATGAAAAAAACTCCCATCTGAGCGTTTCAATGAACGGACGATTTATACAAGATTTGCCGGTTAACAGAAAAGGAATAGTGGAAAACGTCGGGCACCTATTGGGTATCGATAATCGGCAGGAACAGGCCACAGTTAATATCGATCCCTCACGTATTTACGGCGATAATCAATTAGGTTTGTACTTTTCCATCAAAACTATCGCCGGGGATAACTGTCAGTTTTTGCATGCCAGTAATATTAAAAGCCAGATCGACCCGGATTCGACCATCGATCTGAGCCACAGTTATCATTTTGCCCAGTTGCCAAACTTGTCCTATTTTATTGGCGCGTCTTTTCCTTTCTCCAGGAGCGCCGACTTTTCACAAACATATTTCGTACTCCCGGCGGTCCCGACCGTACCTGAACTGGAAACGGTATTATTCTTCGCAGCCCGAGCGGGCAATGCCACCGGCATCCCGATTGCCCTCGCGCGGGTCATTTTCGGTAATCTCAGCGAGCTACAGGATAAGTCACGTTTTTCCGACGCCGACATCATTGCGATTGGCACCATGCAACAAGCTGATTTTATGCAGGATATTTTGCAAGGTAGTCCATTTTATCCTAATGCTTCCGGGCTGGATATCCGTAATCCGGAATTGCGCGACCGGCTGATATCATATGCCCAAGGCGACTGGCAATTGGGCCATGACGCCGCCAGGCGGTATCTGGCGTCGTTAACGTCCTGGCGGGGTTTTCTCAGCTTTCAGTCAGGTGCAAAAAAAGATCGTGTCGTAGTCGTTGCCACCGCCAGCGATAGTGACCAATTGGCTAAACTGTATGACGATCTAAAATCACCGACTATCAATGCCAATATTCGGGGTGATATCTCAATTATTAGCGATGACCATAAAGTCAAAAGTTTTAGCGTCGGGCCCCAGTTTGCTTCCGGCGATCTCCCGGACTATATGAAGATCTTTTGGTATGCCAGGCAACATGTATTGGCGTTATCATTGTTATGCCTGGGCGTTGCAATCATCATCGGCCGATGGTTCTATTCCAAACTTATCATTAACTTGACAAAACGTTTATTTAAAAATGGCAAAAGCTGAAGATAATCTTTTATTTAAATTTGATGATAATTGGAATTTTGAACGCCATGATCACTAAAAAAATAAGTAATACCTTTATCGTTTTTTGTATATTTGGCATCAGTTTTTCCGTGGCCGCTGAAAGCGATCCGGCCATCAAGACATTGTTGGATCAGGCGGGATATTGGCATGCCAAAGCCCATGACGATTTAGCGGCCGCCGCATTGAAAAAAATATTAAAAGTTGACCCTAATAATATTGATGCGCTCTATCTCATGGCGCTGTATGAGTTACAAAGCGGACATAAATCCCAAGCGGACTCGTGGCGGCAGAAAATCATTGCCATTGCGCCAGACGACCCGCGGCTGGCCTCTTTGCATGGCGAGGAGGTCATGTTGGCCATCTCCCCAACGGAGCTGTCGATGGCGAGGGATTTGGCTAAACAAGGCAAGGTTAAGGAAGCCTTGGCGGCGTATCGGCGGATATTTAATAATGGTCAGCCTGCAGATAGCCTGGCCGATGAATATTACCTCACGATGGCCGGCGATCGCGACAGCCTGCCGGAGGCCATCGCCGGATTGCGTCAACAAGCGCATATCCGGCCTAATGATGGACCGGCGCGCCTCGCCCTGGCCAAAACGCTTACGTACCAGGCCCCTACCCGGCGCGAAGGTATTAAAATGCTTGCCGATATGGGCGCGGCGGACAAAGAAGCCGATGCCGCATTGCAGCAAGCCCTGCTCTGGTATGAACCGCAGCCGGGAGATTTGCCACTCTATTCCGCATATGCCCAACGTCATCCGGCCGATACCCAAATCATGGCCCATTATCGCGACGGCATAGGCGGCAGTGAAAAAGGCCGAGCCTTTGAAGCCCTGAACCACGGCCAACTGGCCGAGGCCAAAGCCTCGTTCCAAAAGGTGCTCGGCGCCACTCCGAAGGATGGCGACGCGCTGGCGGGGCTGGGACTGGTGGCGATGCGTAGCGGGCAGTTTGAGGATGCCGCGAAAAATTTGCGTCTCGCGGTCGATGCCGGCGGGAAAAACAGTGCCCAATGGCAGCAGCTTGCGGACGACGCTCATTTTTATGGTCTGCTGAATCAAGGGAAGATCCTGGCGCGCAACGGTAATCCCGCCGCCGCCCTGGCACTGGTTTCATCGCTGCCCGATGAACGTGATGCCAAGGGCTTGGCCCTGAATATGTTTAAGGCCGATATGATGCGACGCACCGGCAATCTTGCCGGTGCGGAAGATCTTTATCGACAGATGGATCGACAAAGGCCACAAGATACGGCGATCAGATCGGGACTGTTTTTTGTATTGCAGCAGCAGCATAAAACCCAAGAGGCGGCGCAGGTGCTCAGAACATTACCCGCGCCTTTGCGCGCAAAATACAACCAACAGGATGGTTCTACACCGTTACGTCAAGCCGCCGCTCAAGCCTTACAGCAAGGAAATGGGGCGCAGGCCATGGAAATCCTGCAACGAGGTATAAATCAGTATCCCGACAATATTTGGCTCAGGCTGGATTTGGCTCGTTTACTGACGGCGCAAGGCCAAAACGCCAGGGCGACATCGCTCATGGATCAAGCTATTCAGAAACAAAGCGTTTCCGCCAATACCTTATACGCTTCCGCGCTCTATGCGGCTGAGACCGGCAACTGGTCTACCGCCCAGGCACTATTGACCCGGATACATCCCGGGGAACAGACGCCGGAGATGAGGGCCCTCAACGAGCGAGTGCGTTTTAATCGGCAACTCGCCATTGCCGACGGATTTATTCGCCAAGGAAATTCGGTCGCGGCGCTGAACACCTTGCATTTGATGACGGCAAATCCGCCGGAAAACCCTGCCGATTTGGGAAATTTAGCGCAAAAGATCATGCAGGCTGGCGATAGCGCCACCGCGGTGCGATTGGTGCGACTTAATACCGCCAAAGGTTTGCATGGTTCGGTAGGTGAATATGCCGCCCAAGCCGGGGTGCTGAACCAGGCGGGTTTATTTGCCGAAGCGCAGGCGATACTTAACGATCCGTCGTTGCAAAGTCAAAGTACCCCCGAGGAAATCGCTAAAGTGCGCTCGGGAAGCGTCATCCCCCAGGCGGATAAATTGCGGGAACAGGGCAATATCGGCGCGGCTTATGACCTCTTGATGACCGCATTGCACGATGATCCGAAAAATGAGGATCTTCTTCTGGCCATGGGCAGGGTGTATTTGTCGGATCATATGTATAGCAAAGCGGACGAAATTTATGCTTTCTTATTGCGGCGTAATCCGCAAAATCAGCAGGCAATCGAGGGGGCAATCAACGCCGCACTGGCGGAAAATAACGCTGCCGCGGCCCAGCGCCTGCTTGCCGGGCTGACACCCAGCCGCAAACCCGATTACTTATTGCTCTCCGCCCGGGTGGCGCAAGCCGCAGGTAAACCACAGCAAGCCCTGGCCTTACTGCGAACGGCCAAGTGGCGGCTACAGGGAACCGACGGCACCGGCGCGATAACGGCCCTCTCCTCTTCCGCGGGCGTTACCGGCATCGCGGCCATCGATAACGCTGCCGATCCCCATGCATCGACCGCCGGTGGTTTGGTCAGTGCGGATAACCGTACCGGCCAGGCGATCGATCATATGCTCAGCGACCTGCAGGATAAAACCGCCAGTTGGGTGCAGGCCGGCATTGCGGTACGTCATCGCAACGGCGATCCGGGCACCAGCCAGTTAACGGAAGTTACCGCGCCACTCACCCTGTCAATTGTCCCAGGCGAAACCGGACGTCTGCAGGTGACGTTAACGCCCACCTCAGAGGCGACCGGTGGCTTGTCAAGCCTGACCGCCAACGGCTTTGGCACGGGTCAGCTGATCCATGCGGAACGCCGCGCCGCGGCGGGCATCACCACTACCGCGGCGGCCAGCGCTAACGCGGACGCGGCTGACTCGCGCATGGTCAATGGGATGGAAACCGACATTCGCTGGTCTGATGACAATTATGCAATGGATGTCGGCTCGACGATGCTTGGTCAAGCCAATGCGTCATGGGTCGGTGGTTTGGAATGGCAGCCTAAACTTACGGAATTTAGCAATATTGATTTTAAAGCTGAACGGCGCGGCGTGAAGGATAGCTTGCTTTCCTACGTCGGGGCGACGGATAAAACCACGGGTGAACGCTGGGGCGCCGTGACCAAAAATGGCGGCGCGGTACAGTACGCTTATGATGACGGTAGCGTCGGTATGTACGGCGGGGTGGGATATTATGATTATACCGGCGAAAACATTCCTACGAACAACGAGGTGACCGCTTCAGCGGGTTTGTATATCCGTCCTTATCGTACTGCGGATACCGAGCTTAAAACCGGCATAGATATCAGCTACATGAACTTTGCTAAAAATCTGAGCCAGTTTAGCCTTGGACAAGGCGGCTACTTCAGTCCGCAAGATTATATCAGCATATCGCTACCGGTGACGTTGACTAAAACGTACGAAAAATTAACCCTGGCCTTAAATGCCGCTATCGGTTTTCAGTCCTACAATCAAGACCAAAGCGATTATTTTCCGGGCCATACTGCATTACAGACGAACCTTGCAACCTATGCCGGCACGGATGACCAAATTGATGCCGTTTATAAATCATCGGCCAAAAGCGGCGTTAATTATACTGCCGGCTTAGATGCAAAATATCAGCTCAATGACAATACGACCATCGACGCGAATCTCGGGTATAACACCTTTGGTGATTATTCAGAGGGCGTCGCTGGAATTACCATGAAATGGTATATCAATCAAAAATAATCAGAACAGAGACTATCCTAATGTCCTATGAAATTTCCGATTGTCTGCAAAAAGACTTTCAAGCCGGCTGGCATGATTTGGTGCATCTATTTTTCAATCAATGCCTGGCTGGTAATGGTACCGACCAGGGCATTGCCAGCCTAAGAAATATAGGCAAAAGCCTCGCGCAACTTCATCCCATCGGTAGCAGTAAGACCGTGCATGAACTTGAGGGTAATCTTAATGCCAAGCTGAGCTACTTCAACTGGGGTTTTGTGAGAATTGCCCCGGCCCAAACGGAGCTCATCCTGGCGCATTGCGCCTGGCCCCATGCGCCGAAACGCAACGATGAACCTAAATGGCGACTGGCCAGCGCCTGCATACTTGAAGGCGCTTACTCCCAATGGCTGGTTTCACAGGGCGGCGATGGAAAACTTCCGGTAATTTGGGAAGAACGAAATACACAGGATGTCTTATTATTTCGCTATGCCAACCAAGGCTAACGCTCTGTCCGGAAGTATGATTTAACCAGGAACCCGCATTTCATCATGGTCGAGGGATAAGATGTTTAAAGAAATAGCTGATACCAAAGATAAGCCGAAGCTGTCATCAATCAAAGTTTTATTAGATCAGGCTGTAATGGTCTCGATTACCGATGCTCAAGGCGTTATTTTATATGTCAATAAGCTTTTTTGTAAAACGTCCGGCTATGCCGAAAGTGAGCTGATTGGCAAGACACATAAACTCCTTTCTTCCGGAATCCACGACGCCAAATTTTTTAGCGAAATGATGCTAACGATAAACGCCGGGAAAATCTGGCGAAACGAAGTCTGCAATAAAAATAAAGACGGCTTGTTATATTGGGAAGATATCACCATCATTCCCCAGATCGCAGCTTCGGGCGCGGTACGATCCTTTGTCACGGTACGAATCAATGTTACCCGGCAGGTGCGCGACCGGGAAAAATTGCATCAGCAAAGTTATTATGATGCGATGACGAAAGTGTTAAATCGTCAAGGGTTTTATGATAAATTTAGCAATTTCATTAAAGAAATACGTAATTATCAAAAAAATTTTTATTTAGCGATTTTTGATATAGATAATTTCAAGTTAATTAATGATACCTACGGCCATGCTTCTGGAGATGCGGTACTACAACTATTGACCGCGAGAATCACGGCGCTGACCAAAGGCAGAGCGGTATTGGGTCGACTGGGTGGCGATGAGTTCATTTTACTATTCACCAATATCTATGATGAACACAGCTTGACTATTTTATTGAACCAGATGATGAATATCGTCACCCGGCCATTTAAGCTTAAAGATGTTGCCGGAAAACATTCTATCTCCATTAGCATGGGTATTGCCACCTACCCTATTCATGGACTTAAGCTTCCAGAGTTGATGAAAAAAGCCGACTTATCTTTGTACAATATAAAAAATGCCGGGGGAAATAATTATCAATTACACAGCAACATTATAGCTTCTATTTTTTAACATGAATCATGTCATTCGATTTATTTTTCTTCGACACAGCTGTTTCTGTCATTTATTTATTAGCAGGACCATTAAGGGGTATATCACATGTTGAAAGCTGTTATCCCGGTTGCGGGATTGGGAACGAGGATGTTACCCGCAACCAAGGCGATACCAAAAGAGATGTTGCCGATAGTGGATAAGCCATTGATTCAATATATAGTGGAGGAGTGCTATGCGTCGGGTATTAGGGAAATCATTCTCGTCACTCATTCGTCAAAAAACGCAATAGAAAATCATTTTGATACGTCTTTTGAACTTGAATCCATTTTGGAAAGCCGGGTTAAAAGGCAGTTACTGGATGAAATAAGATCCATCTGCCCAGCGGATATGAAGATTATGCACGTAAGGCAAGGCCATTCCAAAGGACTCGGCCACGCCATTCTTGCCGCCTACCCGTTGGTGGGTGATGATGATGTTATCGTTATTTTACCTGATGTCCTTATTGATAATCTATCTTGCGATTTCAACAAAGACAACCTCAGCGCGATGATCGCCCGTTTTACGGCGACCGGAATCAGCCAGGTTATGGTTGAGCAGGTACCAAAGGAAGCGGTCTCCTCCTATGGCATTGTAGACTGCGGAACTGGCCGGCAGGTTGCCGGCACCAGTATCCCCATAACCGGCATTATTGAAAAACCTTCGCGGGAAGAAGCACCATCGAACCTGGCGGTGGTGGGCCGGTATGTGCTCTCAGCCGACATTTGGCCGCTATTGAAAAATACACCGGTCGGCGCGGGAAATGAAATCCAGCTAACCGACGCCATCAGCTTCCTCATGAACCGCAGCCCGGTGGAGAGTTACTATATGCTCGGTAGATCCCATGACTGTGGAGATAAAATCGGGTATCTGAAAGCGTTTGTGGAATATGGCATGCGTCATAATGTTCTAGGAACCGAGTTTAGCCGGTGGTTAAAAAATGATTTGCTAGCGCAAGAAGTCTATTAGGCCATGTCAAACATTTTATTTGGTAATATCGCGGTGCGACCCGCATAAAACACGCATTTATACTGGAGGTATTAACCTATATTAATATCCTCCATTTAGCTAAGATCTATATTGGGTGGAGATATCATGCGCGGAAGATTGTTTTTTTATATGATGCTAGCCGCTATGGTTTTGTCTTTAGCCTCGTCGCCGACAACCGCTGCCGATCGGGGGTGGTTGGAGTTTAAGACCGCATTTGTTCAGCCGGATGGCAGAATAGTCGATACGGGGAATCATGGAATAAGCCACTCCGAGGGACAGGGATATGGTATGTTATTCGCCGTATTCAATGATGATGCCACAGCGTTTGACGCCATTTGGAACTGGACGAATAAAAATCTATACCGCGCGGATGTGGGATTATTTTCATGGCGTTACGATCCCAATGCCGTGGTTAAGGTTGCCGATAAAAATACCGCATCTGATGGCGATACGCTTATCGCATGGGCATTACTATTAGCCGGAGAAAAGTGGCATCGTCAAGAATACATCAACGTGTCTACCGACATCCAGGATGCGTTAATTAACCAAGTGATTGTCACCTTTTCTGGACGCACGCTGATGTTGCCCGGTAGGGAAGGTTTCGATAAAAATAGCTACATAATACTTAATCCATCCTATTTCATTTTCCCCGCATGGAAAATGTTTTTTGAAAGGAATCATCAACAAATTTGGAATAAACTTGCAACGGACAGCATTTATTTGCTTAAGAATATGCAGTTTGGTTCTTATGGTCTGCCAACGGATTGGGTGACATTGAATCAATCCGGCGCGATGGAACCCGCGACGGGATGGCCAGAGCGTTTTAGTTTCGACGCGGTACGCATTCCTCTTTATTTAGCTTGGTACGGTGCGGATGCCGGCGATCTCGCTCCCTTCGTCAAATATTGGCAAGGTCAGGCGCATGATGCCACCCCTGCCTGGATCAATGTTATCAGTAATGATACTGCTTCTTATTATTTAAATCCCGGCATGAGCGCAATACGCGATCTGGTTATCAATAAACAAAACAATTTAACTGATGATATTTCACCTAAGGAAGATTATTATTCTGCGAGTTTACATCTATTATCTTTTTATGCGAAAAAGACGTAATATTTTTTACACCGACGCGTATTACTTAAGTATCCTGCCTTGGCAGGAAAAACTTTTAAAATACCATCGGTTACAAAATACATTTAAATATATATGATGTTAAAATCCTTACAAAGATTATAATAAATTTGCATTAGGATACTTAATACTAATGGCACACAGCATTTTTAAATGATTATCCGCTCGCCAAATTTTATTTGGGACATGATTAATGAGGATAAATTACTCTGATGTTACTTATCATTTTGATAACAAAATGGACATCATAATGTCAGAATTGTAAAAGGATTGTTTCTTTTTTATCGTTAATTTGCATTTCTCTTAATTATAAAAAATGGCTACCTGGCGCATCAGCATAAAGAAATCAGTACCCAAAATTTCTTTTTTATGCCTTGCGGCAAACCGGAGAGTACAATGAACATTCGAGATTTGGAGTATTTAGTCGCGTTGGCGGAGCACCGCCATTTTCAGCGTGCGGCGGAGGCATGCAATGTCAGCCAGCCTACTTTAAGTGCTCAGCTCAGTAAGCTTGAAGGCGAACTCGGCCTAAAGTTACTAGAACGTACCACCAGAAAGGTCAGATTTACTTATAATGGCCTGCAGCTGGTTGAACAGACCAGGGCAGTATTGCGTGAACTTGATACTCTAAAGAGTATGGCTATTTCTCAAAAAAATATTCTCAGCGGCCCGTTACATATTGGTATCATCCCTACCTTAGCGCCTTATTTGATACCGCATATATCGCCCATTATCTGTCAGAAGTTTCCGGAAACCGATCTGTATCTGCACGAAGCGCACACCCATCAACTGCTGCAGATGCTGGAAAGCGGAAAAATCGAATGCGCAATAATGCCGATGGTGAGAGAAACCGGTCCCTATGTTGAAATTCCGCTGTTTGATGAACCCTTGCGATTAGCCGTGCCGCTGGAACATCCCTTTGCCCAATCCCTGCCCTTCCAGATGGATAAGCTTAGGGGTCAGAAAGTACTCATGCTTGACCAAGGTAATTGCCTGCGCTGGCAGGTAATGCGTTACTGCTATCAATTCGACGCGGAAGAAGATACCCGTTTCATGGCAACCAACCTTGAAACCTTAAGGAGTATGGTTGCCTTTGGCAAGGGCATTACGTTTGTACCTCTGCTGGCCGCGTTGGATGGCAATAAAAATGACAATATACGCTATCTGAAATGTCATAACCCCGAGCCCAAGCGCACGGTTGCCTTTATCTTGCGTAATGGCGACACGATGAAGAGTCTTTATGAAATGCTGATAAATGAAATTATAAAATGCATGAAGGATTATATCAGTGAATGCGATTTGATCGTTTGACGCACCCCACGGCCACTCCCGGTTGTTATTTCGGTTTCGATGGCCAAGGGCGCGCTTTAAACGCATAGCTATCCGGTGACCGGCAGATTTGTCATTAACAAAATCTGCCGGTCACCAGGTAGCGGTCACAGCGGATTAACGGTTTTTTACCTCGGCGACTACCGACGGTTCGGCATCGATAATCATCTCTTCACCACGCACCCATGTGATCAGCTTAAACAGCAGGCTCAAGCCGATGCCCACCACGGTAGCCAGCGCCATCCCTTTTAATTCGGCGGCGCCAATATGAATTTTCGCGCCGCTGACGCCAATAATCAGGATAACCGAGGTCAGAATCAGATTTTGCGGCTTATTGTAGTCCACTTTTGATTCAATAAGCACCCGGATGCCCGATGCGGCGATAACGCCGTACAGCAGCAGCGAGACCCCCCCCATTACCGGCACCGGCACCGCCTGGATGGCCGCGGCCAGCTTTCCGACGCATGATAATAAAATCGCCAGGATCGCGGCACCGCCGATGACCCAGGTGCTATATACCTTGGTGATGGCCATGACCCCGATATTTTCCCCATAGGTGGTGTTCGGCGTGGAGCCGAAACAACCTGATAAAATCGTGGAAACACCGTTGGCAAACAATGAACGGTGTAAGCCCGGATCGCGCAGCAGGTCCCTTTTAACAATATTGGCCGTCACCACTAAATGTCCAACATGCTCGGCAATGACCACCAGGGCGGCGGGCAGGATGGTCAAGATCGCTACCCATTCAAAGCGCGGGGTATAAAACGTCGGCAGCGCAAACCAATGGGCGGCCACGATCGGCGATAAGTCTACCACCCCCATGGCGCACGCCAGGGCATAACCGACCAGTACGCCGATCAGAATAGGGATAATGGCGAGAAAACCACGGAATACCACCGACCCCAGCACCGTCACCGCCAAGGTGACCAAAGAAATGATAATCGTGGAATTGGCCACCGGCGCCCCTTCCGTCGGCAGCAGCCCCGCCATATTAGCGGCGACGCCCGCCAGTTCAAGACCGATGACCGAAACAATCGCGCCCATGGCGGCCGGAGGGAATACCACGTTGATCCAGCCATTCCCGGCAACTTTAATGATTAACGCCACCAGACAAAAGAGCACGCCGCACGCGATAAAGCCCCCTAGCGCCACCTCATATCCCAGCGGCAACAGCAGCAGCACCGGCGAAATAAAGGCAAAGCTGGAACCCAAGTAAGCCGGGATCTTGCCTTTGCAAATAAACAAATACAGCAGCGTACCGATGCCGTTGAATAACAATACCGTAGACGGATTAATTTTAAACAGGATCGGCACCAGCACCGTGGCGCCGAACATGGCGAACAGGTGTTGGAAACTTAGCGGAATGGTTTGTAATAGGGGGGGGCGCTCATCAACACCAATGGCACGACGGGTCATGTCTAATTCCTCAAAAACATCATCAAAAAAAAACCGACCCGCTGGCCGGCTTGTTTTTATTTGGTACCGAATATCTTATCGCCGGCGTCACCCAGCCCGGGCATGATATAGCCATGCTCATTCAGGCCCTGATCAATGGCCGCGGTATAGAGTTCCACGTCGGGATGAGCTTTTCCCAGGGCGGCGATACCTTCGGGAGCGGCGACCAATACCAGCACCTTGATGCTTTTACAACCTGCTTTTTTCAGTAAATCGATAGTCGCGATCATTGAACCGCCGGTGGCTAGCATGGGGTCGACCACCAACGCCATACGCTCGTCAATGTTAGACACCAATTTCTGGAAATAGGGTACGGGTTCCAGAGTTGTTTCATCGCGATACATGCCGACCACGCTAATGCGCGCACTGGGTACATTTTCCAACACCCCGTCCATCATGCCCAACCCGGCGCGCAATATCGGCACCACCGTAATTTTCTTACCCTTAATCTGTTCAATTTCCACCGGACCACACCAGCCTTCGATAGTGACTTTTTCAGTTTCCAAATCGGCGGTGGCTACATAGGTCAGCAAACTCCCCACTTCGGAGGCCAATTCACGAAAACGTTTGGTGCTGATATCATTTTCACGCATTAAGCCTAATTTATGCTTGACGAGCGGGTGTTTTACCTCAACGATCTTCATCAATATTCTCCCAAGTAGCGTTGAACGGTCAAAAAAATCGCGAGATTATAACCCCTTTTTTTGACCAAGCCCTATGAAAATAGATGATCTTGATCAACGCTATGCGCAAATACATCCGGCGCAACAAAAGCCGCAGGGTTTGACGACACTACTCGCAAACGTTTGCCCACGCTGTTAGAATTG
>JAATGH010000447.1 GCA_015654745.1 Enterobacterales bacterium
CCTGTAGCAGCTGAATCAGGGACATCAGTTGGGCCATAGTGGTGGGCGTGTAGGTCACGGACCGATTACCGTCTCCCTGAGAATATGAAAATGACACCCCTTTCGCACCGGATGTCAGCTCTAAATAAGCTTGCTGAGCATTGGACAGGGCTGTCTGCAACTGTTCGGTCGTCATACCCGCCAGCAGGCTGGAATTAGCATTAAACATGGAAATCCTTATGGCAAAAGTTGCGACAGGCGTTTACGGGGCGCGGCGTCAGGTTCAGTGATAACCACGCCGGGCATTTGCAAATTCTGTTTTTCTTCCGGCTGCGCCGGCGCGGGTAATAATTTATCAGGGTGTTCGGAGATATTGTCCGCCATCACATTCAGTTTCAGCCCCAGATAGAGCAGTCCGCATAGCGCGGCGTAAGCGTAAACCCGGCAATCCAGGGCCTCGTTGGCGCGACCCGGCAATTGCTCCCAGACTCGGTAACGCTGCCCGCCAGCGGTTTTAACCACGGACCTTTCCGCCAGCAGTTGACTGAAGTAGTTCAAATCACGCTCAACAGGGAAATGCATATAGCCGGCAGCCGGTTGTCCCGGCTTCGGTGGCTCGATGTGCAACCGGGCACGGACGGAGTCTTTCGCGGCATTAACACCCAGAATGATCGGGCGGAACTGTGATTTTGTACGTGAAGTAGGCTTCTTTGTTGGCCAAACCGGCGAGCGTTTACCGCCCCGGGCTGATTCACCCTTGATTGCCCAGATACGCCGCCCCAGGCGTTCTTTGCAGAACTCATAGACCTTTTGCGTGTGGTGGCCACCGGAGTCCATGCATGCCGCCATAATCGTAAAACCCCGGCCGTCGGCCCGGCGCCAGATTTGTTTCAGGTAGGCGTCCAACCTGCGCCAGGGTTCGTCGGTCTCCAAATCGCCCTCGATGACATCATAAGCAATCGACCAACTTTCCTCGTTGCGTCCCCAGCCCACCCCATCCAACTCGAACCGGCCGTCTTGGGTGTCGATACCGAACGTTATCGCGACCACGCCGTCCGGCACCTCGGCTGGGTAGACCTCGCAGCGCTCCGCCAGTTTTTTCTCACTGAGCGCCTTTTCTCCGCGGTCCTCATAGGTTTCGCCCAAGGTGGTATTGATGAACGTCTGGCGCATCAGCGGATCGTCTTTCACCCGCAGCCACTCGGCCACCAGATATTTCCAGGCGGCATTGGTGTGCAGGCTATAACCTGACCAGATATGAAATCCGGCATGCCCGTGAAATGGGGCCGTAGCGCGCCATTCACCGCGCTTGACCATGCCGGGTAAATCGCTGTGATGGATAAGACATCCAGTATGCCGGCAGACGTAGTAAGCCGTGTCCGGCAACCCGTTGCCGTTCTCGTCCTTTTCCCACTTGATGCCATACGGCGTATCCGGTCCGCCCCACTCCAGAACCTGAAATTCCCCGCATTGCGGGCAGGGCACGAAATATTTGCGCTGATCGCTTTCGTTGTACGATTTTTCGATGCGGCTAAGGCCCTTGACGGTCGGTGTCGAACCGAGGACTATTTTTCGATTCCAGAACGTCTCGGAACGTTTCACCCCCAAGGCTATCTGATCGCCATCCATGCCGGCACCGGCCACCGGGTAGCCGTCCACTTCATCGAACAGAATGATGCGACAGGTAATACGCCGGAAACCGCCGGGACTGTTTGCCCCTACCAGCGTGAGGTTGGCGCCATTCATAAACTGCTTTTTGAGGATGGTCTGGTTACTATCCTTGGCCTTGGGGTCGCCGGTGATCTCCGATAACACAGGGGTATCTCGGAGCATCGGAACGATTTCGGTTTTGCTGTAATCTTCCGCATCCTCTACGCGGGGCTGAACAACCAGGATGGGTGACGGGTCATGCGACAGGTAATACCCCACCACATGATCCAGAATCTTGGTGTAGCCCACCCTGGCCGATTTCATTACCGATACCTGGGTAACCGCCGGGTCGGTAATAGCATCCATGATGCCGTCCTGATAGGCAAACGAGCGAAACCGCCCGGTTTGGGCGCTGGTCTCTTTGGACAGAACGGCATGCCTATTGGCCCACTCACTCAAAGAGAGGGGCTCAGGCGGTCTGATATTGGTACGGCGGAAGAGAAGTTCGCCGGAAAAGTTATGCCATGCGGTCGGGTTAGCTATCCCCTCGGTCGTTGTTTGTATCAAGGCTTAACTCCTCCATCGCCTCGTAAACCACCTCCTGTAGCGCCGCGACAAATTCAGCGTCATTAGAGGTTGAGGCTAATACCCGCAGCCGGGGGCCATGCTCGGGCGCGATGGCAATCAGCCGGGTCCGCATGCGTGAGTACTCCATCCCTACAGCCTCGATCATATTTTTGTAGGGCAAAAGCTGTCCGGATTTTTCCTCATATTCCAGCTTGGCCAGCAGGGCAAAAAAGTTTTCCTTTAGTGTGCGAGCTGCATCCATCGACATGGTCGCCCCCTGCTCGGCTACCAATCTGGCGGCGATTTGCGCCGGCGATTCTTCACGATCGGCGTCAAGCTTGTTACCCGATCTGTTACCTTTGCGGTTGTTACCCGACTTGTTACCCTGTTTGTTACCTGGCGTGTTACCTGCCGCTTTTTTCTCAGGTCGGGTAACAGTTTTCCGGTATCGCTCAATATTGGCGTTTGACGCCTCGACATCGATGTCATCGCCCGCCAGAACCAGCCAGCCACGGGCCTTCCAGGCGGTTACCGTCTTTCGGCTGACGCTGTGAAGTTTGGCAAAATCGGACTGGTTCATTTTGTTACCCTGGCGGAGTTGTTACCCAAATTTCAAAATTTCATTGCTAGACGCAGAACGCAGCGCGCAATGCCCGTGAAATAAGACCCTCGGGGAAGGACCCAAAAGAGAATGGTTATCATTTGATGGTGATGCGCACCACCACGGTGCATTCATCTTCACTTGGCCGTTCTCATCGCCTCATCGAGCGCCTTGCTCATCTCGCCGGGCATCAACTGTTGAGCCATCGTCTGGGCGGTTGTCATATAGTCCAGATGCTCATGAACCGATAATGCATTACCGAACCGGATAAGCAGCCGCAGCGTGTTCGGGTTGGTGCCGCGTTCGCGCCGCGTCCCGTTCGCTGACCGTGGCAATCGCCGCTTCTTTCCTTTCCGTAATTTCTTTGCCTTCACCCGCTGCCATACGCCATTGACACCATCGACCGTTCCAATGAATACGTCAGGCCGCGCTTTGAGTTGCACCATTTTGGTTCTGGTCAAGTTGCCGTATTTGTTCA
>JAATGH010000085.1 GCA_015654745.1 Enterobacterales bacterium
AGGTAAGTGATTCGGGTGAAAGAACGCAGCCAACGCACCTGCCGCTCGAAGGATGAAGGGTATGGCGGGCCGATGAGTCTTAAAGGTGACACAGCGCCTAAGTGAAATGAAATGACTAACGATACAGCTATGCAAATCAATACGGTGCTAAGCATTGAATGCACCCGCGGTTCCATTCACTGCCAGAGCAAAAAACGCGCACTGGAAATTATTAGTGAACTGGCCGCCAAACAGCTCAATCTGGCGCCACAGGTGGTATTTGACGCGGTGCTTACCCGTGAACGCATGGGGAGTACCGGCATCGGCAATGGGATAGCCATTCCACATGGCAAGCTGGAGGAGGACACCCTGCGCGCCGTAGGCGTGTTTATTCGGCTGGAGCAGCCCATCCCCTTTGACGCGATAGACAATCAACCGGTGGACCTGCTGTTTGCGTTATTGGTCCCGGCTGAGCAGTGTAAAACCCATTTACATACCTTGTCGCTGGTGGCCAAGCGTCTGGCCGATAAAACGGTATGCCGACGACTGCGCGCCGCCCAGAGCGATGAAGAGCTGTATGCGATCATGACGGAAACGGATACCGACACCGGGTCTGTCGCCCCGTAGATTTCGTGTTAGAGGGATAACGGGTATCACGGGCTGGGCATGATCGGTGCTAGACGCCATACCGGGGAAGGAGTGGCGCGTGAACAGACGTGGCCGCCAATGGGTCAATAAACATGCCAGGGGGAGTCGTCATGGTACTGATGATTGTCAGCGGTCGATCCGGTTCAGGGAAATCGGTTGCGTTGCGCGCGCTGGAAGATATGGGTTTTTATTGCGTCGATAATCTGCCGGTGGTTTTACTGCCGCAACTGGCGAATACCTTGGCCGATCGCAATATTTCCGCCGCGGTCAGCATTGATGTGCGCAATATGCCCGAATCACCAGAAGTTTTTGAACATGCTATGGACAGCCTGCCGGAATGCTTTTCACCCCAGTTGCTGTTTCTTGATGCGGAACGCAATACCCTTATTCGCCGCTACAGCGATACGCGCCGTCTGCACCCGTTATCGAGCAAAAACCTGTCGTTGGAAAGCGCCATCGACGAGGAGAACGAACTGCTGGAGCCGCTGCGTTCCCGGGCCGATCTGATTATTGATACGTCCGAAATGTCGGTGCATGAGCTGGCTGAGATGCTGCGCACCCGGCTGTTAGGCAAACGCGAGCGCGAGTTAACCATGGTATTTGAATCTTTCGGCTATAAACATGGGCTGCCGATTGATGCGGATTACGTGTTCGACGTACGCTTTCTGCCCAACCCGCACTGGGACCCGAAACTGCGGCCGATGACCGGACTGGACAAACCCGTCATGGCGTTTCTCGATCGCCATACCGAAGTGCATAATTTTATCTACCAGACCCGCAGCTATCTTGAATTATGGTTGCCGATGCTGGAAACCAACAACCGCAGCTATCTTACCGTGGCCATTGGCTGTACCGGCGGCAAGCACCGCTCGGTGTACGTGGCCGAACAGTTGGCGGATTATTTCCGCTCGCGCGGCAAGAATGTACAGTCTAGACACCGCACGTTGGAAAAGCGCAAATCATGACGGTAAAACAATCGGTGGAAATCAAGAATCGCCTCGGTATGCATGCCCGGCCGGCGATGAAACTGTTCGATTTGGTACAAAGCTTTGACGCCGAGGTGCTGTTGCGCAATGACAGCGGCACCGAAGCGGAAGCCAGCAGCGTCATCGCCCTGTTAATGCTCGACTCGTCCAAAGGACGGGTGATCGAAGTGGAAGCCACCGGACCGGACGAGGATCAAGCGCTGGCGGCGGTCATCGAGCTGTTCAACGCCGGGTTTGACGAGGATTGATTATGCCCGGCTCAGGCTGTCGATAGCCACCGCCTTGAACTCGGCGAAGCTGCCGCTGTCGCGCAGGCGCGGCATAGAACGTTCACGGACAAAGGTGACGAACAGCTCGTAAATGGCCATCGCCTCTTCATAATCGGTTTTGTTGATCGCCAGCAGAAAAACAACATAGGCCGTTTCATTCTCTCCCCAGGCGATCCCTTGAGGCGCCAGGATAGTGTAAATGACCGTCTGCTGCGCCAGCAGCCCAAGCGAGTGGGGCAACGCTATACCCTCGCCCAGCATGGTGCTGACAATGGCCTCCCGTTCCACCACCGAGGGATAAAAATCTTTCTCCACTACCCCTTCGCGCTTTAGCTGGGCGCAAACCTGTTTAAACAGCGTCTGCTGGGTCATGGGCCGGTGAACTATCATAAAGTGTTTTTCGTCGAAAAACTTTTCCAGCATATAGGGCCGGGTACGATCCACCAGTACCAGCTTGCCCAGTTGTTCAAGCTGGTAGTCGCTGGGAAACGGCGCCAGTACCATTACCGGCTTATTCTTCTCCATGAGTCTGGCGGTGGAAATAACAAAATCTTCCTCCAGTGCCGTCAGTTGTTCATATTGGCGCAGCGAAATAACCTGGGTGACGGTAATTTGTGGATATTTGCGCGCCAGCATCGCCTGAATCATACGTACCGTGGAGTTCCCGCTGTCACAGACCAGCAGGACCTGGGGATGCCGCTGATAACCAATATTATAATGACGCTCCAGCCCAACGCCGATATGCAACACCAAATAGCCGATTTCATTCTCGCTAATGACATAAGGCGTATATTTGCCCCAGCTGTTCACCGCCGCCAGCGTCACATCGTAGGCCATGGGATAATGCTGTTTAATATTGGCCAGGAGAGGATTAGGGATCGTGATTTGATAACGCACCCGGGTGATCATGGTCTTGATATGGGTCAGCAGATCGGCACGTAGCTGGCCGTCATTCTGCAGATCATAGTTATAATGAGTATTGATATAGCTCAGAAGGTAATCCACCAGCGTTTCGTCATCGTCGGCGTTAATGGCCGAGGGATTGATGTCCTGCACTCGGCGGGCAGCAATATGAATACGCAGGTAATTCTGCTCAACCACCGAGAATCCTTTGCCGGTTAAGGGTTCAATCAGCCGGGCCATTTGCGTCGAGGTGGCTTTAATCTGCTCATCGACGTCCTCCATCGTGAATTCCGGCAGCGGATAACCTTCCTGGATACGTTTGATCGCCACTGAACAGTAGAGGGCCAGGTAGTGTTCCCCTTCGTCGGTCAATTTTACGCCGCCAGCCAGGCTTTGATGCCAAGAGGGCGTCAGACGGGCCAGAATGTCGAACGGCAGCGTTCCGCTGGCCAACAGGTAGCTATCGCGCTCATCCAGCGACGCCGTATACATAATATCCGTGAGGCACACACGGATCGCCGCTTCTTTACCGAATAATTTCATGCCGTGACGAGGCTTGGTTTCAATAGTCAGATCGTAACGGGCCAAACGATCGCGGACCTCACTCATATCGCTTTGCAAAGTACCGCGACTGACGTACCACTCATCGGCCAGATCCTCCATTTTGCAGGCATACGCTGAATTCAGAAAACGGACCATCAACGCCGGAATACGTTCGGCGCTGGAACGAGGGGTGCGATTACGACGCGGCGCCTGTTGGCGCAACGTCGCAAACCGCTGTTCATCATGAATATTCAACTGGTAGCCGCTGCCTCGATTGAGCACCAACAGCGCGCCGTAGTCGGTCAGAATGGCGTTCAGGTCGTGGATATCGGCTCTTACCGTGCGGGTCGATACGTTAAACCGCCTAGCCAGCTCTTCCTGCGGCAGCGATTCCGCCACTAAGGCGTCAAATAAGTTGGCTAATCGCTGACTAGGGAATCTTACCATGGGTTATCGCACCTGCTGTTTAACCATCGCCAACAGCTGCGCCACATCCTGTGGACGGGTATTACCGGTGGTCTTGTCTATGATCGAGCTGTAAATATGCGGAATGATCTTTTTCACGCCGGCATCCAGCGCGATCTGCAGGATCGTTGAAAAGTTGTCCAGATCGATGCCGCCGGTGGGTTCCAGATAAAAATCATAACGCGCGCAGGCCTGCGCGATAGCCCGATACTCGTCCAGGTGATCCAGGCCGCCCATGGGGAAGAATTTTATCGAACTGCCGCCCATATCCTTAAGCAAGGCAATGGCGGTCTCGATGGGGACAATGCCATCGGGAGATTTGGCGCTCAGCGGGCCGGTGGAAATTTTTACCATCCCCACGCGGCCGGTGGGCGAAACCAGCCCGTTGACCAGGGTACTGCGCTGCCCCAGCAGCGCCCGGCTGGCGCCGACGCCGGTGAATACCTGGTTCACATGTTGCGGCTGCACCGCGCCGACGATATGGCTGACCATCTCGGACTGTCCAGGATCGCCGGCACCCAACCCCACCGAAAGCGCATTATCGATGAGCTTGGCATAGTCGAGCATATCCTCGATGGCGCTGGGCACATCGGGATAATTCTTCGATAAAACGCCTACCAACACATGGCCTTCCGCCGCCTGATGGATAGCAACAGCATTCTCCTTCGACCCGGCCAGGACATTCAGGCAGACGCGATCGCGATAATAGTTAGGCGTTAATTTCATGAACGTGGTCCTGTGGCTAACGCGTTAATGCGTAAAAAAATGGTATTGAGCTGTGCGGCGCTGACGCTGCGCACATCCACCTCGATAATACCTTCATTGGCTTTATAGCCCCGAAAGTAGATGGCCGGATCGCCTTGCTTTAGCGCGGCGACAATCGCGGCGGTGGTCATGCCGAACCGTGGCTCGTCGAAATGGATTTCCGCACGGGCAATATCCCTTCCCGCACTGTCCCATACTTCGCGGGCGGTTATACCGTCCAAACCGTTAAGCTGCGCGATAAACGGCGTCATTTTTTCCACCAACGCACGCCCGCTCTCTTTCTCCCGCACAAGGTAGCTCTCAATTGCCTGGGTCAGGCCAAGAATACCTTCCTTGCCGATTTTCATTGCCCGGCCGATGCCGCTTCCCTGCCGTTTTACCCAGGCCACCGGCTGCTGCCGACCGATCACCAAGCCGCTGGTCGGCCCTTCCAACGCCTTGGCGCCGCTGTAGATCACCAGGTCGGCGCCCTGACGATAATAGATCGTTAAATCTTCTTCGGCGGCGGCGTCGACAATCAGCGGTAGCTGGTGAAGATGTGCCACCGTGGCGGCCTGCTCCACGCTTAACATGCTTTTTTGAACACAATGATGAGACTTGATATACAGCACCGCGGCCGTTCGCGGGGTAATCGCCGCCGCCAGTTGCTCGGGGGAACACTCGTTGGCGTAGCCCGCTTCAACCACCTTGCAGCCGCCCCGTCCCGTGATCGACAGTGAGTGTCACATGACTGCCCAGACCCTACCCCGCTCCGCCGGCAAGCTCGCC
>JAATGH010000060.1 GCA_015654745.1 Enterobacterales bacterium
CTAGCTTCAGGTGTTAGTGTCTTAACGGACGTGAGGGTTCAAGTCCCTCTCTTCGCACCACAACCACATATGTAAAGGTCGTCAGGTTATACAAGCACAGCAACGCATTGTTGTGTAGTGGTAGTAAAAAACAAACGGTAAGAACAACCGGTAAAGAGTGAAGCAGTAACGGCGGGTAGCGCAGCTTGGTAGCGCAACTGGTTTGGGACCAGTGGGTCGGAGGTTCGAATCCTCTCTCGCCGACCACATTCCCCAAAGGTTTTGTCCGTGGATATTTGGACAAGGCCGGTAAGATAAAAAACAGCAAGTTATCATGACTTGCTGTTTTTTTTATTGTCCAACGCCATCTCCCCGATGCCGGTGAAACCTGCCCCAGTGGCCAATTCCCCTTTGCTTAATAGTTCGCTCGATGCGGGGAAATAACAGCCCGGCATCATGACTGTTGGAATACGTGGCCAACGTGGCGTGGGCCTGCGATGGGCGTTGCTTAAATAAACGCTTCACCAATAAAATTGGCTGAACTATTTCCCACCTAGCCCGCGACGCTTTATCAATAAAGGATTATGGCTGACGACCTATTTCAGATCTCCGGTTGAAACGGCGTAATACCTTATATTCCCTGAGTTGTTGAACATAAAATCAGGTAAACGCCGTAGTGGGGTTCCCGTTTTATTTGATAGCCTGTCGCCAAGAAATATCGCCTGGATTAACGTAATTACTGGGAACTGAAAATGTTTGCGAACTGTCAATTATTCGGCATGGATTTGGCGTTTCCCGACGTCTGCCTGACGCCCCTCCCGGCGCCGGTACCGGTTCCCTATCCCAACATGGCTCTCGGGTGTATGGCGACGCCCCATACCTACAAGGTCCTGTTTTCCGGTTTGCCTGCGCATAATATGTCAACGCTGACCTATTCCAGCGTCGGCGACAATGCCGGCGTTAACCTAGGCGTCCTGTCGGGGACGGTAATGGGTACTTCCCGCCATTTAACCGGCGCATTTACCACGCTGATCAAAGGGTCTCCCGCGAGCCGGGTGACTAGCCTAAGCTTGCAAAACAATACCAACATGGTGGGGATGCGGTTAATTCCCAGTCAGCTGAAAGTCATGATGCTAGGTATATAACTGTCGGTAGGTCATATTTCTCGCGCTTAATAAAATTACAGGAATTTTTATGCCTCCTTCATTATTGCCGCACCGGCGTGCTCGTTTTAACCGGTATCATTACGCCATCCTGGCGACGGTTGTCCTTATTTCTGGCTGTGCGGCTAAACACCACAAACCGCTTGAAAATAATATCTTGGCTTTCGAGACTTTCGGCCAGATTATTAATAAGGGATCACCATTGAAAATCACGGTAGTACAACTCAGCAGCAAAACACGTTTTATGGCGGAGGAATATTTTAATCTGCAAAACGATGTGGATAAGGCGCTGGATGATCAGCTGTTGGTTAAAGACGAAGTCTTTATTACCCCCAATGAAGATAAAAAAATTATTATTCTGGATCCTGCTCCAGGCGTCCGTTATGTCGGTCTCTTTGCTGAATATAAGCAGATTGAGGATAAAGCGTGGCGGCTATTGTTCCCCATGCCGCCCGCCAAAACGTCCTCGGTTTGGACCTCGCTGTGGGCGAGTCCCGATCCCGGCATGTCTTGGGTCATCCCGGTAACCCCGGCAGGTTTTCAGCGGCCATCCACGCTGAGCGCTCAAGGTGCGCATTCGACCGGCGCCGAACGTCAGGAGCGTGGCTCATGAGCAATGCGCATAAGGTGTTGTGGACCGAGGGGATGTTTCTGCGTCCCCACCATTTTCAGCAGGCGGAAGAATATCAGGAAGCTTATGCGTGGAGCCTTCGGCCAGGGAGCTTTCACTGGGGATTTTTGTCCTTGAAGGTGGACGAAAGTTTACTGGTATTGGGTAAGGTCGCCTTGGCAAAAGCCAGCGGTATTTTGCCGGATGGCACGGCGTTTGATTTTACGGATGCCGGTGAAGCTCCGGCACCGCTTGATATCCGTGCCGATCACGGCATGCCGGTTATTGTATTGGCGCTACCCGCCCGACGAGCCGGGCGTGAGTCGGTGATTTTCAGCGAGGCGCCGGGTTCCCTGGCTCGCCATCTGGCCTTTGAGAAAGACGTTGGCGATGCCAACGCCTTGGCTATCGGGCGGGCAAAAGTACAGTGTGGCAAGCTGCGGCTGAGGCTTATGGCGGAAAACGAGCTCAACGGCGAGTGGATTGCCATGGGCGCGCTGCGGGTACTGGAGAAGGATCGCGATGGTTGCGTCGTGCTTGATGGTGGCTATATCCCTCCGTTATTGAACACCCGCGCCAGCCAATCCCTTGAGGGTTACATGCGTGAACTGGCGGGTTTGCTGCGTCAACGTCGCCAGCAGTTTGGCCGCTATGTACCCCGGCGGGAAGAAGTTAAGGATATGGACGCCTCGGAACTGATGCTATTAACCTTGATTCACCGGTTCAGCGCTATGGTAGACCATCAACTGGCGTTGCCGCGTGTGCATCCCGAGCGGCTGTTTGCCGAATGGCTGCCCTTTGCGCTGGAGCTGGCCGTTTATCGGCCGCCGCACAGCTTTGGGGGAGAGATACCACGCTATGATCATTGCGATATCGGCCAAAGTTTTGACAGCCTGATGGCGACGTTGCGCCAAGGCCTGTTTATCGTGTTCGAAGAGAACGCCATTGCGCTGCCGCTGGCACAACAAATGCCGGGTTTGCAGGTTACCACTCTGCCGGATCGCGACATGCTCGACCGGTTTGACTTCATTTTGGTGGCGGCGGCTGAGCTCAAATCAGAGACGCAGCTGGCGAGTTTTTTGGCGCAAATAAAAATTGCGCCGGCTTGCCGAATAGGCGATCTGGTGCAACTACAGTTACCCGGTATCCCTTTGCTGCGTTTGCCGCAGGCGCCACGCCAACTGCCTTTCCAGGAGGGGTGCAGCTACTTCGCCTTGGAGAGTGGTGGGGCATTATGGCAGCAACTGCTTAAAACGGGTTCGTTTGCTCTTTATCTCCCGGGCGAATTCGCCCCGCTAAAAATATCCTTTTGGGCCGTAAGACGCCAATCCAACTTGGGCAGCCTAGGCGCATGATCGATCTTGTACAATCCGGCTCGTGGTGCGCGGGCCAACCTAACCTATTGTTAATGGCGGCATATCCGCTGCTCAACGCTATTTCACATTTTCGCTATGCGCCCGCGCCGGAAGATCCGGCGGCGTTGCGCCAACGGATGATCAATGAAATACGCCGTTTCGAAAAAATCTGCCAAGGCCAGGGTTTAGCAAATAAAACCATCGAAGCCGCGCGCTATTGCCTGTGTACGTCGTTGGATGAGGCCGCGGCGTTAACCGAATGGGGCAAAGGCAGTATCTGGACGGGTGATGGGCTGCTGGTAACATTTCATAATGAATCGGGCGGCGGTGAGCAGTTTTTTCAATTGATGGAGACGTTGTTACAGCAGCCGGAGAGAAATATCAATCTGCTGGAATTGATCTATTTCTGCTTGTTGTTGGGATTTGGTGGTCGCTATCGGGTGATGGAAAACGGTATCTATCGACTGGAAATCATCACCCAACGCCTGGCGCAGCAAATCCGCCGGCTACGCGGTGATTACCCGCAGCCATTAAGCGGGCCGCTGGCCGTGTCCGCGCCGAGCGGCCCGCCGCCTCGTGGACGCGTCGGGCTGTTGGTCTGGTCGCTGGTCTGCGTCATCTCATTAAGCGCCCTCTACATCGGACTGGATGCCCAACTGGATAATATCGCCAATCGGGTATCGAAGCGTATTTTCAGTCTGCCGTTGCCCAGAGCACTGCCGGCGACGGATACCTTCTCCTTGCCAACGTTGCTACAGACAGTGGAGTCGGAGATCGCCCGCAAAAAAATGACCGTCAATGCGGTGGCTAATCAGGTCACTATTACTCTGTGCGGCGGCGATCTTTTCCGCTCCGCCTCGGCGCGGTTAGATGCCGACTATTATCCGATCTTGCGGCGTATTGGCCGGCAACTTTCCTTAACCTCCGGGACTATCACCGTGCGCGGCCATAGCGATGATCAAAAAATCGCCACCGCCGATTTTCCCTCCAATCACGCGCTGGCGCTGGCCCGGGCTGAAAGCGTTGCCCGGCTTTTGCGCCAGGAACTGACGCATCCCAACCGGATAATAACGCAAAGCGCCGTGGGCGCCCCACCCTTGGTGCCCAATGATACGGCGACAAATCGCGCGATCAACCGGCGAATTGACATGGTATTCAGTATCAACCCGGCCGACCGCGTGGCGCCATGAAGCAGGAATCTTCCGCATGTTAAAAATGTTATCGTCCATCATAGCCAGCGGTTTATTTTGGCGTTTGGTGGCTATCAGCGGATTTTGTCTGGCGATATGGACGGTGGGTCCGTTGATTGCCATAGGCGAATTACACCCGTTGGACTCGGAGGCGTCACGCCGGGTGGCCATGGTGGCGGTGGTGCTGCTGTGGTTAATGCTGCGGTGGGTTCCCAGCCTCCAGCAGGCACGGTTTCAGCGTCATCTGCGCCGGCAGTTGTTACCGGACGACGCCGTGCGGATACCGAGTAAACCGAGCGATGTTTCGCTGGTGGCGGGGTTTAAACAGGCCCGCCGCCGCCTAAGGCGGTTTAATCGCGATCGGCTGGGCGGAGAAAACCGCTGGTTGAAGGGCATCTCTGGTTGCAATCTCTATGAGATTCCCTGGTATCTGGTGCTCGGTGGCAGCGATAGCGGTAAAACGAAAGCGCTGCAAAACGCGGGGCTGGATTTTATCGATCCGGCTTCCCGACCGGAAAGTTTTGCACGGGAAAACCGAGCGCCGGATCATTGCGATTGGTATTTTACACCGCAAGGCGTACTGCTTAGTCCCTCCGGCCGCTTTTTGACGCAGGGTAATCCGCTCTGGTTCACCTTGCTCGGCTTAATCAAAGGGTATCGCCCAAGGCAGCCTCTCAACGGCGTGGTGCTGGCTATCAGTGCCCAGGCGCTGCTCCACGACAGCCGTGATGAGCAGTACCGCCATGCCGTGTTGCTGCGCAAGCGCCTGCTGGAGCTACGCCGTCGATTCGGTATTGAGCTGCCTGTGTATATTATGATTACCAAGGCCGATCATCTTGCGGGTTTCAGCTATTTTTATAGCCAATTTGATGGGCCGATGCTGGAGCAGGCCTGGGGTATGTCCATTCCCTGGGATACTACCGCCGACGCCGGATCACGCCAGCAAGCCGCCTTCGAACAGGCCTATGACCGCTTGCAGGCGCGGTTAAATGCCGCGCTGGGCGATACGTTGCTAGTAGAAGATGATCCCTACGGCCGGGCCAGAAGTTTTGTCTTTCCCCAAGCCTTTGCCGCCTTGCGACCGCTATTGCAGCGCCACCTCGCCTTGATTTTTGCTTCGTCCCAGTATGATCCGGTGCTGTCATTACGGTGGGTATTTTTTACCAGCGCCAACCAGAAAACCACTCGCGGCAAGATTTTGGCGCCGGTATGCAAGGATAACGTATTCGATTATCGCTTCACGCCGCAGGATACCACCGAGGAGAACCGGGACACCGACGGTCCCGCGCCGCAAAGCTATTTTTTAAAATCCTTATTCAAAAATATTATTTTTGCCGAGAGCGGTTTAGCGGGGAGCCGCTATTGGGGTTTGTGCCGCCGTCATCTGCTGTTTTTTGCCGGCTGTGGCGTGTTGTTCTGTTTGCTGTTTCTGGCGGGGGGGTACTGTATCGCCAGCTATCATAACAATCGCACTTACCTGGCGGGACTGCATACCCGCGTTCAATCGGTGGAAAGCTCAAGCGCGAGTTTATTACGTGCGCCAACCGTCGATTTAGTCCAGTTACTGCCTTTTTTTGACGAACTACGTTTGCTGGCGCATGACGAGAAATTTACGCTACGCCACCCGCCGCTGGATTATCGAATGGGACTGTACCGGGGTTCCACGATGGAGAGTGCGGCCAACGTGGTTTACCAGCATGCCTTGAGGCGACTGCTGCTGCCGCTGGTAGCGGGGCAGACCGCCGCCGCGTTGAGCCGGGCGGACCTGAACGATACGGACTATACCTATCAAGCGCTCAAGGCTTATCTCATGTTGCATGAGCCGACGCATTATCATGACGACTTTCTCCTGGGCTGGATCACCTCGACACTACCACTCATGTCTGGAATGGCGGGGCTGGATAAAGCCGGGCGCCAACGGTTGCAATGCCATTTAGCCCATTTGATTAACCACGAGCCGCTGCGCTCGCCCGACGAAAAAGACACTGCATTAATCGAGGCGGCGCGGCGCGCTATCCAGCATAAAACCGTTGCCTAACGTGTTTACCAGCGTTTGAAGCAATTGTTGATCAAGGATCACGCCTTTAAGCCGGTCAGTTTGGTTGATTTGGCGGGTGCGTCGGCGGAGCAAGAACTGGTGCGTAATAGCGGGATCGCCATTAATGAGCCGGTTACGGGCTTATATACGCCGGCGGGCTGGCTGGTCTTTCAACAACGGATCGCCGGCGCCATCACCGAATTGCGGCATGAGGATCGCTGGGTATTGAACCGAGTGGACGAGTCTGCGGATGACGATGTGGTGAGTAATGTCACACATTGGTATATGAACGATTTTATTCTGCAGTGGGACACTTTTCTCAATGATATTGGCCT
Organism: Enterobacterales bacterium; assembly: GCA_015654745.1. Lineage (GTDB taxonomy): Bacteria > Pseudomonadota > Gammaproteobacteria > Enterobacterales > Enterobacteriaceae > Acerihabitans. Next base: position 6,671 of record JAATGH010000060.1, read on the forward strand.
GATGCAGGCGCTGGACCTGAATCAGCGCGTCAACCGTGTACGGGTGCTCTCCGGCGATCGTTCCCCGCTGCGTAAGCTGGTGGTAGGCCTTAGCCAGATATTGTCGTTGTCACCGCCGGAAAATATCTCCGGTAAGCTACCGCGTCTTGGTCGCCGATTTAGCGAGCAGACCACCGGGATGCTGAATACGCTATTTTATTCGAGCGCCGACCCCGACGGCACATTCTCCCCTGAGCGAGTGGTAAGAGACCATTATCGGGATTTGATTGATTTAGCGCGGGTGCAAAACGAGTCGGACGATAGGATTGTTTTTGACGACGTCCTGCAACGGCTTGATAGTCTTTATCGCTACTTACTTAAACTGCAAAATGGCGATGACGCCGCGCCGGGAGATGTCCTGCTTAGCCTGAAAGCCGATGCGCTGCGTTTACCGGCGCCGCTGCGCAATCTGATCCTTGCCCTGGCCGAGGGCGCCGGCCATGATGGTCAGCGCCAGGCCTTACTGCAACTGCGCCGACAATTCGATAGCCATATTGGTGAATTTTGTCACTTGGCCATTGAGCATCGCTATCCGCTTGTGCCAGGGAGCGCCCACGATCTGAGCCCTGACGATCTTGCGCGTTTGTTTGCGCCAAAGCAGGGACTTGCCGCGGTTTTTTATCAGCGTCATTTAGCGGACAAGGTGATTATCAGCGATAGCCATTGGCGTTTTCTCCCCTGGGTACATACCGATGAGCATCCGCGCGAGGATGCCATGTTAGGTTTCTTCCGCCATGCCCGTCAGATCGGCGATGCGTTTTTCCCGCCCGACGCTGTGCGTCCCTCGTTCTCTTTTACGCTGCGCCCGCTGGTTATGGATAACAAAATCTTGAGTCTGTCGATGGATATCGATGGCCAAACCCTCAGCTACAACCATGGCCAGCCGATCGATTATCGTCTGGTATGGCCGGGACCGCGCCGAAGCGACAAGGCGCGCTTGACCATGAAGCTGGCCGACGGGACGGTTAAATCCATAGAGCGGCAGGGGCCCTGGGCCTTAAACCGGCTGTTGGACAGTGGCAAAAAACAGCGGGGGGTGCACCCCCTGTCGCATCGCATTACTTTCCAGCTTGAGGGGCATGCCGCCACGCTTGACGTGATACCGGATAGCGTACGAAACCCCTTTAATCTCACCGGCTTTAGCTGCGCGTTGGCAACGGAGACGCCATGACGATTGATCAACTACTTAGACCGGTAAGCGCCGACGCGCCATGTGGTGAAAACCTTGAGTATGATCCGGCCTATATGCATTTATGCCAATTAGCGCGGGGTAAACCGGAACAACAGTTTGGCGATACCATCATCCCGGCGACCGAACCGGATTGGCGTGAGGTGGAAAAATGCGCGGCCGATTTGCTTGGGCGCAGCAAGGATTTGCGGCTGATGCTCTTGCTGGCCCAGTCCTGGACCGCGCTAAAGGGTTTGCCGGGTTACGCCGACGGGGTGTGGTTAATCAGCGAAGCGCTGACGCGGTTTTGGCCCGCGCTGCTGCCGCCGCTGTCTCAAGATGGTGAGGCCGACCCTTTTATGCGGGTGAATGCGCTGCGCGAACTGGGCGATAACTTTACGCTGGCCAAACTGCTGCGTAATAGCCGTTTTTCGCCGGCGCAGGCCGTCGGACTGACCTTTGCCGAGGTAGTCTTTTTTCTTGGGGGCGCGGAGGCGCCGGCGCGGGACTATCCCGGCGGCGCCTCCCGGCTGTCCGCCGAGGTTCAATCTGGTCTCGACGCCCAGTCGCCATGGTTGGCCAAGAGCCGCGAGGCCCTGGAGCGGATTCGACGGCTGCTTGATCAACATTTAGGCGACGCCGCACAGCCCGAGATGCCCTATTTATTGAGTGCCATGACGCTCTTATGCCGGCGTAGCGATCCCCCTGACTCTGCGGACCAACCCATAACGGGTCATGTCGACGCATCACGCGGTATGCCGGTTTCCGTCCCGGCGAGCGCGCCGACGGACCGTCAAGCGCCCTGGATCAAGCAGCAGGTCCGCACCCGCGACGAGGCCTATTGCGCGTTGGAGAGCGTGAAAGAATATTTTACCCGCTACGAGTTAAGTCATCCCGCGCCGCTGATGATAACGCGCATACAACGCTTGATGAGTCAGGACTTTATGGCGATTGTCCGCAATTTGGCGCCGGATGCGGCAGGACAACTGGAGCATTTTTTTGGCTGCGAAACAGATAAGCAGCAGAGGCCTGAATAATTCAGCCTATCAAGGAGAGCAAGACCGAGATGAAAACCTCAAACAGTGGACAAAAATTTATTTCCCGTAATCGCGCCCCGCGGGTGCAAATTGACTATGCGGTGGAGCTTTATGGCGCGGAGCGGACGGTACAGCTGCCGTTTGTTTTAGGCGTTTTGGCGGATTTGGGCGAAAGCGCGGCGCAGCCCCTGGTACGCATTGATGAGCGCAAATTCCTCGATATCGATACGGATAACTTTAACGAACGCATGAAGTCATTCCAACCGGGCGTCTCGTTTAGGGTGGACGACACCTTAAGCGGTCGGGGCGAACTGCCGGTAGCGCTGACGTTTAGTCATATGGATGATTTTTTGCCGGATGCGGTCGCGCGTCAGGTAGAACCGCTGAATATTTTGCTTGATGCCCATATCCAACTGTCGAATTTGCTTTCTTATATGGACGGCAAGCATGGAGCCGAGGAGCTGATTGCCGCTTTGCTGCAGGATCAGGTATTGCTTAACGATCTCGCCGGAGCGCCGTTGGGGCTGGAATTAGTCGAGCAGGGTGACTCCGGGGAGGCCGAGCCGCCGTTGGCGTCGGAACCCGCGCCGGCCGCCGATTCAAATGTAGCGCTGCGTCAACGCGGTCTACCGCACATCAGACTGTTGCTGGAAGAGCGGTTCAAGCCCAAGACGGAACAGGCCCGCTGCGCGGTGGCGCAGGCGGTACAGACGCTGGCGCGGCAGGTATTGCAACATCCCCTCCCGCCAACGCAGGATGCTTTTGGCGCCATTCAGGGATTGGTTTACGCCATCGATCAAAAAATGTCATTTCAAATCAATAGCATTCTTCATCATCCGGATTTCCAGCGGTTGGAAGGGGCTTGGCGCGGGCTGCATTTCCTGGTCAATAATACCGACAGCAGTGACATGCTGAAAATTCGGGTAATGAATCTGAGCAAAGCGGAGTTGGCCCGCACCTTAAAACGTTATAAAGGGGCAAGCTGGGATCAAAGTCCGATTTTCAAACGCATTTATGAAGAGGAATATGGCCAGTTCGGCGGCGAGCCTTTGGGCTGTCTGGTAGGGGATTATTATTTCGATCATAGTCCGCAAGACGTGGAGCTGCTGGGCGAGCTGTCGATGATTGCCGCCGCCGCCCACTGCCCGTTTATCAGCGGTGCGTCGCCTGGGGTGATGCAGATGGAAACCTGGCAGGAACTGTCCAATCCACGGGATTTGAGCAAGATATTCCAGAATACCGAATACGCTGCTTGGCGCGCGTTGCGTGAGTCCGAGGACGCGCGTTACATCGGCCTGGTCATGCCGCGCTTGTTGGGCCGTTTACCCTACGCCGCGCCGGAGAATCCGGTAAATACCTTTGATTTCACTGAACAGACGGCGGGTGAGGGCCATGCCGGGTTTATTTGGATTAACGCCGCTTACGCCATGGCGGTCAATATTAACCGATCGTTTAAGGAATATGGCTGGTGCACGTCAATTCGCGGCGTGGAATCCGGCGGCGCGGTGGATAATTTATTATGCCACAATTTCCCCACCGACGATGGCGGCGTGGATATGAAATGCCCGACGGAGATCGCCATTAGCGATCGCCGGGAAGCTGAGCTGGCAAAAAATGGTTTTATGCCGTTGGTCTATCGTAAAAACTCAGATTTCGCCGCGTTTATCGGCGCGCAGTCCTTACAAAAACCGGCCGAATATAGCGACCCCGACGCCACCGCCAATGCCAATCTGGCCGCGCGTCTGCCCTATCTGTTCGCCTGCTGTCGCTTCGCTCATTATCTGAAATGCATTGTGCGCGACAAGGTGGGCACCTTCCAGACTCGTGATGAGATGGCACGCTGGCTGAATAATTGGATCATTAATTATGTTGATGGAGATCCGCTGAATTCATCGCAGCAAACTAAAGCCCGCCGGCCCTTGGCATCGGCCGAGGTCCAGGTAGACGAAGTGGCGGATAATCCTGGATATTATCAGGCTAAGTTTTTCCTGCGCCCGCATTATCAACTGGAAGGCTTAACCGTGTCGCTGCGGCTGGTTTCAAAACTGCCGTCGCTTAAATCAGGCGGTAATTAACCTGGGCCGATAACACAACATTATTTCACGCTGGCGGCAAGCGAAGGAACCCGAAGCCTATGACTCGGGCGTTCGCGTGCCGCTAACGTACCTGCAACGTGCAAGATAACGGGTATGATTTTTATATAAGGACCCTCTGATGAGTCATAGTATATTTTTAAAAGTAGACGGCGTGGAAGGCGAAGAGAATCGCAGTAGCCATAAGGGATGGATTAAAGCGGATTATATCGATTATCCGTTTCAACGTTACATTGCGGGATTTTCTGGTGCGAATAAAAATAATGTTGGTGATGCCGATATTGGCAAGTTGAGCGTATTCGCGCCCATCGACAAGGCCATGCCGGCCATATTAAGTAAATTCCTCAAAAATGACCCGATTAAAAAGGTCACCGTCGCCTGGTGCGTGAGCGGTCAAGAAGAGGGCGATACCATGATCATCGAATTATCTAATGCCCGGATGATCGGTGTTAAATTTATCAATAATACCGGGGACAACGGCGGCGAAAATAAGCCACACGCGTCCCAACCCATGAGCATGCTCTATGAATTCGTCGCGCCGCAGCTTAGCGTGAGTTATACCCCGATATCATTAGATAATAAAATTAACGCGCCGGTCACCACCACCTGGGATGTTGATACGCAGCAGGCGTTTTAATCAAGCCTGGCCGGGGATGCACTATCCCCGGCCGCCTTGGGCCTGGAGGTTTATTCTGTCACGGCGCGTTCGGCGTAATAGATATATTCGGCCCGATGCCGTTGTTCAGTATTATAACCAAGCCAGCAGCATTGCCCCAGCGGCTGGCCGGCGCCTAACTCGCATCCCCGGTAGCCGTCGCGATGTAAAATCAATCGGACCTCCCAGGCATATTCTATACCGACGTAGTGGCGCACCCAGGCGCGCAGCTGCACCAGTTTGCCGGGGGTTTGCGACGCTTGAGCTAACCATTCACGGTATTGTTGCCAAGATAACGGACCGATATCGATAGCAAAACGATATTGCCGGTCTGGGGCGCCCAGCCCTAAAACACGGGGATCGCCTAACCTGATTTCCTGGTTCGCGGACCACAGTCGCAGGCGCATATCCTGCGGCAACGTGAGCCATTGAAAAAGATTTTCCCGCACGGTGACCGGTACGGAAAAAAAATGGCGAAGGATCGAGCGTAAACCTTCGCTATTGCGTGGATAACGCGTCAAATGTCCCGCCATATAATAGTGCGTCTTGGCATCCGGGAGCGCGTCACGCTGAGCCGGTTCGCCAATGCCGATCAGGTAGGCGACGTGATCATCAAAGCGCCGATTATCCATCCGATCAAACGAAACACACTGCTGGGCGTCAGCCCAGGCCCGGTAAAACAGCATGATCAGCCGGTGATGAAAGATGTCGGCGAAGGCCGACAGGCTAGGATCTTTTTCCTGTTGCCAGCGCTGGTAGGCATACTCCGTCAGATGCAACGGCAGCGGGCCATTAGGGCCAAATAGCCCAAAACCGACAATGTCCACCTGCCTGAGCCCAGCCTGGGAACCATAAGCCGTAATGGCGGCAATCTGGGCGGCGCTAAAGGATAGCGACGGCTGTTGGCCCAGGCGCAGCGGTTCATAGCGCGGCAACGGCGCGCGTCCCAGGGCGTAATGTCCGCCGGCCTGCGCATCGACGCGCCGGAGCAACTGGAATAAATCATATAACCAGGGGGCGCGTTCACGGACCGTCCAGAATGTTTCATCCAATCCGGCGGCGACCGCCGTTATGGCGGCGTTGCGCGGACAGCGGTTGCGCAACCTGGCTGTGGCCGCATGACCGGGCCGGAGGGCATGGATTTTCATAAAGGCATTTTCCCGCCGCTCTCCGGCGGCCAATACCCGATGGGGCCGCGCTGCCGTGAGATAAGCGTGGTTTCGGTAAAACTGTTAATGGTCGCCAGGCGAGAAAATAGATGCGCCAGTACGCTGCCCAGCAGCCATGGGCTATGCCCGGAAAAGGCCTGCTCATCCACCCGAAGCTCGACGTTGATGCCACGCACGAACAACGCGGGTGATTGTATCAGCCGGTTGCAAGGCGTTAGGCGGCATTGCCGGATGCCTGCGATCTGCTGTGCGGCCGCGCTGTCGGCATGAGCCGCATGGACTTTGAGCAATTGACGCAACGCCGCGCCATCCTGCCCCTGGGCGCCGTCCATCAGGCTGAAGTAGTTCAGCTGTAACTGGTTAATCAACTGCCAGCACGCATGGCCTTCCGCCAGCGCCGCGCGCGGTATGCTGGGACCTTTGCGCAATACCACCATGTGCACCGGAATCGAGTCCTGCAAAACCAGCCGTACCCGGTCGTGCTGCGTCAATCGTATCGGCAAATCACGATTGCAGCACAATACGTCGGCGCTAAGAAAAGCCAAATCGCGGTGCCAGGGCGGGTGCTGTTCATCAGCCAAAGAGATATACACGTCCGAGCCGTGGTAACCGCTATCCGGGGCCGGCGCGCCGGTTGCGCGCGGCCAATGGTGCGGTTCCCTGCGCAGGGAAAACCAACCGGTATGCCCGGGTTCCTCGTCGCTAAGCCTTTCATAAAACGGCCTGAAGACGCGCCGGTAGCCGTTTTCGCCCTTATTGTCACAGCCGTCCAGCCGGCGAATGGAGTGGATTTCATAATCCAGAGGGCGCAGGGCGTCAATCACCACCGGGTATTCGTATTGGCGTTCATGCACCGGGATGCGTTCGGCGTTAAGAGGGAACAAATTAATCACCGGCGTGCAGTGGAGCGCTAAATGATGGCGATCCACCCGGCGCTCTAAATCGGCAACGGATTTATCCAGTAGTACAATAAGCTCCAGCTGTTGGTGCTTACCGGCCAGATCAAGGAGAGGCTGTAGGCCGCTGATACTGAAAAACAGCAGGCGATGCGGAAAGCAAAAATATTCCTGCAATAGCCGGAAAGCATCAAGATTGCGTAAATCCGGCGGCAGTAGCGCTTGGCCGGCCTGCAGCCCTTCATGACGTAATGTCTGTCTGCCCAGGACCAGACGATGCGGCTGCTCGCAGGTCGTCTGACACACCACGCCCAGGGTGTGTTGCATGATAAGTTCCAGCAACTGCTGTGCCGATCCGTCCCCGGCGCTCAGGTAGAACATCAACCGATCGCAGCGCATTTCCCCAAGCGTGACCTGATTAAAGCAGTTTAATCTGATGCGCAGCGCGCCGGCGGCGTTGCCCAATCCCAGCGCCGATGAGGCGATATCCGCCGGCACGCCGCCTAATTCCACCTGCTCCAGGCGCAGCGGCTGTAATACGACATCATGAGCGGTACTAAAGCGGCAGGTGATGCCTTGGGCCTTTAAATCCGCGCTGTCCAACAGCGTACCGCTGGGTACATGAAATCCCTGGCTAATGTCGCCCTTGGCATCGTCGGGTTGTAGCTCGACAATGGCCATTGAGGGCGTGGGGGAGAGATAATTTGGGTGAAGCATTTCCAGCAGTTGACTGGAGAATCGGGGGAATTGCGCATCCATTTTGAGCTGGATGCGGGACGTCAGAAAAGCAAAACCCTCCAGCAGGCGTTCAATATAGGGATCGGTGGGATCGTTATCACGCATCCCGAGCCGGCCCGCCACTTTGGGATAATGTTGGGCAAATTCCGCGCCGCGTTCGCGCAGCCACGCCAGCTCACGATGGTAATACTCCAAGAGACGGCTATCCATGCGCTGCTACTCCCTTTCAACCAGTTCAAAATGGCCGTTTTCTAAATCTACACGGCTGGTAAACACGAATTCCACCGGCGCGGGCGACCATCGCAGCCGTCCTTGTATATCGAAAGACAGCATATTGTGCCGGGCAAGCCTAAGATCCTCATCGGCGCACCCGATAGACAGGCCCGCGGGCATAATGCGCGGCTCAAATTGAATAATGGCGAGCGTTATCGCGCGTTCAATCTCATGCCA
>JAATGH010000452.1 GCA_015654745.1 Enterobacterales bacterium
CAGCGAACCCGGCAGATCGGCCGCGCGCAGCATACGGCCGGCGGCATAAAATACCTCGGCTCTCGGTTCCAGCATGACCAGCATGGGCATATCGGTGTAGCGGCGCACATAGTCTATAAAATAACCGCTGGGTCGCCGCAAGTAGAATTCTTGCAGGATCACATGGCCCATCGCCAGAGCCATTGCGCTATCGGTTCCCTGTTTCGGACTTAACCATTGATCGCACAGTTTCGCGATTTCGGCATAGTCGGGCGTAATCGCTACGGTTTTGGTTCCCTTGTACCGGGCCTCGGTAAAGAAATGCGCATCGGGCGTGCGGGTCTGGGGTACGTTGGAGCCCCAGGCAATAATATAGGACGAATTGTACCAGTCGGCGGATTCCGGCACGTCGGTCTGTTCACCCCAGGTCATGGGCGACGCCGGCGGCAGATCGCAATACCAATCATAGAAACTCAGGCAGGTACCGCCGATCAGGGAGAGATAGCGGGCACCGGCGGCATACGAGATCATCGACATGGCCGGGATAGGCGAAAAACCGATAATACGATCCGGCCCATAGGTTTTCGCGGTATAGACATTGGCGGCGGCAATCAGCTCGTTAACTTCCGCCCACGTTGAACGGATAAATCCGCCGCGGCCACGAGCCTGTTTATACCCCTTAACGGCGTCGGCATCGCCCATCACCGCGGCCCACGCATCGACCGGGTCGGCATGCCGCGTACGCGCGTCGCGCCATTGCATCAGGAGCAGTTTGCGTATCAGTGGATATTTCAACCGATTGGCGCTATATAAATACCAAGAGTAGCTGGCGCCGCGCGGGCAGCCGCGTGGTTCGTGATTAGGCAGATCGGGGCGGGTACGCGGATAGTCGGTCTGCTGGGTTTCCCAGGTCACCAGTCCGCTTTTAACGTAAATTTTCCAACTGCATGAACCGGTGCAGTTTACACCGTGAGTGGAACGGACAATTTTGTCATGCTGCCAGCGGCTGCGATATCCCTCCTCCCAGTCGCGGTTAACATCCATCGACTGTCCGTGGCCATCGGCAAAGGGTTTATCCAGTTGCTTGAAATAATGGAACCGATCGAGAAACTTGCTCATCCGGTACTCTCCTGTAGGTAAGTTCTAATGACTTAGCGGTAATATTGGGTATCGAAATGCCGCGGCGATCCGCAGACAGCGGCAAGGCCGCTGGCATAATGCACCTCAGCGTGTTTTTTTGGTCGCCATGCCTTTATTGATATTGCGGCCATACACGCACCAGGTGAGCACGATACAAACCACATAAAACACCAGAAACAGCTTCATGGCCCCGGCGGGTGAACCCGTCAATAACAGCGAGGTGCCAAAAGCCTTGGGAATAAAAAAGCCCCCCGCCGCGCCAATGGCGGAAATAAAGCCCAGGGAAGCCGCGGTATCCCCCACCGCCTCGCGCTGGGCTTCCTGGTCGCTGCCGCCCTGAGCCTTGACGCGATCGAGGGTGAGCTTGCGCAAAATCACCGCGATCATTTGGAAGGTGGATCCGCTGCCCAGACCCGCGGTGATGAACAGCAGCATAAATACCGAGAAAAAGGCGACAAACGAGCCGCCATGGCCACCGGTGGGCAGCGTAAGGAATAACAAGGCGGTGAATAACGCCATGAGCACAAAATTCAGTAGGGTCACGCGAATGCCGCCAAACCGATCGGACAATGCGCCGCCGGCCGAGCGCGCCAGGGCGCCGATAAACGGACCGAAAAAAGCATAGTGCAGGATCTGCATCTCGGGAAACTGGGTTTTGGTCAGCATGGCAAACCCGGCGGAGAAGCCGATAAAGGATCCGAAGGTCGCCAGATAGAGCACGCTGAGGATCCACATATGACCACGTTTAAGCACCGTCAACTGTTGTTTGAGCGGCGCTTTGGCCGTGGCGAGGTCGTTCATGCCAAACCAGGCCGCCAGCGTGGCGATAAGCAGAGGCGGTATCCAAATCCAGGCGGCGTTTGCCAGCCAAAGCTGACTGCCGTCGGCTTGGCGATAACCGGTGGCGCCGAATAGACCAAAGAGGGAGAGGGAAATGGCCAGCGGCGCAACCAGTTGCATGACGCTTACCCCCAGATTACCCATGCCGCCGTTGAGTCCCAGCGCGCTGCCTTGACGTGACTTGGGAAAGAAAAAGCTGATGTTTGCCATACTGGAGGCAAAATTGGCGCCGGCAAAGCCGCATAAGAGCGCGATAATTACAAATACGCTGAAAGGGGTAAGAGGATCTTGTACCGCCACGCCCAACCATAGGCAGGGCACCACCATAAACAGCGTACTGATCGCCGTCCAGCGTCGACCGCCCACCAACGGGACCATAAAGGAGTAGGGAACCCGCAGTATCGCGCCCGACACCGCCGGCAATGCGGTCAATAAAAATAATCGGTCGGTGGTAAAATCAAAACCGACTTTATTGAGATTAACCGCGACTGCGCTAAACAGCATCCAGACGCAAAAAGAAAGCAATAAGCAGCAAATGGAGATGCAGAGATTACGCCGGGCAATGGCCTGGCCACGATTGCGCCAGAATTCCGGCTGTTCTGGCTGCCAGTCCTGAATAATGCCGTCGCGTGACGCGTCGGCTGAACTGGGTGATGATGTCATAGTAGCCTCGGGCGGAGTAAAACGAAGATATGTCCGCTACCCTAGGCAACCCCGTCCGGTGGTAACTTGATATAAATCAATGGATAATCCGATGGCGCGGCCGGGTCGCCAAGCCTGCTATCCTTAATAAGTATGGGGTCAATCACGTCAAAACCATAGTTATCACATGGTTGTAAACAACTCGTGATACGAGGTGTTACCCCCGCGCCGGGGCTGGCTATTTGTAGGTACTCCTAAAGGGGTATAGGGTAATCGACGAAGATATTGAACAATAGCCGCCAGCCCCCTACCGCAGGTCCTGCGGCGCTCATGCGCAATGGCGGGGCATCGCTAAGGATCGGTATGATGACAAAACGTTGGTTTGCGCCGTTATCCATTGTCCGGCAGGTCAGCCTGTTGATGCTGCTATTGGGTATCATGGGCATTGCCGGCATGAGCCTATCCTTATGGATAGCCCAAAGTATGCAAGGCAACGCCCACGCAATCAATAAGGCCGGCTCGCTGCGCATGCAAAGCTATCGGTTATTGTCGCGGGTGCCCCTTGACCGGCAAAGCGAGCGGTTGTTATCCGAACTGGAGCAGGAGCAACTGAGTGACGATCTGCAGCGGCCCCTGCGACGCGAGGGTTTGACGCCGCAATTCCAGTCGATGCGCGCCTACTGGCTGGAGACCCTTAAACCTCAGTTGGCGCTCGCGCGGCGCCCACAGGATGCCGCCGCCAGCGTAGCCGAGTTTGTAAACCGGCTGGATCTTCTGGTCTCGGCGCTTGAGCGTAATACCGAACACCGGCTGATGCTGGTGGCGCTGGTGCAAAAGGGGGTGATTGCCCTGACGCTGCTGGTGCTGGCCGGGACCATCGGTTATCTGCGCCGCCGGCTCCTGCGTCCTTGGCGCAGGCTGCTCAACCAGGCTAATGCCGTAAGCCGCGGTGATTTCACCCAGCGCTACCCGCTACCGGCGGGACCCGCCGGCCAAGGCCACCAGGAGATGGATCAACTGGGGTTAACCCTTAATAGTATGTCCCAGTCGCTTTCACAGATCTATGCACAGCTGGAACTGCGGGTGGCGGAAAAAACTGCCGATCTGCAGCAAAAAAACCGTATTCTGGATTTTTTGTATCGCACCAGCCGTCATTTACAAACCAGTGAACCGTTGCGCGATCGTCTCGAGCCGGTGCTGGAAGAACTGCAAACCCTCACCCCGCTACGGGAAATCCAGATACAGTTTTACGAGAATGATAGCGATCCGGGGATCAACGAAGCCAGGGCGTCGGATGAATACGCCGGGCCGGAGCGCACTGAGCCGCTGGCCACGCGTTCGCCGATGTCACCGTTATCACCCGAAACCGAACCGCAGCAGCTCAGTTGGAGCCTGCATGATAAATTAGGGCAATATGGGCTTATGCTGGCGCACTACCCGCTGCAGCATGGGATGAATGATGCCCAGCAGCAGTTAGTCAATACCCTGGCGGCGCAGCTGACCAGCACACTGGCTCTGGAGCGCCAGGCCGAGCATCAGCAGCATCTGTTGTTGATGGCGGAACGCTCCGCCATCGCCAGCGAACTGCATGATAGTATTGCCCAATCGCTCTCTTGCCTGAAACTGCAAATCGGTTGCCTGCAGATGCAAAGCGGCGAAGCCACGCCGGAAAATCAGCAATTGATGCAGCAAATGCGCGATGAGCTGAACACCGCTTATCGGCAACTGCGGGAATTATTAACCACGTTCCGTCTGCGCCAAACCGAACCCGGCCTGCGCGCGGCGTTACAAATGGCGGTAGATGAATTCTCGACCAGGCTGGGATTCGGCATCGAGTTTGACTACCGAATCCCGGCCAAAACCATCGGCTCCCACCAAATTATCCATTTGGTGCAGATTACCCGTGAGGCGTTAAATAATGTCGTAAAGCATGCTGGCGCCAGCCGGGTCGGCGTGACGGTGGCCTTCGCGTCGGGGGAGCTGGTCCTGAGTATCCGTGACAACGGCCGCGGCTTACCTGAGGAGCATCGGCGGCAACATCATTACGGCCTGATCATCATGCAGGATCGCGCCACCAGCCTGCACGGTAGTTGCCAGATAACGCGCCGCCCTTCCGGCGGTACCGAAGTGTGCGTCAGAGTACGGCCCGAACCCGTGCCACTTACGGAAAGGATATCACTATGAGCGAAATGGGCGAATCCGAGATTTCCACCATTTTACTGATTGACGATCACCCCCTGTTGCGCAGCGGCGTCAAGCAGCTGATCCAGCTCGACGGCGGCCTGAAAGTGATCGCGGAGGCCACCAACGGCGCACAAGGCGTCGAACTGGCCGCCCAATGGGACCCGGATTTGATTTTGCTCGATCTGAATATGCCGGGAATGAACGGATTGGATACGCTGGAGCGCATGCGCCAGCTTCCCCTGTCGGGCCGCATCGTCGTATTTAGCGTGTCGGATCATGAAGACGATGTGATCACCGCGCTTAAACGAGGAGCCGACGGTTATTTACTCAAGGATATGGAGCCGGAGGATTTATTGGTTGCGCTGCGTCAGGCCGCGTCGGGCAGAATGGTATTAAGCGACTCGCTGATGCCGGTGCTGGCCGCCAACCTGCGCGAACAAAAGCCGGGTCCCGCACAAGATCTCCAGCAATTGACACCGCGTGAGCGCGATATACTTAAGCTGATAGCCCTTGGATTACCCAATAAAATGATTGCCCGCAAATTGGACATTACCGAGAGCACCGTCAAGGTCCATGTGAAGCATTTGTTGAAAAAAATGCGACTCAAATCCCGGGTGGAAGCCGCGGTATGGGTGCTGCAAAGCAAGGCGTTCTAACCACCCACAGGCCGGGGGAGCATACGCTCCCCCGGCCTGTGGTTTATGACACAAGGTCACTACATTTTTTATGCCAGGGCTTTCGCCAGTTCAGCATCGGAACGTTTAAGGATGGAGTACATTACGCCCAGCAGCAGGGTACCCGCGGCAATGGAAATAATATATCCCACCACCGGCGTAATGGCGCCCGGGATCAACAGCACGAACATGCCGCCGTGCGGCGCCATCAGCTTGGCGCCGAAGAACATCGACAGCGCGCCGGTTACCGCACCGGAAACCATGCTCAGCGGAATCACGCGGAACGGGTCGCGGGCGGCAAACGGAATCGCCCCTTCGGAGATAAAGCACAAGCCAAGCACGAAGGCGGCTTTGCCGGCCTCGCGTTCGGTTTTGTCGAACTTATTGCGGCCGAGCAGCGTCGCGACGGCGATACCCAGCGGCGGTACCATACCGGCAGCCATAATTGCCGCCATCGGGCCATAGGTCTGGGTACTGAGCAGCGCAACACCAAACGCATAGGCGGCTTTGTTAATCGGACCACCCATATCGCTGCACATCATCGCGCCCAGGATGGCGCCAAGCACCACGGCGTTGGCGGTGCCCATGGACTGTAGCCAGTTGGTCAGCGCGGTCAGCAGCGTCGCCACCGGCGTCCCCACCACGTAGATCATCACCAGGCCGGTCACCAGGCTGGCAATCAGAGGAATGATCAGGATGGGCTTAAGCGCCGCCATGCTTTGCGGCAGGGGCAGCTTGGTACTGATAAGCTTCGCCACGTATCCGGCCAGAAAACCGGCGATAATCCCGCCGATAAACCCGGCGCCGGTACTGACCGCCAGCATGCCGCCCACCAGGCCGGGCGTCAGACCGGGCCTGTCGGCAATGGAGAACGCGATAAACCCGGCCAGCACCGGTACCATCAAGGCAAAGGCTGATTTACCGCCGATTTGCATCAGCGCCGAGGCTAGGGTGCCGGGCTGTTCAAACGCATGGATACCGAACACAAACGACAACGCAATACATAAGCCGCCCGCCACCACCATCGGCAACATGTAGGATACGCCGGTCAATAAATGGCGATAGGCGCCCGGCGACGATTTTTTCTCTTCACTGGAACCGGATTCATTTGAACCTTGCTTGGGTTGGTAAACCTTGGCTTCCACCACGGCTTTATCCAGCTCTTGCGCGGTTTTTTTCAGCGCCAGACCGGTTGAGGTGCGATACATCGGCTTGCCGGCGAATTTGCCGAGGTCCACTTCAATATCGGCAGCCACGATCACCAAATCGGCTTGCTGTACTTCTTCGGCGGTAATCGCGTTACCCGCCCCTACCGATCCCCGGGTCTCGACTTTTACCCACCAGCCGCGTTTTTTCGCTTCGCCTTCGATGGCTTCCGCCGCCATATAGGTATGGGCCACGCCGGTCGGACAGGCGGTGATCGCCACGATACGTTTAGGGCCGCCGGGATTTATCGTCGCCGGGACGGCGTTGGCCGGTGCCTGATAAGGCGCCGCCTGGGTTTTCGCCTGTTCCAGGAACCTGTCCGGCTGGCTGGCGGCCAGATCGGCATCGCCACTATAGACAGGTTTACCGTTTAGAGCGGCATCCGCATCCGCGTTGCCCACCAGGATAACCAGTTCGGCGTCGACGATGGACTCCACCAAAGTCAAACCCGCTTTTGGCGCGGCATCGACCAGTATTCTTTTCACCAGATGGCTACGAGCTTGCCCCAGTGAGCTGTCTATTTTCAGCAGCGTTTTCATTTTGCCTCCAACCGGTCATCAAAAGGTTTTAAATCGACACGGGCCATCATTGCGGCCAGTTGCGGCCGATCGGTGATCCCGACATTGCTCTGGCTAACCGCCAAGGCCGCCACGGCGGTGGCCAGGCGTAAAGTATGTTCGCTTGATTCGCGCATCAGCAGACCATAGATCAGGCCGCCGACCATAGAGTCGCCGGCGCCGACGGTGCTGACCACTTCGCAGGCCGGCGGTTTGGCCAGCCAGGCCCCGGATGCGTTGACCCACAGCGCGCCTTCCGCGCCCAGCGAGATAACCACATGGGCAATGCCCTGCTCACGCAGCGCATGGGCGGCGGCCACCACATCGGCCAGGGTAGGCAATTTGCGTCCGGCCCAAATTTCGAGCTCGCGGCGATTGGGTTTTACCAACCAGGGGGCGGCTTTCAAGCCGGCCACCAGCGCTTCGCGGCTGCTATCGAAAATGATGCATGGGCAGTGGCTGCGCAGCTTGATCATCCATTCGGTAAAGGCTTCGGGCGGTACGCCCGCCGGCAGGCTGCCGCTCACCGCAACCATATCGAATTGACCCAGCCAGGTCAGGGAGTCATTGACGAAACGTTCCCAATCCTGCGGCGTGACGTTAAATCCAGAAAAATTGAAGTCGGTTACGTCGCCGTCTTTTTCCGTCAGCTTGACATTAATACGGGTACGTCCTTGCACGACCTGAAAGCGATTGGCAATGCCCAGATCGCTGAACAACAGTTGAAAACCATCCTGGTTATCCTTCCCCAAAAAGCCGCCAACGGTCACATCGATTCCGAGGTCCTTAAGTACTTTGGCAACATTGATCCCTTTTCCCGCAGCGTGCAGTCCGGCCGTTTGCACCAGGTTAACTTCTCCCCGCTCTATTTCAGGGCAAAAACCGACCAGATCATAGGCCGGATTTAACGTAATAGTGGCAACGCGCCTACTCATGCCGCACCCTCCCCTAATCCTGAGGCAATAGCTTCACCAATGGCCGCCAGCGCTTGTTCAGCATCGTCACCCTCGGCGGTAAACCGTAAGCGGTGGCCAGTCTTGACCCCCAACGCCACGACTTTCATCAGGCTGCGGCCGTTGGCCGATTTGCCGGTTCCATCGAGATTGGTTACGGTTATCGTGCTATTGAACTGTTTGATCACATTGACCAACGCGGTGCCGGGACGGGCATGCAGCCCATGTTCGTTACGGACCACAAATTCCGCGCTCAGCTGCGATGGGGACGCGAGAACACGTTCACCGCTGAGCAGCGCCAGCAGCGCCGGACCGTCGGCATCGTGCAGACTTGATGCCGATCCCGCGCGCACGATATCGCTCAGGGTGTTCAGCACGGCCAGCGGCCGATCGTCAACCATCGCCACGGTTATCAGCAGCGCCACGCTTTCGCCATCGGCGTCAAAGGGTTCCGCCGGACGGGCGATGGCGATAGCGCTGGCCAGATTGCCGCGCGTGGCGTCATTGATCCAAACGCCCTGACCTAAATTTAACGGCTGACCGCTGATAACGTCGCTGACAAAGGCGGTATCCACCGCGCCGGCCTGCTGAAGTCGCCCGGCGTTCAGCGCTTTGAGGGTCAGCATATCGCCGGCGGCAATATCCAGGCTCATCAGCGAGGTATCGAACAGAAAAGGCGCGGCCTGGCGCGCACCGCTCAGTACGTCGCGCAGTTCCTCGGCGGAAGTGGTACTGGCCAGCCTTGCCGCCACGCTATCGTCGCTTAATACATGAGTAAGCTGACGCAGCAGCCCAAGATGCTCATCAGAGCGCGCGGCTATGCCGATCACCACATACGCCAATTGACCCTCGCCCCAGTCGATTCCCTCAGGAAACTGAAATACCTGGACGCCGGTATTCAACACCAGATCGCGGGTATCGGTAGTGCCATGCGGAATGGCGATGCCGTTGCCCAAAAAGGTGGAAGTCTGTTGTTCACGCTGCATCATGCCGTCAACATAGCCTTCGCTGACGCTGCCCGCCTGCGTCAGGGCCGCGGCAACCTGGCTGATGGCCTCCTGCTTGTTCTGCGCATGGGCACCGAGATGAATATCATTTAATGACAGATCAAACATACCTCTCCTCGCTTGCTGAACGTTGAATCGTTTCAGCTCTGATGGAAAATGAAAGCGCTATCGCGGGGAAAAAGTCCACACCATAACGCTGAAACGTTTCAATAAAGTCTCTAACGTTGCGATGTACAATGCAAGCACTGCGCGGATATTCCTGTTGAATCTTTGAACTACAGCACATTTTATCTTTGACAACCGTCGGCCGTTCCCTTTTTTATGCTCTTTGGCTGAAGCACAGCTGAAGTCGCTGGCGACGCGGGGCTGCTTTCCCAATGTACGTTCAGCTGCGACCCAATAGCCTAGACCATCGTATGCCGGGATGAGATACCGGCGAAGGCTCGCCGTTGAGGGGCCGGTTGAGGGAAGTTATTTTTCTAAGCAGAGATCGAGGTAGTCAACGTTATAACGGGCCGGGCGGTGCTTCGGCTGGGATATGTCATTCTTGGTGCCAGCGTCTTGGGTGGCCTCCCGCCATCAGGTGGCAAGGAATGCTTTTCGTCGCCGTGAAGGCATTTTTTTTCAGCCCGATCTGTTGTTTTTGGCCGACAGGAGTATGATCCTACCGCTCCTCCGCCTTGATGTTGACACAACCATTATGCATACCCCCGTTGCCCTGCCATGGCGCCTGCCGGATATGACCGCGTCGGCATTCCTGGCCATTGCGTTTCTTTCCGGCATTGCCGGCGCGCTGCAATTGCCGACATTAAGCCTGTTTTTATCCACCGAAGTCCGGGCGCAGCCTTTTATGGTAGGGCTGTTTTACACCGGCAGCGCCGTGATCGGCATTGCGGTGAGCCAGTTTCTCGCCGGCCGCTCCGATAAACGAGGCGATCGCAAGGGCTTAATCTTGCGCTGCTGCCTGCTGGGCGCCCTGGGCTGCGTACTCTTTGCTTTCAATCGTAACTACGCTGTCTTGCTGCTTCCCGGCGTATTGCTGACCAGCCTGGGTTCCACCGCCAACCCGCAAATGTTCGCTCTGGCACGGGAACACGCGGAACAGTCGGGTCGTGAAGCGGTGATGTTCAGTTCGATAATGCGGGCACAGGTATCCTTGGCATGGGTGGTTGGCCCGCCGCTCGCCTTTGCGCTGGCATTGGGATTTGGCTTTAGCACCATGTATATGACGGCCGCCGTGATTTTTGTGCTCTGCGGCGCGCTGGTAGGGGGCTTATTGCCCTCGATGCATAAATCGGCCTTGACCACCACCTCCCCGTTGCAAGCCCCACGCCGCCACCGCCGGGATACCTGGCTGTTATTTTGCGCCTGCACGTTAATGTGGACATGCAATTGTCTCTATCTCATCAACATGCCGCTCTATTTGATTCATGAGCTGCATTTGGCGGAGAAGCTGGCCGGCGTCATGATGGGTACCGCCGCCGGACTGGAAATCCCGACCATGCTGGTAGCCGGTTATCTGTCGCGCCGCCTGGGCAACCGGCTGCTGATGCGGGTCGCGGTCGGCGCGGGACTCCTGTTTTACCTCGGATTGCTGTATTTTACCGGACCGGCGGCGCTGCTGGCATTGCAGCTGTTGAATGCCATATTTATCGGTATACTGGCGGGTATCGGCATGATCTATTTTCAGGATTTAATGCCTGGCCAGGCCGGCGCGGCCACCACCTTATTCTCCAATAGTGGCCGGGTAGGCTGGATTATCGCGGGTTCGCTGGCCGGCCTGATGGCGACGTTCTGGCCATTTCATGCGGTGTTTTTTGTGGCGTTGCTAATGATTGCCGGCGCCGGTTATTGCATGTGGCGCATTCGTGATGTAGATTCGCCGCTGCCCCGCGACACACGCACTTCACTCTTGCCTGGCAGCCCCGGCAAAGGTAACGTGTCGCCATAGATTCCGACACAATTATACAGGTCCATTTTGATGGCTAGAGCAAACGAAATTAAGCGCGGTATGGCGGTAAATTACAACGGTAAATTGCTGCTGGTAAAAGATATTGATATCCAGAGTCCAAGCGCACGTGGGGCCAGTACGCTGTATAAAATGCGTTTTTCCGACGTCCGTACCGGGCTGAAAGTGGAAGAACGCTTTAAGGGCGACGATATCCTCGAGACCATCAACCTGGTAAGGCGATCGGTCACCTTCTCCTATATCGACGGCGATGAATATGTGTTTATGGATGACGAGGATTACACCCCGTATCTATTCAAAAAAGAGCACATCGAAGATGAGCTGTTGTTTATCCCCGAAGGCGGTATCCCGGGTATGCAGGTTCTGACTCTGGAAGGCCAGGTATTGGCCCTCGAACTGCCGCAAACGGTGGATTTGGAAATTATCGAAACCACGCCGGGGATTAAAGGCGCGTCGGCCAGCGCCCGCACCAAACCAGCGTTGATGAGTACCGGTTTAACCGTATCGGTACCGGAATACCTTAACAGCGGAGAAAGAATCCGCATTCATGTGGCCGAACGTCGCTATATGAGCCGCGCTGACTAGCCCCTCCGCTTGAAAAGGGCGGCTTTGCGCTGGAGAATGCTGCCGGCGCGGGCCGGCTCTTGCGCCAATGACCATTCCCGCCTAACCTGGACAGCCGCTTAACGGTAATATCAGCGTACGCCTAGTCAACGGCCAAACAGGAAGCCTTTACATGACCACCATCGCCACCCATTCCCTGCCCCGCGAAGTGCAACAACCCCAATACGATCGGACGGCGCTGCGCAGTCGCATCGTGCACATCGGCTTTGGCGCCTTTCATCGCGCCCATCAAGCGCTCATGACCGATCGGGTGCTTAATCAGCTTGGCGGCGATTGGGGTATTTGTGAAGTGAGTTTGCACAGCGCCGGCTTATTGGCATCATTGCGCGGCCAGGATCATCTGTTTACCCTGTTGGAAAAGGATGGCGATACGCGCTCGGCGCGGATTATCGGCGCGGTACATGAATCCACGATTGCCGCCAGCGAGGGAATGGACGCGGTGCTGGAGAAATTGGCCGAACCCCAGGTGGCGATAGTCTCCCTGACCATTACCGAAAAAGGGTATTGCATCGAACCGGGCAGCGGCGAGCTTGATCGCCTCCATCCGGCCATTCAGGCTGATTTACGCCATCCCCTGCAACCCACCTCGGTGCCCGGAATTTTGGTTGAAGCGCTGCGGCGCCGTCACCAGCGCGGACTGGCGCCATTTACCCTGCTGTCATGTGATAATATTCCCGGCAATGGCCAAGTGGTCAAACGGGCGATATTGGGGCTGGCCAACGCGCGCGATCCCGCGCTGTCGGACTGGATTGAGCGGCACGCGGCCTTCCCATCCACCATGGTCGATCGTATCGTTCCCGCCGCCACGCCGGAGGCGCTGGATGAGATTACCGCGCTGCTTGGCGTGGAAGATCCCTGCGCCATTGCCTGCGAGCCGTTTATCCAGTGGGTGATTGAGGATCATTTTGTGGCCGGTCGCCCCGAATGGCAACAGGCTGGCGCGCAGTTTGTCAACGATGTTGCGCCTTATGAACAGATGAAGCTGCGTATGCTGAACGGCAGCCACTCGTTCTTGGCTTGCCTGGGACATCTGGCCGGTTACCAGCACATCAGCGATTGCATGGCGGACGGGTCTTTTCGCACCGCCGTGGCGGCATTGATGGTAAACGAACAGGCACCGACGTTGAGCCTGGATCCGGCGGCGGTGGATATCGCCGACTATGGCCGGCGGCTACAGGCCCGGTTCGCCAATCCTGCGCTGCACCACCGTACCTGGCAAATCGCCATGGACAGCACGCAAAAACTACCGCAACGCATGCTGGATTCGGTACGCTGGCACATCGCACGGGGCAGCGCCTATCCGCTGCTGGCATTGGGAATTGCCGGGTGGATGCGTTACGTGGGCGGCCATGATGACGCCGGCGAGACCATCGAGATACGCGATCCCCTGAGCGATACCTTGCGTCGGCTGGTGGCCTCGAGTCCCGAAGGCGCGGCCAGGGTGAGGGCGCTGTTGACGCTGCACCAGGTGTTCGGCACGGACTTGCCCGCCATCCCCTCGTTTGTTGACGCCGTGAGCGGAGCCTATGAGCGGGTGCGGCAACAGGGCGCCAAAGCGGCGGTTGCGGCCGCCGTCGACAACCTTATTGAAAAAACAGGCGATTGAACCATGACCACTAAGACCAATCTGGTGACCGGTTTTCTCGGCAGCGGGAAAACCACGACCTTGCTGCATTTGCTGGCGCAAAAGCCGGCGAATGAGCGCTGGGCGGTGCTGGTTAACGAATTCGGCGAGATCGGCATCGACGGCGCGCTGCTGGCGGAAAGCGGTGCGATATTAAAAGAGATTCCCGGCGGCTGTATGTGCTGCGTCAACGGCCTGCCGATGCAGGTCGGGCTCAATACCCTTTTGCAGCGCAATACGCTCGATCGTTTACTGATTGAACCCACCGGCCTGGGCCACCCAAAACACATTTTGGCCATGCTGGAATCGCCCACTTATGAAAGCTGGCTGCACCCGCAGGCGACCCTGTGCCTGTTGGACGCCCGCCAGCTTGCGGATCCCCATTATATTGATAATGAAAATTTCCGCGATCAGTTAGCGGCGGCCGATATCATTATCGCCAATAAGCAGGATCGCTATTGCGCGCAGGATCGCGCCAGGCTGACCGAATGGCAACAAACCCATGGCGCTGGGCGGCCGGTGGTGGCGGCAACCCGCGGCGCGATTGACATCGCCCTGCTGGACATGCCCCGGAATGCCCGGAACGAACTGCCCGATGGTCTTCACCACCACCGGCCCTCATCCCCGGCCGCCGGACTGGCGGCACTGCGCTTGCCCGGCAATACCGGCTGGCGGCGGGCGCTTAACCAGGGTCAGGGCTATCATGCCTGCGGTTGGATTTTTGACGGCGACACGCGGTTTGATACCGTTGGCCTGTTGGAATGGGTGCGCTTGGCACCGGTGGAACGAGTCAAAGCCGTGATGCGTATTCCCGAAGGGACCTTAACGGTTAATCGCCAAGGGCAGGATTTGGAGATTGCCACGCGCCCGGCGCCGCCGCCGGATAGCAGAATAGAGGTAATTACCGCCCAGCAGGCGGAGTGGAATACGTTACAATACACATTATTGAATACTCGTTTGCATTAGCAAAGTTGCTCTATTTAATCTCACGAATTGAGACCGCTTTTAGGTACGGGTTTATGCGTCGATTAACCACCGTCTTGTTATTGAATTTGCTCGGTATCTCCCTGTTCTTATCCTGGTATTTGCCGGCCCGCCACGGAATATGGTGGCAAATTGACTCATCCATTTTCTTGTTTTTTAACCAAAAAATCGTGCAAAGCCCGCTGGTTGCCTATGGTGTGGCGGTTGCCAATTTCCGGGCGTTTGACGTTCTCGCGCTACTGTTTATGGGCTTGCTCTATGGCCATTATTACCTGCAGGCCCCGGGCAAACAGCGTCACGACATGATAATCCTGGGTGTCGTGATACTGGTGTCGGCGGCCGCGCTTAACCAACTGGGGCACCTGCTGCCCGTCAGCCATGCCAGCCCGACGATATTCTTCAAGCATGACGCCAACGTGGTGCGCATCAGCGAATTAACCGCCCTTCCCACCAAGGATGCCTCGTTAGACAGTTTCCCGGGAGATCATGGCATGATGCTAATGATTTTCGCCGCTTATATGTTGCGCTATTTCGGCGTCAGGGCGTTCACCGCGAGCTTGGCGATCCTGCTGGTATTCGCCATGCCGCGGGTCATGATTGGCGCCCATTGGTTTAGCGACATAGCGGTAGGATCGCTATCGGTGGTACTGGTAGGACTGAGCTGGTGGCTGCTCACCGGCGCTTGCGATCGTCTGGTCAGCTGGCTGAGCCCCCGGGTGCCCCGCATTTTGCCGCTAACCAGCAATAGGAATTAACTATGGTGACCACCGGCTAAATTCGCCGGCGCACGCCGGCCCGGCGCCCAGCGTGCGCCGGTTTACCGCCCGCCCCCCCGCCGACAGCCGGCCCGCGGGCAATGTTGATTTTTTGATCCAATTATTTACTTAACTTTTAATAACTTTTTATATCAGCAAAAGTTATAAAATAGTCGATAAAAAACCTCGCTTTCCCTTATTCATTACGGTAACCTCGATTTCGCTGTACTTCCAGACTGATATAATCATGCACATATTAATTGTGTGAGTAGTACCACACAATGCAAGAATATCGTTTGGTCAATGAGTATATGCAGATTATTCTCGCTTCGTTTGGCAATTTATAGCGGCACCGTCGCTAAGGACTTTAAGGGATAACACTTATAATGGTCAAATCTCAACCTATTTTGAGATATGTTCTGCGGTTCATCCCCGCAGTTGCGGTAGCGATTATGCTTTCCGCCTGTAGTTCTAATGGCAGTCAACAAACAGCTGAGATGCATGCAGTCAACGATAAAAGTGATTTTTTACTGCAAGCCTCTCA
>JAATGH010000493.1 GCA_015654745.1 Enterobacterales bacterium
CTATAGCCGAAAGGGAGAAACAAATGTTTACGAAAGCTGAAAAAGATGACCTGCAAAGAGATATTAAAGACGATGTTTCTCTGTTAGCCGATACCTTAGATGAATTGCTCAGTACGTCTGAAAAGACCACTAAAGAACAATTGGATGCTTTGCGCAGCAAGGCAAAAGACGTATTGAAGGATGCGCGTGCGCGTGCCGGCGGCACCAGCCGTATCGGTCAGTATGCTCGTGAAACCGCAATTCAAACCAAAGATTACGTGGTTGATAAACCGTGGCAAAGCCTGGGTATCACCGCAGCGGTGGGGATTGTATTGGGCGTATTGTTGTCACGTCGTTAAGCCTGCCTAGATCCTAGATATAGGCCGCGATTCGCCGCTGGTTAGCGAGTCGGTAGCCAAATAAGTCGTCGTTGAAAGGCCCGCGTTCCCTCTTGGGGGACGCGGGCCTTTTTATGGCGTTCGCGCGGCGTGGCGAAACAAAAGACATAGTTTAATCCTATATATTGTGTGGTTGATAAAAATTATAACTACATATAGTATTAATCTCATGTTTACGGGATGCGTTCATCCCGGGAAAAACTCTCCGTTCTTCCTGACTGCCGACGCAAGAGGTGAATACGAATCATGACTATTACCATTTACACTAAACCGGATTGCGTGCAATGTCACGCTACCTGCCGTGCACTGAATCGCAAAGGGATTAGCTATCGGTTGGTGGATCTGCTGGAAGATAGGCAGGCGCTCGATCACGTCAAATCGCTGGGATATCAGCAGGTCCCGGTGGTGCAAACCGCTACCGAGCACTGGTGCGGGTTCAGGCCGGACAAGATTGATCAATTAGCCCACACGGCGCTGGCCTCTTAACACCATGATCGCGGGCAACCCACTGCTGGTCTATTTTTCCAGTAGCTCGGAGAATACGCACCGTTTTGTCAAAAAACTGGCGCTGCCGGCGCTGCGCATTCCCTTGGCAACCAGCCAAAGCCTGGCGCTGGACCGACCTTATATTTTGATTGTTCCCAGCTACGGCGGTGGCGGCGAACGCGGTGCCGTGCCGCGCCAGGCAATCCGTTTTCTTAATGATGCGGCTAACCGATCGTGGATCCGTGGCGTTATCGGTGCCGGCAATCGGAACTTCGGCCAAGCGTTCTGCCTGGCGGCGGAGTTAATCGCCAGGAAATGCCAGGTTCCTTACCTGTATCGTTTTGAACTATTGGGAACCCCGGAAGACGTGGCTTCGGTACACAAAGGAGTAAACGAATTTTGGCTTCGATATCGTTAACGACAGAATCATCCGCGACACCGGTGCTAAACGACGCCGGCACCGCGACGTTGCCCGGTCCGGGTCCGGCGTTGGCGGACTACCACGCATTGAATGCGATGCTTAATCTCTATGATGAGCAGGGCTTGATCCAGTTCGATAAGGACCGGGAGGCCATCGAGCGTTACTTTGAGCAGCACGTGGTACCCAATACCCGTCCGTTTTCCTCCCTGCAGGCGCGGTTGCGTTATCTCGTGGATGAGGGCTACTACGACGCGGCGGTACTTGCGCGCTATCCGGAACAGGCCATTATCGATCTGTTCGCTCAAGCCGACGCGCGGCATTTCCGTTTTCGAACGTTTATGGGCGCCTTGAAATTTTATACCAGCTACACCCTAAAATCCTTCGATGGCAAAGAGTACCTGGAACGCTTCGAGGATCGGGTCTGCATGGTGGCGTTAACCCTGGCGGCCGGCGACGGCGCGCTGGCGTCCCGGTTGGTGGATGAGATACTGTCGGGGCGTTTTCAACCGGCGACCCCCACATTTCTTAATTGCGGTAAACAGCAGCGCGGCGAATTTGTCTCCTGCTTCCTGCTGCGCATTGAAGATAATATGGAATCCATTGGCCGCTCGGTCAACGCGGCACTGCAGTTGTCGAAACGTGGCGGCGGCGTCGCCTTTATGCTGACCAATCTGCGTGAGGCCGGAGCGCCGATCAAGCGGATCGAAAACCAGTCCTCTGGCGTGATCCCGGTGATGAAAATGCTGGAGGACGCCTTCTCCTACGCCAATCAGTTGGGCGCCCGTCAGGGGGCGGGGGCGGTCTATCTACATGCCCACCATCCCGATATTATGCGTTTCCTCGATACCAAACGGGAAAATGCCGATGAAAAGATCCGCATTAAAACCTTGTCCCTGGGGGTGGTGATACCCGATGTGACCTTTGAGCTGGCGAGGGATAACCAACCGATGTATCTCTTCTCGCCTTACGATGTGGAACGGATCTACGGTCAACCGTTTTCGCAAATCAGCATCACTGAGAAATACCATGAGATGGCCGCCGATCCGCGCATTCGTAAAACCGCTATCAACGCCCGAGTATTTTTTCAAACGCTGGCGGAAATCCAATTCGAATCGGGATACCCCTATATGGTGTTTGAGGATACCGTTAACCGGGCCAACCCCATCGACGGACGAATCAACATGAGCAATCTGTGCTCGGAGATCCTGCAGGTTAACAGCGCCACGGAATATAATGAGGATCTGAGCTACCGACAGGTAGGCAACGATATTTCCTGCAACCTGGGCTCGTTGAATATCGCGCTTGCCATGGATGAACCGGACTTGGGCAGGACGGTCGACACCGCCATCCGCGCCTTGACCGCCGTTGCCGATATGAGCCGGATTAATGCCGTGCCGTCGATCGTCAAGGGCAATGACGAATCTCATGCCATCGGTCTCGGCCAGATGAATCTGCACGGGTACCTGGCGCGTGAGCATATTTATTATGGCTCGGAAGAAGGCGTGGATTTTACCAATATGTATTTCTACGCCGTCACTTACCATGCGCTGCGGGCCTCAAATCGGCTGGCGATCGAGCGTGGCGCCGCGTTTAGCGGTTTTGCCCGGTCGCGTTATGCCTCCGGAGACTATTTTCGCCCGTACCTGGAGCAGGTATGGCAACCCAGCACGGAACGTGTGCGCGCGCTGTTTGCCGACGCCGGCATCATCCTGCCCGCGAGGGAAGATTGGCTTGTTTTGCGCGACTCGGTGATGGCCCATGGGCTGTATAACCAGAACCTGCAGGCGGTGCCGCCGACCGGATCCATATCCTATATCAACCACTCCACGTCGAGTATTCATCCGATTGTCTCGCGCATTGAAATACGTAAAGAGGGTAAAACCGGGCGGGTGTATTATCCCGCGCCTTATATGGATAACGACAATCTGTCTTATTATCAAGATGCTTATGATATCGGTCCGGAAAAAATCATCGATACCTATGCCGCCGCCACCCGCCACGTGGATCAAGGGTTGTCTTTGACGCTATTTTTCCGCGATACCGCGACCACACGCGATATCACCAAAGCGCAGATTTACGCGTGGAAAAAAGGCATCAAGACCCTGTATTACATACGTATCAGGCAAATGGCGCTGGAAGGAACCGAAGTGTCCGGCTGCGTCTCATGTGCGCTGTAAAGGTAACGGAGAAGATGATCATGACTACCCCTATTCGCGCCCCCATCGTCCGGGCGGTTAACTGGAATCGGATTGAGGATGATAAAGATCTCGAAGTGTGGAATCGTTTGACGACTAATTTCTGGCTGCCGGAAAAGCTACCTTTATCCAACGATCTGCCGTCCTGGAATACATTATCACCGGAGGAACAACAGCTGACGATCCGGGTATTTACCGGTTTGACATTGCTCGACACCGTACAAAATACCGTGGGGGCGCCAGCCTTAATGGCCGATGCGGTAACGCCGCATGAGGAAGCGGTATTCTCGAATATCAGTTTTATGGAAGCCGTGCATGCGCGCTCTTACAGCTCCATATTCTCTACACTATGTCCTATGGCGCAAGTGGATGATGCCTACCGCTGGAGCGAACATAACGAGGCGTTGCAAAATAAAGCCGGCCTCATTTTACAGCATTATCGCCATGACGATCCGTTGACGAAAAAAGTGGCGAGCGTCTTTTTAGAATCTTTTCTGTTTTATTCAGGCTTTTATTTACCAATGTATTATTCGAGTCGGGCTAAACTCACCAATACGGCGGATTTGATTAGGCTGATTATTCGCGATGAAGCAGTGCATGGATATTATATCGGTTATAAATTCCAGCGTGCCCTGGAACGCAGCACCGCTGAACGGCGCCAGCATATCAAAACCTTTAGTTATGACCTGCTGCAGGATTTGTATGAGAACGAATTGGTCTATAGCGCACAGCTGTATGACGGTGTCGGTTGGACCGGCGACGTGAAGGCTTTTTTACATTACAACGCTAATAAGGCCTTGATGAACCTGGGTTATGAGGCGTTATTCCCCGCAGAGGAAACCCGTGTGAGTCCAGAAATTCTGGCCGCATTATCACCTAATGCCGACGAAAATCACGACTTTTTTTCCGGCTCCGGATCATCTTACGTCATGGGCCGGGCGGTCAGTACAGAAGATGAGGATTGGGCCTTTTGAATACCCGCGCGGGGGAATGATATCCCCCGTAAGCGACTTTTTTTATTCTAAACAGCAGCGTTAAAATCAATTACCCTGTGTTTATCGCCCTCGATTTTCTTCTATTATTCTTCGCGTGATTTTTACACATTATTTATTCCACTCCCAACCGCCCTACGTAACATAATCACCGCAGGTCATTAACGTTCCAGGCGGTAAGAATAGTGTTCTGACTCACGCTCATAGCACATAATTTCGACCAGACGAGCTAGAAAAAAATAAAAAAAAAGAAAACGTCGGATATTTCCCTAAGCCCTTGTACCACGGCGACCTTATCGCATAAACGTGGGTTGCGCACCGGCAGCATATACCGCTGATAACGGGCTCAGGGGTTGTCTAAAATGCTCAGTATGTTAGGGTATACAGCGTTTTTATTTTGGCAGGACCTCTAAAAATATTAAAAAACCATATGGGAAATTGATAATTGCATGGCTGTTAAACTTGAAGTAAAAAACCTTTATAAGATATTTGGCGAGCATCCCGAGCGGGCGTTCAAACTGATAAAAGAAGGCTATGACAAGGATAAAATATTCGCCAAAACCGGTCTGACCGTTGGGGTAAAAGATGCCAGTCTGGCCATTGAAGAAGGCGAGATATTTGTCATCATGGGATTATCCGGTTCCGGTAAATCGACCATGGTACGC
>JAATGH010000101.1 GCA_015654745.1 Enterobacterales bacterium
GCGCCCGGCTGGCGGAGCTCTCCGCCGTTGGCGAGGATGTGGTTCTTGATAAGAAGTCACGGGAAAAAGTCAAACAGCCGGGCTGGATTGAAACCTGCGCGTCCATTTTCCCGGTATTGCTGATCGTTTTTATCGTTCGTTAATTTATTTACGAGCCGTTCCAGATTCCTTCCGGCTCCATGATGCCGACCCTGCTGGTGGGCGATTTTATTCTGGTCGAGAAGTTTGCTTACGGGATTAAAGATCCCATAACCCAAACGACGCTCATCCAAACCGGCCATCCCCAACGTGGTGATATTGTGGTATTTAAATACCCACCTGATCCGAAATTGGATTATATCAAACGCGTTATCGGCTTGCCCGGCGACCGGATAATTTACGATCCGCTCAGCAAGAGCGTCACGGTGCAACCGGGGTGTGCCAATACGGCCTCCTGTGGCAGCGCATTGCCTATCACCTATAGCGATATGGCACCCAGTGATTTTGTCCAGACGTATGATTCCACCGGCAGCGGCGAATCCGCCACGGGTTTTTTGCAGGTTCCACCGGACAGACAGGTGGATGGCGGCATTCGCCTGGCCGAACGTACGGAAACCCTGGGCAACCTGTCTCATCAGATTCTGCAGGTGCCGGGACAGCAGGACCAGGTCGGGATGTATTATCATCAGCGCAACCAGCAGCTGGCCGAATGGTCTGTTCCGGCGGGACACTATTTTATGATGGGTGATAATCGCGACGACAGCGCCGACAGCCGCTTTTGGGGATTCGTTCCCGAACGGAATCTGGTGGGCAGGGCCAGCGCGATTTGGATGAGTTTTGAAAAACAGGAAGGTCAGTGGCCTACCGGGGTTCGTTTACGGCGTATCGGTGCAATACATTAGTCAAAACGTCTTTTAAGCGAAGCATTATTATGCTTCCCGTTGTAGAATACTCCTCTCTGGCAATAAAGACTGGCCCCCGTTTCGGGGGCCACTGCAAACGAAACAGCTTTGTCTTGGCCTGGTTTCTGGTTATACCCTAAATAGTTTGAGTTGTAGGACGGCGGCGCGGCGAATCCTCGGGAGCTTACATAGGTAAGCGGCTGGGTGAGCGAAGCAAGCCACTATGCCTGCAACGTGCAGCATAACGGGTATGTACTCCGGGGAGCGGGCCAAAAGTATCGGCAGACCGGTCCCGTATGCTGTAGTTATTTGACGCATGGTTGAGTTATTGGTAACGCATGAACCCCATCTTAATAAATAGGCTCCAGAAGAAACTGGGCTACACTTTTCAACAGCACGAGCTTTTGTTACAGGCCCTGACCCATAGAAGCGCCAGCAGCAAGCATAACGAACGGCTGGAATTTCTGGGCGACTCCATATTGAGTTTTGTTATCGCCAATGCGCTTTACCTGCGCTTTCCCCGAGTCGACGAAGGGGATATGAGCCGGATGCGCGCGACCTTGGTGCGAGGTAATACTCTGGCGGAAATGGCGCGCGAGTTTGAACTTGGCGAATGCCTGCGCCTGGGCCCGGGGGAGTTGAAAAGCGGTGGTTTCCGCCGCGAATCCATTCTGGCCGATACGGTGGAGGCTCTCATCGGCGGCATTTTCCTCGATAGCGATATTGAAAATGTCGAGCGCTTGATCCTTAATTGGTATCATAGCCGCCTGGAGGAGATCAGCCCCGGCGATAAGCAGAAGGATCCCAAGACTCGTCTGCAGGAGTATTTGCAGGGGCGTCATTTGCCGTTACCTACCTATCTCGTTGTTCAGGTTCGTGGTGAGGCGCATGACCAGGAATTTACTATTCACTGCCATGTCAGTGGCTTGCCGGAACCCGTTGTGGGCAACGGCTCAAGCCGCCGTAAAGCCGAACAGTCAGCCGCTGAAGAAGCGCTGAAAGAGCTGGAGCTTGAATGAACGAAGATCATCAGAACCAAGATCAGATTGAAGAGAAAACCTATTGCGGTTTTATTGCCATTGTCGGCCGGCCAAACGTAGGTAAATCGACGCTGCTCAACCAGTTTCTCGGGCAGAAGATTTCCATCACCTCGCGTAAACCGCAGACCACCCGCCACCGGATTATGGGCATCCATACCGAGGGGCCGTATCAGGCAATTTATGTTGATACCCCGGGGCTGCATATTGAGGAAAAGCGCGCGATCAATCGGTTGATGAACCGCGCCTCCAGTAGTTCAATGGGCGACGTTGAGCTGGTGATCTTTGTGGTGGAAGGTACCCACTGGACGCCTGACGACGAGATGGTGGTCAATAAACTGCGTGGTCTGAGTTGTCCCGTGGTGCTAGCCATCAATAAGGTCGATAACGTCACTGATAAAAGCAAGCTGCTGCCCCATATCACGTTCCTTAGCCAGCAGATGAATTTCCTGGATGTGGTGCCGATTTGCGCGGAAACCGGGATGAACGTCGATACCTTAGCCGGCATAGTGCGTAAATGCATGCCCGAAGGTATTCACCAGTTCCCCGAAGAGTATATTACCGATAGGTCACAGCGGTTTATGGCGTCCGAAATCATCCGCGAAAAGCTGATGCGTTTTCTGGGTGAAGAACTGCCATACTCCGTTACGGTGGAAATTGAACGCTTTATTACTAATGAGCGCGGGGGATTTGATATCCACGGACTGATCCTGGTAGAGCGCGAGGGCCAGAAAAAAATGGTCATCGGCAATAAAGGCTCGAAGATTAAAACCATCGGTATCGAAGCTCGCCAGGATATGGAGACCATGTTTGAGTCGAAAGTGCATCTTGAACTATGGGTCAAAGTAAAATCAGGCTGGGCCGATGACGAACGAGCCCTGCGTAGCTTGGGCTATACCGACGATCTCTGAGGGTTGACCCGATGGATGGCTGGCAGCGTGCATTTGTCCTGCATGGACGACATTACAGCGAGACCAGCCTCCTTCTGGATTTTTTTACCGAAAACGACGGGCGGGTGCGCATCCTGGCAAAAGGCGCGCGTTCCCGCCGGTCGGCGCTAAAAGGGGTGTTACAGCCCTTCACGCCGCTGCTGATTCGCTGGAGCGGGCGTGGCGAAGTGAAAACATTGCGTAGCGCCGAACCGGTGTCGCTGGGACTGCCGTTAACCGGCTTGATGTTATACAGTGGGCTTTATACCAACGAACTCCTTTCCCGCGTCCTTACCCACGAAACCGATTACTCCTCGCTGTTTTTTGATTACCTGCACTGCCTGCAA
>JAATGH010000316.1 GCA_015654745.1 Enterobacterales bacterium
CCACCACCACTTCATCACCATCGATAAGGGTAATTTCCACCGGCACGGGGCCTTGATCGGTTTCAGCCAGGAAACGCATGCCCACTTCCAGCTCTTCGACGGCCATAAAGACTTCTTTCGGGACACGTTGAATCATGTTGTCATCTTGTTGACCATAGGCATCGTCAGCCAGAATGTGCAGATCAAAACGTTCACCGACGCTACGGCCGGTCAGGGCATTTTCCAGTCCCGAGATCAGCGAGCCATGGCCATGCAGATAGTCCAACGGCGCGCTCACCGGAGACTCATCGACCAACACACCATCTTCTGTCCGCACCTGATAAGCCAAGCTGACCACCAGGTCTTTGGCTACTGTCTGGACCGCCGGGTCTTTTGCTTCTTTCATGATATCTCCTACCGTTGGAAACCAAATTGGCGCAGATTCTATCTAAAATCCGTCCACATGTATCCCTCAGCTTAAAAAAAAGTTAGCCAATAACGCTAATCGAGATGAAAAATACCGATAATATTTTCCGGCTCCATCGTTTTATTATCCGCCAGCTGCTGATCGGTTTGGCGCTGAGCGAAACCGCATTTTACGCAGCCGACGGTATCGACATCATTTTCACGCCAAACGGCCAAGGTGTCCTGACTTTGGCATTTTGGACAGACTGCTCCGGCAATAAACCGTTTACGCGTTGCCGTCATGGGACTCAATCTCCTTGCTGCTCATCATCTTCCCAGCCGTTTAGCTGCCTGCGTTCACGCTGCATCTCGCGCTGGAAAATATCCTCCAGTTCACGACGAGCCTCTTTGACGCGGGAAATTTGCGCCAAGTCACCCTGTGTTTGCGGCATCAGCTCACGTAACATCCGGGTATCGATCCGGCGAAAATGCTGTTGGGCCCGATAGGCCTGATGCGGATGCATCCCCAATTCCAACAAAGCCTTGCGCCCCAAATCGAGGGCGCTGGAAAACGTTTCACGAGAGAAAAGGGTGACGCCAGCCAGCAGCAGTTCATGAGCCTCAACGCGCCCCCGCGCCCGCGCCAGAATTTTCAGGTGAGGAAAATGCTGCTGGCAAAGATGCACGATGGTCAGGTTATCCTCCGGGGTATTGGCGGTCACCACGATGGCCTTGGCTTTTTCCGCCCCGGCGGCGCGCAGCAGCTCCAACTCGGTAGCATCCCCGTAATAGACCTTATAACCATAGCTGCGCATCAGACTTACCGCACTGATGTCGCGCTCAAGCACGGTAATGCGCATTTTATTGGCCATCAAAAGCCGCCCGACCACCTGGCCGAATCGGCCGAACCCCACGATAATCACCTGCGGTTCGTCGTCGTCGACGAAAGGTGTTTCATCCGGCTCGTCCTGGGCGTTGGCGTTATAGCGCCGGGTCAGGATTTTATCGATCAGCTGCATCAAAAACGGCGTCGTTATCATGGATAAGGTGACCGTTACCAACAATAACGCCAACTGATCGGAGGAGATGATTTTCTGGGCCGCCGCGGCGGAAAATAACACAAACGCGAATTCACCGCCCTGGCTGAGGACCCCGGCAAACTGCAGGCGCACCGAGCGGGGCAGGCCGAATATCCGCGCCAATAGGTATAATACGCACCCTTTAACCAGCACCAATATCACCAGGCCGATCAGCACCGTCAGCAGATGGATATAGAGGATGCCGAGGTTCAAGGCCATTCCCACCGAGATAAAAAACAGCCCGAGCAGCAATCCCTTGAACGGCTCGATGGCGATTTCCAGCTCGTGGCGATATTCGCTCTCCGCCAGGAGCACACCGGCGATAAAGGTGCCGAGCGCCATGGATAAGCCGAGCAAATCCATAAATAATGCCGCGCCGAGCACCAATAACAGCGCCGCCGCGGTAAACACTTCGCGCACATTGGCCATGGCGATATAGCGAAACAAGGGGCGCAGAAGATAACGCCCGCCTACCAGCATGATGAAAAACGCCGCCACTTTCATGCTGATTTTCACCCAGTCGCTGGGCCCGCTGTCGCCAGCCAAGATGGGAATCAACGCAAGAGCGGGAATAACCGCCATATCCTGAAACAACAGCACGGAGAAGCCAAGCTGTCCGCCCTCGTTGCGATTCATCCCTTTGTCGCGCATCAGCTGCAAGGCAATGGCGGTGGACGACATGGCCAGGCCAATGCCGCCAATCAACGCCGATTGCCACGAGGCATGGGTATAATAGAGTGCCGAGCCCAGCAGCACCGCGGTGATCACCAACTGGGCCGCGCCGACGCCGAAAATGGAACGCCGTAGCTCCCATAATTTGGTCGGGTTTAGCTCTAGCCCGATGATAAACATCAGAAACACGACACCCAATTCGGAGAAGTGCAGGATTTCATCCACATCCCGGATAAAACCCAGGCCCCATGGACCAATGGCGATGCCGGCGGCCAGATAGCCGATAACCGCGCCGATGCCCAGGCGTTTGGCAATTGGGACCGCCACCACGGCGGCGAATAAAAACAGCACTACGGCGGTCAAAAATGACGGACTACTGCCCACTGCGTTGTCCTCTTGGTGTTAACGGCGCATTCAACCACTGTGCATATTCACCGGCCTGGCGCGCCAGAACCTCAGGACTCTGCCGTCTGGCCCAATAAACCACCATCGGCGCAACCCATTTCATCTGGCACATGGTGGCGGTCAGCTCGAACGGGCGCAAGATATCATCCATATTATAGCGGTTATACCCACGCTTTTGATAAGCGCCTTCCATCTCACCGGTGGTAATAACCGACCGCCAATATTTACCCGCCAGCGCGTCGCCGCCTGTCCCGCTGGCGAACCCGCGCGCCAGTACTCGATCCAGCCATTCCTTGAGTAACGCCGGGCAGCTATAGGTGTAGAGCGGGTGTTGGAACACAATGACCTGATGTTCACGCAGTAATTGTTGCTCATGGTGAATATCGATGAAAAAATCCGGATAAATCCCGTAAAGATCATGTACGGTGACGTGTTCCAAGGGCTTTACCGCCTGCAACAACACGCGGTTGGCCACGGAATCCTGGGATTCAGGATGGGCGTACAGCAACAAAACTTTGGGTGGTGGTGTCATCAATTCCCCTCCAAAGCGTCGTCAGGCAGCGGGTTTTCCGCTACCATGCTTCGCAAAGTCAGAAACCAGGATCCATTACCCTGGATAGCATTCAGTAATGTCAATTTAACATACTCTTAAACTATGGCGCTTTATGATTGTCTTTTCCTCACTGCAAATTCGTCGCGGTACCCAGGTACTACTGGATAACGCGAACGCCACGGTTAATCCGGGGCAAAAGGTCGGACTGGTTGGTAAAAACGGTTGCGGCAAATCAACGCTG
This sequence comes from Enterobacterales bacterium, assembly GCA_015654745.1. Classification (GTDB taxonomy): domain Bacteria; phylum Pseudomonadota; class Gammaproteobacteria; order Enterobacterales; family Enterobacteriaceae; genus Acerihabitans. The sequence goes on from JAATGH010000316.1 coordinate 3,335, forward strand.
TTGGCTCTGTTGAAACATGAGCTTAGCGCCGATGCCGGCAATGTCACCTTCCCCGTCAACTGGTCGATGGCCTGGGTAAACCAAGAAACCCCAGCTCTTGACGTGCCGGCATTGGAATATGTTATCGACGGCGATAGGGAATATCGTCAGTTGGAATCTGAATTACAGGCTGCCAACGAAAAAAATGATGGTCATGCCATTGCCACGGTACATGGCAAGCTGGATGTGATTCAAGCCTGGACGATCCGGCCGCGCGCCGCGAGCCTGTTGCACGGTCTAGGCTTTAGCCAGGATCAACTGCAGCAGGCGGTGCGCGATTTTTCCGGCGGCTGGCGTATGCGTTTGAATCTGGCGCAGGCCTTGATTTGCCGTTCTGATTTGCTGCTGTTGGATGAGCCGACCAACCATTTGGATTTGGATGCGGTGATCTGGCTGGAAAAATGGCTGAAAAATTATAGCGGCACACTGCTGTTGATTTCTCACGACCGGGATTTTCTCGACCCTATCGTCAATAAAATCCTGCACATTGAACAACAAACGCTGAACGAGTATACCGGCAACTACTCTTCCTTTGAATTGCAAAGGGTGACCAAGCTGGCGCAACAACAGTCGCTTTATCAGCATCAGCAGGAAAAAGTTGCCCACCTGCAACATTATATTGACCGCTTTCGCGCCCAGGCTACCAAAGCCAAGCAGGCGCAAAGCCGGATCAAAATGCTCGAACGCATGGAACTGATAGCCCCGGCTCATGTGGATAACCCATTCCAATTCAAATTCCGCATACCGGAGAGTCTGCCCACTCCCCTGCTGAGCATGGAAAAAGTCAGCGCCGGTTACGGCGATCGCACCATCCTCGACTCGATTAAACTCAATTTGGTGCCAGGCTCGCGCATCGGGCTGCTTGGCCGCAACGGCGCCGGCAAATCCACGCTGATCAAACTTCTGGCGGGGACCCTCGCGCCCCAGTCCGGCAGAGTCAGCCTGGCGAAAGGTATCAAGCTAGGGTACTTTGCCCAACATCAGCTGGAATTTCTGCGCGCCGATGAATCGCCCCTGCGGCATATGACCCGCATGGCCCCCCAGGAGACCGAGCAAGCGCTACGCGACTATCTGGGCGGGTTTGGTTTCCAGGGCGACAAGGTTACCGATCCGACCGCTCGCTTCTCCGGTGGGGAGAAAGCCCGGCTGGTGTTGGCGCTGATCGTCTGGCAGCGCCCCAACCTGCTGCTGCTCGATGAACCCACCAACCATCTTGATCTGGATATGCGCCAAGCGTTGACCGAAGCGCTCATTGATTTCGATGGCGCGCTGGTGGTGGTATCGCACGATCGGCATTTGTTACGCTCGACCACCGACGAGTTTTACCTGGTTCACGACGGGCGGGTGGAGTCGTTCGATGGGGATGTGGAAGATTACCAACAGTGGTTGATCGAGCAACAGCGTCAGACCGCGCAGGAAGTGGGCGAGACGGACAATACGGCCGCAACGGCCAATAATGCCCAGAACCGCAAGGATCAGAAGCGGCGGGAAGCGGATTTTCGTAACCAGACCCAGCCACTGCGCAAGGCCATCACCCATTATGAGCAGCAGATGGAAACTCTGGGCACCGATCTGGCCAGTATTGAGCACGACCTGGCGGATTCGTCACTCTATGACATTAGCCGTAAGGCGGATCTTACCTTGTGCCTGCAGCGGCATGCCAAGATTAAGTCACAGTTGGAGGAAGCGGAAACTGCCTGGCTGGATGCGCAGGAGCAATTGGAAACCCTAACCCGTAATTTCGCGGCGGAATAATCGGATCGCGGGCAATCAACGCCAGATGAGCAGCACACAGGCGGCGGTCAGCAGGCCCATCGCGACGTTAAATACCGTCCAGGCGCGTTTGCTGCGCAGTAATCGGCCGATCATGGTGCCAAAACCCAGCCAGATCACACCGGAAAGTACGTTTACGGTGATAATACCGATGCTGATGGCGCCGACCGAAGCAATATAGGCATTGCCGCTCAGGCTGAAACTCGCCACCGCCCCCAGGGCCATCAGCCATGCCTTGGGATTGAGAAACTGCAATAGGCCGCCCTGATAAAAAGGGATCGGCCTGACGGGCGGATTATCCGCTTCTAATTTTTCATAGGCCGCGGTGGCAATCTTCCAGGACAACCAGAGCAGATACAGGCTACCCGCGACTTTCAGTATGAAGTGAAGGGCTGGATAGAGCATAATCAGGCTGCCGACGCCGAAGGCGACCAGCAGTAGGATGCATTGCATGCCCAGCATAATGCCCAGCATGAGTGGCGCGGAACGCCAAAAGCCAAAGTTGGCGCCGGAGGCGGTCAGCAGCATATTGTTCGGCCCTGGCGTAATGGCCGCGACCCATAAAAACCCCAGCATTGACAAAAAAAGACTAGTTTCCACGTGTCGGTGGCTCCCTATATAATGTTACTTATGAAGTCATACCCAATAGATTTCAGGTTAGAGGAAGGCGGCAAGCGAAAGAATCCCGATGAGCTTACTAAAGTAGGCGATCGGTGTTAGCGCGTAGCCAACGCACCTGTAACCTGAAAGATGAAGGGTATAACAGCGAGAATGTCGCCGTACAAGCCCTGGGTGATGAAATTTCGTCATCACCCTGATTCATTGATTTTCGGGACATAATTACATGATCATTCCATGGCAACAAATCGATCCTGAAACGTTGTATAACCTAATAGAATCCTTCGTGTTGCGCGAAGGAACCGATTATGGCGAGCAGGAAAGAACGCTGGCGCAAAAGGTCGATGATGTAAAACGCCAACTTGAGCGTGGAGAAGCTGTGGTCGTTTGGTCGGAACTGCATGAAAATATTAACATCATGCCACGCAGCCAGTTTAACGCCCTGCCGCAAACGCCGTCCGAGGAGCAGTAGCGGGCTGGTTCGCCGGCGTTAAACATGATAACAATCATCATGAGGTTAACCGCCTGGCGTTTGTTAATAACGCAGCCTTTTCACCCAGCGCAGGATTATCATGTCAACACAGCATCCAATTATTGCGGTCACCGGCTCCAGCGGAGCCGGCACCACCACCACCAGCCTGGCATTCCGTAAAATTTTTCAGCAGCTCAATATTCACGCCGCGGAGCTGGAGGGGGACAGCTTTCATCATTTTACCCGACCGGAAATGGATTTGGCTATCCGTAAAGCTCGGGATTTAGGCCGTCATATCAGCTACTTCGGTCCAGAAGCCAACAATTTTGGCTTGTTGGAAAGCTCGTTTAGGCAGTATGGGCTATCCGGCCAGGGGGAATCTCGCAAGTATTTGCATACCTATGATGAAGCGGTGCCCTTTAACCAGAATCCCGGCACCTTTACGCCCTGGCAGCCGCTGCCTGAACCCACCGATGTCCTATTCTACGAGGGTCTGCACGGCGGCGTGGTCACCGAACATCATGATGTGGCGCAGCATGTGGATTTGCTGGTGGGGGTAGTGCCCATCGTCAATTTGGAATGGATACAGAAACTGGTGCGCGATACCGGGGAACGAGGCCATTCCCGCGAGGCGGTGATGGATTCCGTAGTGCGCTCCATGGAGGATTACATTAATTACATTACCCCGCAATTTTCGCGTACCCATATCAACTTCCAGCGGGTACCCACGGTTGATACGTCCAACCCGTTCGCCGCCAAGGCGATTCCCTCGTTAGATGAAAGCTTTGTCGTCATCCATTTTCGCAGCTTGAAGAATATCGATCTACCCTACCTGTTGGCGATGCTGCAGGGGTCGTTTATTTCCAATATCAATACCTTAGTGGTACCTGGCGGGAAAATGGGCCTGGCAATGGAGTTGATCATGGGACCGCTGGTGCAGCAATTGCTGGAAGGGACGCAAATTCAATAAGAGGTAGACCGGCGATTGGCGCCCGCCGTGGCATCAGGCGCCATAGCGGGACGCCTGCCGCGCTCAAGCCTGAGGCGCGGGCGTCTGGTCGCGAACTTCGAAACTGTGGGTCATACGTACGGATTTGCCCAGCATCAGCGACACCGAACAATATTTCTCCGCGGAAAGCGTTACCGCCCGCTCGACCGCTTTTTCGGTGAGCCCGGTGCCGGTGACTATAAAATGAAGATTGATATGGGTAAACAACCTGGGCGACTCGTCCCGACGCTCCGAGGTCAGCTTCACCTCACAATCCCGCACGTCCTGTCGGCCTTTTTGTAAAATCGACACCACGTCAATCGCACTGCATCCCCCGACCGACATCAATACCATTTCCATTGGACTCGGCGCCTTTTCTCCGGCATTGCCATCCATTAATACCTGATGGCCCGAGGCGGATTCGCCTATAAACGATAATCCCTCGACCCATTTTACTCGTGCTTGCATGAGATGACTCCAGATGAAAAGCTTTACATCAAGACTACATTTTTGTCTGAAAAGTGGCAATGTTAGCGAACATACATCATGCTGATGCAAGACAACAGAAGACACTGCATCAAACCTATGCTAAAAACAAAGCTGGATCGGCCTCATTGATCATGAAAGGGCAAGAGTTCGATCGGAACATCACTTAAACCAGACCCTAATATGTTCCCTTACGTCGCTCCGTTTAAAACGGAGTAAGAGAAACAACAC
>JAATGH010000233.1 GCA_015654745.1 Enterobacterales bacterium
ACGTTACCACCGCGTTTACCCTGCTCAAGTAATTTCGGATAAGCCTTCATCGGTGACGATGCGGGCTTTTTTTTATTAGCCTAATGCAGCCGATTTTCACGCAGGTAATCGTCCCCGCCCATCTGGCGCATTTGCCGCAAAATCCACTGTTGGCGCATCTGGACATAACGGGAAGGCGCACTAACGCGAAACAGCAGCGGGTTAGGCAGCACCGCCGCCAGCAGCGCCGCCTCGGAAGGGGTCAGCCGGGCGGCGGATTTATGGAAATAACGCTGCGCGGCCGCCTCTACCCCAAAAGTCCCCTCGCCAAATTCGGCGATATTCAAATAGACCGTCAAGATACGCCGCTTGGTCCATATCCCCTCCATGACCAGCGTAATGGCCGCTTCCAGCCCCTTTCGGGTCCAACTGCGGCCATTCCATAACAGCAGATTTTTTGCGGTCTGTTGTGAGATCGTGGAGGCGCCGCGCATCCGCTGGCTGCGTTCGTTATGGGCCGCCGCGGCTTGGATAGCATCAAGATCAAATCCCCAATGCTCGGGAAATTTTTGATCCTCCGCCGCAATCGCCGCCAGCGCCATGGCGGGCGCGATATCATCCATCGACACCCAGTCGGAATGCGCTACATACCGAAAATTCCCATGCAACCAGGCGCTCACCTGGCGTTCAACCATCACCGCCGAGAAGGGCACCGGCAGGAAAGCAAACAGTACCACCGCCGCCAGCCACGCGCCCAGGATGGCCGCACAGCCGGCCGCCAGCCATTTACCCGCTCTGGCGGCGAAAGAACCGGAGCGGAAGCTCAGCCTCATAAGGTCATTTCCAGCACACGGGCCACCAGCTTGTCGATGCCTTTGGCCGCCTGGGCTATAGAGGTCGCCAGCATATACCCGGGGGTGGTAACCACTTTATTCTCTGCATCCACCACGATGTCGTCCACCGGACAGGTCACGTGAATGCCGCCCATGGCTTCAATCATCTCCGCCGTATCGTTATCGGTGCCTATGGTTAACCGCAGCGGGGCATCGATAAGCTTGGGTAACAAAGCTGGGGCGATACAAATAAAGCCAATTGATTTGGATTGCTTATGTATTTCGCGCACCAGCCGATAGAGATCGGCATCAACGCCACCGTCTTCCCCTTTGAGCGCCAGGTCGCTCAGGTTGCTCACGGCGCCAAAACCGCCGGGAACGATAAGCGCGTCCAACTCGTCGGCACGCGCGTCGGACAATGGGCGGATTTGCCCGCGGACAATCCGCGCGGACTCGACCAGCATATTGCGCCTTTCATGAGATTCCTCACCAGAAAGATGATTAATAACAATGGATTGACACTTATTCGGTGCAAAGCATACCGCTTCGGCGCCCGCGCGATCCAGCGCCAATAGCGTTAGCACCACTTCGTGGATTTCGCTACCGTCATTGACCCCGCATCCACATAAAATGATGCCCACACGTTTCATAATGTCTCTCGCTTTTATCTAGCCGGTGAAAGTCTTATTTCTATTGACAAAGTCTATTCTACATCCCAAATTTTAAGTGTTCTTGTAACATATATGCGTTCTTTTGCTATGTTGATAATTAACGCTTAAGCATTTTAGTCATCTTGCCAACCATACCCATCAGATGACGGGTATAAAACGCCGAATAATTATGGCGAGTAAAGGTTTCCCTGGTGTTGGCGCAATCTTCGCGCACCCCGGCATACGTCGGGGTCATTTTTTTATACCCGTTTTTTCCGCCTGTTGTACCCAATCCCGCAAGCGTTGCACATCGTTACGCCATTCGTGGTCGAGCTCATCCACCCATTCCTGCACGTTATCCCACCAGGCCGGTAGATCGGGCGACTGGATTTGCTGCGCCAACTGCTGAAGATGCACCAACCCGATGGAACCGGCGGCACCCTTGATTTTATGACCCTCTTCGGTAATACCGTCCCGGTCGCGCGCCGTCATATTGGTCGATAAAATCGCCATATATCCCGGCATCATTTTTTCGAACATGGCCACGCCTTCATGAATGAGCGACGGGCCGACCAACTCCATATACTGCTGCAGCATGGCGGTATCAAGTACGTTGTTGTGGGCAAGCGGCGGGATGGGCGGAGCGTCCCCTGTGGCCTGCGGCGCCTCGGCCGGTCGATCCCAATATTTCTGGATAATATCCGTCAGCGCCGATACCGATAGCGGTTTGCTTAATACATCATCCATGCCGGCATCGAGATACTCCTGCTTGTTTTTCAGTACATTGGCGGTCAGGGCAATCAGCGGCGGCAACTGTTGTCCTTGGTAGCGCCGGCGAAGTTCCCGCGAGATATCCAGACCGGTCATGTCCGGCAGTTGGATGTCCAACAGCACCAGATCGTATTCATCGGGGTCAAACATCGCCAGCGCGTCATGGCCGTTCATCGCCACGTCCACGCTGCTGCCCAATTTTTCCAATACCGAGCGCGCGACCACCACGTTCAGCTCAATATCTTCCACCAGCAGTACGTTAAGCGCGGGTAACGGCAGGTCATCCTCGTCATCCAACGCCGGCGCCTGTCCTTCGGGAGCCAGAATCGACAAGGTAAAGCAGGCTCCTTCACCCGGGCGGCTGGTCACCTGAATATCGCCGCCCATGGCCTGCGCCAGGCGTTTGGATACCGCCAGCCCAATCCCGGTGCCGGTAGCGGGCTTGCCGCCCTGCTGATCCTTGACCTGGTAATACATGGCGAAGATCTTATCCTGTTCATCTTCGGGAATGCCTATACCGGAATCCTGTACGTCGAAGTACAGCAGATCTCCCGCGTCACGCCGGATGCGAATAATAATTTCGCCATGCCGGGTGAATTTCACCGCGTTGCCAATCAGGTTCCAGAGAATTTGGCGCAGCCGGGTTCCATCGGCGATAATCGTGCGCGGCAGCTCCGGCGCCGGTTGCATGACCAGCGTCAAGCCCTTTGGCTGCACCAGTAATCCAGACAGATTTTCCAAATCCGTCAAAAAAGCGGTGAAATCCAACGGCTGGTTGTCTAACTGGACTTTACGTCGCTCCAGCTTGTCCATCTCAATAATGTCGTTGAAGATATTGCCAAGCGTAATGGCGCTGACATGAATGGTCTTAAGGTAATTTTCCTGCTCATTGTCCAACCGGGTATCGAGCAGGATACGGCTGAGGCCGACGATGCCATTAAGCGGCGTGCGCAGCTCGTGGCTGATGGTTGAAATGAAGGTGGTCTTTTCCCTGCTGGCATTCTCCAGCGCGTCCTGATAGCGCTTACGTTCGGTTATATCGCGGCCAAAGCCCATCAGGCCATGTCGTTTGCCGCCCCGGTCGTAAAACGGCACTTTGCGCAGCTCAAAGCAGGCTTTGCGTCCGTCCGGATACACCAGCCACTGTTCATAGGTCAACGAAACGTTATGGCGAAAGACCTTTTCATCGGTTTCAATGACTTTTTCCGCAATATCCGGTGAGTACACCTCGCGCGGGGTAAGACCCACCAGCTGCTTCTCGCTTTTTCCCACCAGCAGCTCCATTGCCCGGTTGCAGCCGGAAAATTCTTTGTTTTCGTTCCGGTAATAAACCAGGTCCGGCGAGGCATCCAGAAAAGAACGCAAGAGTGAAGACTGCTGTTCCAGCTCGACCTGCGCCTGTTCCCGCCGCTCCATCTCCTCGGTCAGCTTGGCCATGGCGCCCGCGCGCGCATCTTCCGCTCTTTCACGTTCGGCGATCTCCTGGTTTAAATGGGCGATATTGTCCTGTAATTGCTGGTTAAGCAGCAGATCGCGATTGCGCATCTCCTCCAGCTTGTCCACCAGCCTGGCCAACCGCTGGCGCGACTCCTCCAATTGCTCAACCACCACCGACAGAAAATAGACCGCCCAGGGCGTGATCAGCAGGCCAAAAAATATCGAGCGCACGACATCGATGCTTTCCACCTCGCCGCGCAGCAGCATGGTTACGGCCATCTGCACGATCATCGCCAGCACCACCAGCGCCGACGCCAATAGCAGCGAAAAGCGGATCAACCCTAACTTGACCATGAGATCGACGTAATATTGCGCCAGCAGGCGGATTTGCTTCATAGCGGTTTCCTTGGAGGTCGAGGCTGTCAATCATACCGTAAAATGAGGCTTGGGGACGGGTAACCGTGCGGGAAACGATGCCTCGGCCGGTTGAAACGCTCTGCCTAACGCGGCGCCCTGCCCACCCCGTTCCAGGAGATTATTGTACAGGGCGTTCATACCGGTCCAGTGGTTGGCGCACCATAACGGGGCGAGCAACGTCGGCGGTCTCGCGCTGGCGCAAATGCGGTGAAATACCACCTCCGGCGGCGTATGGCGGATCAAATCGGCGGCAATGACGGTATAATCTTCAATCGACAGCGTCGGCAACCGCCCGGCACGCCAGGCTCTGGCCATGATGCTGCCCTCGACCACCAGCAGCGGGTGCAGCTTTAGGCCATCCACTCCGGCCGCCAGCACCCGTTCCAAGGTCGACCGGCAGTGCTCGGCCGTCTCGCCCGGAAGACCCACTATCAGATGGGTACATACCTGTAGACCCCGCTGCCGCGCCTGCGTAACGGCGCGCTGGTAGCAGGCAAAATCATGGCCGCGGTTAATCCGGTGCAGGGTTTTATCCTGCGCGGTTTGCAGCCCCAGTTCCAGCCATACCTCAAACCCTTGCCGCTGATAGCCCGCCAGCAAATCCAAGACCCGCGGCGGGACGCAATCCGGGCGGGTGCCCACGCAAATCCCCACGATATCCGCGCGCGCCAATGCTTGGCGATACAGCCGGTCTAGCGCTTCGACTTCTGCATAAGTACTGGTATAAGCCTGGAAATAGGCCAAATAGCGTTTGGCCCGATCCACGCGGCCAAGCTGCGCGTCAAGCTGCTCATCAATGCTGTGAAACTGGCGTTGCTCATCGGCAAATGAAGCGACATTGCAAAAGGTACAGCCACCGCGGCCCAAGGTACCATCGCGGTTAGGACAGCTAAACCCGCCATGTAGCGAGAGTTTAAAGACTTTTTGGCCATAGCGGCGCAAGAGATCGCCGCCAAACATATTGACTACCTGGAGCAACTGCATATTCTATCTGTCCTGTCCCGATAAGGCCGTATAGCCTATCCCATAGGCCTTATCACCGCGATGATATCGATCAAGCCTGATGACCGGCAGTATTATTCATGCATAATTATGCGTATAATCTGAAAATTAAATCACTCATGTTGGATTAATAATTCTTATTCCCAGTGGGTAAATTATTCATATTGTCACTGTACTGTCAAAACAGTGGCATAAATGGTAAAAATTGCGATAACCAGCACATACTGCTAGCAGGGGCCTGGGCACTAGCATGGTGCAGAGATTGTAGCACTGCACTATAGTGAGACAGCGCATTTTATCCAGGACAAATCGCCCCCGGTTATGTGGGGCTAAAACGGCATTAAAAATAAATTAATCAATGCGTTAATTATATAATAGCCTACTTACAGGGTACTAAAGGGGATATTTGACCTGCGTGTCGTTTGTCGTTAATTTGGAAGGCGGCTGGAAGAATTCTGGACGGGC
>JAATGH010000382.1 GCA_015654745.1 Enterobacterales bacterium
GGCGGTGGCAATCCGGTAAGTACCAAAGTGGTTAAGCCGGAAGCTTATCGTTGGAAAACCAGCGCCCTGCCATCGGAAGCCAACGAGCCGGTGGCGACGCCAAAAGCGCTGCGTACCGCGCTGGAACATGAAAAAACGCCGGAATTGGCGGCTCGCTTGGCGCAAGAGGCCATAGCGCGCGATCCGTGGGCGGCGCTGGTGGATCGGTTAAAAATTTCAAAACTGGTGCAGCAACTGGCGCTGAACGCGTATAAAGAAGATCTGGCGCCGGGTAAAATTTGCCTGCACCTGCGTTCCGCTCAACAGCATCTGAATTCACCCACGTCACAGGCCACATTGTCGGACGCGCTCGGCGCCGAACTTGGCGCGCCGGTTGAATTAACCGTGACGACAGACGATAATCCGGCAATACGCACGCCGCTGGAATGGCGGCAGGCCATTTATGAAGAAAAGTTGTTGCAGGCGCGTCAGGCGATTATCGCGGATAATAATATCCAAACGCTCCGACGTTTCTTTGACGCCGAATTGGATGAAGATAGCATCCGTCCTGTTTAATCGCCTGCCGGTGGCGTTTGTTTGCCGGCAGGCGGTTCGACGCTAATAGAGAGAGAAGACTATGTTTGGTAAAGGCGGTATGGGCAACCTGATGAAACAGGCCCAGCAGATGCAGGAAAAAATGCAGCAGATGCAGGAAGAGATTGCTCAATTGGAAGTGATCGGCGAATCCGGCGCGGGCGTAGTTAAGGTCACCGTTAACGGTGCCCACTATTGCCGCCGTGTGGACATCGCTCCCGAGCTGCTGCTGGATGACGACAAGGAGATGCTGGAGGTATTGATCGCCGCCGCGTTCAACGATGCGGCACGCCGTATTGCGGAAACCCAGAAGGAAAAAATGGCCGCCGTCTCTGGTGGCATGCAGCTTCCTCCCGGTTTTAAAATGCCGTTCTGATGCAAACCAGTCCATTGCTTGAAGCGTTAACAGAAGCGCTGCGCTGTTTACCGGGCGTGGGGCCGAAATCGGCCCAGCGCATGGTATTCCACCTATTGCAGCGGGATCGCAGCGGCGGCATGCGTCTGGCGCAGGCCTTGACGCGCGCCATGTCGGAAATCGATCATTGCGCCGATTGCCGGACGTTCACCGAGCAGGAGATCTGCACAATTTGCGCAAATCCTCGCCGCAAGCAGACCCGGCAGGTTTGTGTGGTGGAAAGCCCGGCTGACATCAACGCCATTGAGCAAACCGGCCAGTTTGCCGGCCGCTATTTTGTGTTGATGGGGCATCTGTCGCCTCTTGACGGCATAGGACCGGATGATATCGGCTTAGGCCGGTTGCAGGAACGGTTGGCCAGCGAAGATATCGCCGAGGTTATCCTGGCCACCAATCCCACCGTCGAAGGCGACGCCACGGCCAATTACATCGCCGAAATGTGTGCCCACCATGATGTTCTGGCCACGCGGATTGCCCACGGCGTGCCGGTGGGTGGCGAGCTGGAAATGGTCGACGGCACCACGCTGTCCCACTCGCTGGCGGGACGTCACCCCATAAAATTCTAAAATGACGGCGCTATGCGCCGTCGTTTTTCCCTGTTTTTTTGCCTTTGTTGCTTGAAAATCCCCATCGACATCCCCATCTGTTGTTCAACGCTGTATCTAAACCCGCCTGATTGATAGCTATTTGGATTGAGGTAAGTAAAGTATGAAAGGACAAGAAACTCGCGGATTTCAGTCTGAGGTTAAACAACTGCTTCAGCTGATGATCCACTCACTTTATTCCAATAAAGAAATTTTTATACGTGAACTAATATCCAATGCCTCGGATGCGGCGGATAAATTACGTTTTCGTGCGTTATCCCAGCCGGATCTTTATGAAGGCGACGGGGAATTACGGGTGCGCCTGTCTTGCGACAAGGCCAACCGTACCGTGACGCTGAGTGATAATGGTATCGGCATGACCCGCGAGGAAGTCATTGACAACCTCGGCACCATTGCGAAATCAGGCACCAAAGCGTTTCTTGAGTCCATGGGCTCGGATCAGGCCAAGGACAGCCAATTGATTGGCCAGTTTGGCGTGGGATTCTACTCGGCCTTTATCGTCGCCGATAAAGTCACGGTGCGCACCCGTGCCGCCGGCGCCACGGCGGACGAAGGGGTATTCTGGGAATCCGCCGGGGAAGGGGATTACACCATTGCCGATATCACCAAACCTGAACGTGGCACGGAAATCACCTTGCATATGCGCGAAGGCGAGGATGAATTCCTTGATGACTGGCGCTTACGCAGCATTATCAGCAAATATTCCGATCATATCGCCCTGCCGGTAGAGCTTGAAACCCGTCACGCCGCGCAAGACCAAGACGCCGACGCCACCGACGCCGAGGCGTCAGAAGTAGCCGACGCGGAAAGCACCGAAACCGTGACCTGGGAAAAAATTAACAAGGCGCAGGCGCTGTGGACGCGTGGCAAAGGTGAAATCCCGGATGAAGAGTATCGGGAATTCTATAAACACCTGTCCCATGACTTTAGCGACCCCCTGATCTGGAGCCATAATCGCGTCGAAGGTAAGCAGGAATACACCAGCCTGCTCTATATCCCGGGCAAGGCGCCATGGGACATGTGGAATCGCGACCATAAACACGGCCTCAAGCTGTACGTGCAACGGGTCTTTATCATGGACGACGCCGAGCAGTTTATGCCCAACTACCTGCGTTTCGTCAAGGGACTGATCGATTCCAACGATCTGCCGTTGAACATTTCGCGCGAAATTCTGCAGGACAATCGAGTCACCCAGAATCTGAAAAGCGCCCTGACGAAACGCGCCCTGCAAATGCTGGACAAACTCTTCAAGGATGATGCTGAAAAATACCAGCAATTCTGGCAAGAGTTCGGCCTGGTATTGAAAGAAGGCCCGGGTGAGGATACGGCCAATAGCGAAAGCATCGCCAAACTGCTGCGGTTCGCCACCACCCATGGCGACAGCTCAGCCCAGACCGTTTCGCTGCAGGAATACCTGGGGCGTATGGTGGAAGGCCAGGAAAAGATTTACTACATCACGGCGGACAGCTACGCCGCGGCCAAAAGCAGCCCGCATTTGGAGCTGTTGCGTAAAAAAGGCATCGAAGTCCTGCTGCTCTCAGACCGTATCGATGAGTGGATGATGAGTTATCTGACGGAGTTCGAAGGCAAATCCTTCCAATCTGTAAGCAAAACCGACGCCACGCTCGACAAGTTGGCTGATGAAGAAACCGCCGAAGAGTAGAAAGATGCGGAAAAAGCGCTGGAGCCCTTTGTGGCCCGCGTTAAAACGTTCCTGGGGGATCGGGTCAAGGATGTGCGTTTGACGCATCGCCTGACGGACACGCCGGCTATCGTCACCACCGATGCCAACGACATGACGACCCAGATGGCGAAACTGTTTGCCTCCGCCGGTCAGGCCGCGCCTGAGATCAAGTACATTTTTGAGCTCAATCCGGATCATGCCCTGGTAAAACGTGCCGCTGACATCAATGATGAAAGCCACTTCAGCGACTGGATTGAACTGCTGCTCGATCAGGCATTATTGGCTGAGCGCGGTACGCTTGATGATCCTAATCAGTTTATCCGTCGTATGAATCAACTGCTGGGTCAATAGTCGGATAGCGCCGGGCATATCCCGCCGGCGATACTATCAGAGAAGCCCCGCGTCGGGTTAGCCCGGCACGGGGCTTCTTATTGCCAGGCTCTTGCACACACCTGCATGGATATCTGCCAGGCCCTGCTGGGGCGATTCTGAAAGCATCGTTAAACCGCCACTCCTTGCGCCCTTTCCTTGAGGATAGGTACCCACTAGTGGTAAGGTTTAGCGTTTTCTTATTTTTTACTTTAGATATAAGCAAGGGGATTTACGCAATGCGTATCATTCTGCTGGGCGCTCCGGGCGCTGGTAAGGGCACTCAAGCACAATTTATTATGGAAAAGTACGGCATCCCGCAGATTTCCACCGGCGATATGTTGCGCGCCGCGGTGAAAGCGCAATCCGAGCTGGGGAAGAAGGCCAAGGAAATCATGGATGCCGGTAAGCTGGTTACCGACGAGCTGGTGATTGCATTAGTCAAGGAACGCATCAAACAAGACGACTGCCGCAATGGCTTTCTGCTTGACGGCTTTCCGCGTACTATTCCCCAGGCCGATGCCATGAAAGACGCCGGTATCAAGGTGGATTTCGTGCTGGAATTTGACGTGCCGGATGCGCTGATTATCGACCGTATCGTTGGCCGCCGTGTGCATGCTCCTTCAGGCCGGGTATACCATGTGAAGTTTAATCCGCCGAAGCATGAAGGTAAGGATGACGTTACCGGTGAGCCGCTCACCACCCGCAAGGACGACCAGGAAGAAACCGTACGCAAGCGTTTGGTGGAATATCACCAGCAAACCGCGCCCCTGATTGGCTACTATCAGCGCGAAGCCGACGCCGGCAAGACTCAGTACCATAAACTCGATGGTACCCAGAAGGTGGCGCAGATCAGCGCTGAGCTGGCTAAGATCCTCGGTTGATTGTCAGATAGTGGTTTCCCGCTGCCGGTGTTTAAACACTGGCGACGCCGGACGCTGGCCAGGTGAGTTATAAACCTGGCTTTTTTATGCCCCGCAGATTAAACCTATCGCAACGATTTCCCTAGGCGTGAAGGTTAACGATCCCTACCCCGCGCTTTTCAGCTACACTACCCTATCGAGTATTGCCGGTTAATCCCTTTACATTACAGGGAATTGGCATATTGGCCTTTTTACGACGGGGCAGGGACATGAGACAGGAAAAATACGGTGTGCTGATGGTTAACCTGGGTACGCCAGAGGCGCCTGATGCCGGGGCGGTGAAACGCTACCTGGCCGAATTCCTCAGCGACCGGCGGGTAGTGGATACGCCCCGGATCCTTTGGTGGCCGCTGCTGCGCGGCGTGATCCTGCCGCTGCGCTCGCCGCGGGTAGCCAAACTGTATCAAAGCGTCTGGATGGAGGGCGGTTCGCCGTTAATGGTCTACAGCCAACGCCAACGCGCGGCACTGGCGCTCGCGCTGCCGACTGCGCAGGTAGAATTGGCGATGAGCTACGGCTCGCCGGCGCTGGCACCGGCGGTGGAGCGACTGCTGGCCGCCGGGATTACCAAGCTGGTTATTTTACCGCTCTATCCACAATATTCCAGTTCGACCAGCGCATCGATTTGGGATGCGGTGGCACGCGTATTCAGCGGACAACGCCGGCTGCCTTCCGTGAGTTTTATTCGCGACTATGCCGATCATCCGGCTTACATCGCGGCCCTGGTCGATAGCATCAAACGCTCTTTTGCGCAGCACGGCGTACCGGACCGGTTGATTATTTCGTTCCATGGTATTCCGCAGCGTTACGCGCGGGAAGGGGATGATTATCCACAGCGCTGTGAGGATACCCGCACCGCGCTGGTGGCTGCGTTGGACTACCCCGCCGAGCGGGTCATGATGACCTTTCAATCGCGCTTTGGACGCGATCCCTGGTTAGTGCCGGCCACTGATATGACATTGAAGGCGCTGCCCGCTCAAGGTATTAAGCATATTCACGTGATCTGTCCGGGTTTCTCAGCGGACTGTCTGGAAACGCTTGAAGAGATAAAGGTCCAAAACTGTGAAATTTTTACTCATGCCGGGGGGGAGCAATTCCACTATATTCCGGCGTTGAACGCCGATCCCGGCAATATCGAACTGTTTCGCCAACTGGTCGCGGAGCAGATCGACTAAACGGCAGGAAATGCTTAGCGATTTTCACGCGCATCAGGCAAAAAGGCGGTCAAAATACCCAACAACGGCAGGAAAGAGCAGATGCGGTAAACGTAGTCGATGCTGGTCAAATCAGCGATATGGCCTAATACCGCGGCGCCTAGCCCGCCCATGCCGAAGGCGAACCCGAAAAAGAGTCCCGATACCATACCGATCCTGCCCGGTAACAGCTCTTGGGCATAGACCAGAATCGCGGAGAACGCCGACGCGATGATCACGCCAATAATGAGTGTCAATAAGCCGGTGACAGCCAATGACGCATAAGGGAGCAGCAGGGTAAAGGGCGCCACGCCGAGGATCGAGCCCCAAATCACATACTTACGCCCGATACGATCGCCAAGCGGGCCGCCTATCACCGTTCCTACCGCCACCGCGAACAAAAAGGCGAACAGATGCAGCTGGGCCGCCTGCACCGACAGGCCGAACTTATGCATGAGATAAAAGGTGTAATAACTGCTGATACTGGTGAGATAAAAATATTTAGAAAAAATCAGCACCAATAGAATGATGATTGCCCAAACCACCCTTCGGGCCGGCAGCGGTGACGCCGCCTGACGCTGAGCACGGCGCGGCGCTGGCGTCAGAATCGCCCCGCGATACCATTTGCCGACTTGCAACAGGATGATGGTCCCCAGCAATGCCGTTAGGGCGAACCAGGCGATATGGCCTTTACCATAAGGGGCAATCACCAGTGCGGCCAGCAGGGGGCCTAATGACGCGCCGAAATTGCCGCCGACCTGAAACAAAGATTGTGCCAGCCCGTGCCGCCCGCCGGAGGCCATGCGCGCGACCCGCGAAGATTCTGGATGGAATACCGACGATCCGGTGCCGACCAGCGCCGCCGCTATCAGGACCATGTGGAAGCTGTCAGCCACCGCCATAAGCAAGATGCCGCAAAGCGTAAAACCCATGCCGATGGGCAATGAATAAGGCTGCGGATATTTATCGGTATAGCCACCGACCAGCGGCTGTAGCAGAGAGGCGGTAATCTGGTAGGTCAGCGTAATCAGGCCCACCTGGGTAAAGCTTAGCGAGAAACTTGCCTGCAGCAGCGGGTAAATCGCCAGGATCGTTGATTGAATCATGTCATTCAACAGGTGGGCGACGCTGATGGCCGCCAGCACCGAAAATAAGGTACGCGGCTGCCCGCTGACCGTCGTAGCAACTGGTGTGATGCGCTCTGTCATAAGGGGAGCCGTCTGTTAGCGATCGTCACGTTTAGCAATATCGGCAAAGTCTGCCGACAAGATGCTGCGTAAGTCCTCAGGATTAAGCTCGATATCGAGTCCGCGTTTGCCGCCGGAAACAAAAATCGTGGCGAATTCCCGCGCGGGTAAATCGATAACCGTCGGCAGCCGCTTTTTCTGCCCCAATGGACTGATGCCGCCAATCAGATAGCCGGTAATTTTCTGCGCCAGCGCCGGATCGGCCATCTCGGCTTTTTTCGCCCCTAGCGCCTTGGCGACCTTTTTCAAGTCCAACTGCAGCGCCACCGGGGTGACGGCTACCGCCAGATGCTTGGTCTCGCCATTGAGCGAGACCAGCAGGGTCTTATAAACTTGACTGGCATCCAGCCCAAGTTTGCGAACCGCTTCCTCGCCGAAATGGGTTTCATCGCTATCATGCGGGTAAGGGTGCAGAGTGAAAGCA
>JAATGH010000328.1 GCA_015654745.1 Enterobacterales bacterium
GATCCGCAGGAAGTGCGCATTCAATCCAGCGTAACCACCCGCCCCGATATCAGCCAGAGCTACTGGACTGTGCAGGGTATGCGCAAGAATGAAGCCTTGGTGCGTTTTCTTGAAGCGGAAGACTTTGACGCCGCCATCATTTTCGTGCGCACTAAAAACGCCACGCTGGAAGTGGCCGAAGCGTTGGAACATAGCGGATACAACAGCGCCGCATTGAATGGCGATATGAACCAGGCGCTGCGCGAGCAAACCCTGGATCGTCTGAAAGATGGCCGCCTGGATATCCTGATTGCCACCGACGTTGCCGCGCGCGGCCTGGATGTTGATCGTATCAGCCTGGTGGTGAACTACGATATTCCTATGGATTCCGAATCCTACGTTCACCGTATCGGTCGTACCGGTCGTGCGGGCCGTGCGGGACGCGCGCTGCTGTTTGTTGAAAACCGCGAACGCCGCCTGCTGCGCAATATTGAACGCATCATGAAACTGGCTATTCCGGAAGTGGAAATCCCCACTGGCGAAGTGCTGAGTCAGCGTCGCCTGGCCAAGTTTGCTGCTAAGGTGCAGGCACAGCTTGAAAGCAGTGACCTGGACATGTACCGCGCGCTATTAGCCAAGCTACAGCCGCTGGAAGAGATGGATATGGAAACCCTCGCCGCGGCGCTGCTGAAAATGGCCCAGGGCGAACGTCCGCTGATTCTGCCGCCTGATCCGGTTATCGACCGTCGTCCGCGTCGTGAATTCCGTGAGCGTGATGAACGCCGTCCGGAAGGCGCTGGTGGCGAGCGTGGCGGTGAACGTCCGGCGCGTCGCGAACGTCGCGATGTGGGTGAGATGGATCTGTATCGTATCGAAGTGGGCCGTGATGACGGTGTTGAAGTCCGCCATATCGTGGGTGCCATTGCCAATGAAGGTGATATCAGCAGCCGTTATATCGGGAACATCAAGCTGTTCGCTTCTCACTCCACCATTGAGCTGCCGAAAGGTATGCCTGGGGATATGCTGTCGCATTTTACCCGCACGCGTATCTTGAATAAACCGATGAACATGCAGTTTGTTGGTGAAGCCGTTGCCGCGCCACGCGGTGAACGTCGTGGCGGGGCCGCCGGCGCCGGCGCTCCTCGCGGCGGTTTTGGTGGCGAACGCCGCGAAGGTGCAAGCGGTGCGCCAGCCCGTCGAAGCTTTAGCGATCGCCGTGAAGGCGGCGCCCCTGCAGCGTCGCTTTAGCGGCAGCCGTGACGGCCAACGTGGTCCGCGTCGCGAAGGCGAAGCTGCCGCGGCGCCAACCACTCGGCGCCGTGATGCCTAACCTGTCTTGCCGGGTGCGAAGCCGAGCGGCGCAAAGCCGTTCGGTCAAGGAATCGGGTAACCGTTCCACACCCTAGAGCCCAATAACGGCTCCCTTCATCGGGGGCCGTTTTTTTTGGCGTGCTATAGCGTGCGTTTATGAAAATAATCAGATTTTTGCAGCGGCCCGCAATTCCATTATCAGTTCGAAAGAGCGCAAACGGGCTTGGTGATTAAAAATTTGTCCATTGATCATCAGCTCATCAACCGCGGTTTCAGTAATCACTTTCTGCAAACCAGCCTGGACGCGATCCCGGTCGCCGACAATAGACATACGCAGTGCCTGTTCGACCCCATATTGCTCGCCTGAGGACCAGAGGGCTTCGATGTCTTCCACCGGTGCGGGCAGCGGGCCGGGCCGGCCACGACGCAGGTTGATAAACTGCTGTTGCATGGAGGTAAAAATAAAACGCGCTTCACGATCGCTGTCGGCCGCCGCCACGTTGATACAGGCCATGGCGTAAGGTTTATCTAAGGAAGGCGATGGTTTGAACTGCTGTCGATAAATGGCCAGCGCTTGCAACAGTAACTCCGGAGCAAAGTGTGCGGCAAACGCAAAAGGCAATCCGAGCGCGGCCGCGAGCTGCGCACTGTATATGCTGGATCCCAGTAGCCATATGGGGACATGCAATCCCTGACCCGGTACCGCTTGTACCGGTTGCCCCGGCTGCACATCGTCGAAATAGCCTAACAGCTCCTGCACATCTCGCGGGAAGTTATCCGTATCGCCGGCGAGATGACGGCGCAGCGCGATCATGGTGCGTTGGTCGGTCCCGGGCGCGCGCCCCAAGCCTAAATCAATGCGGCCCGGGTAGAGAGTTTCCAGCGTGCCGAACTGCTCCGCAATCACCAGCGGCGAATGATTTGGCAACATGACACCGCCCGATCCCACGCGCAGAACCTTGGTGCCCGCGGCGATATAACCTAGCAGCACCGACGTGGCGGCGCTGGCAATACCGGTCATATTATGATGCTCGGCCATCCAGTAGCGGTGATAACCCCATGTTTCCGCATGCCGGGCCAAATCCAAAGAGGAATCAAATGCCTGGCGCGCGGAGGCGCCCATGGGTACCGGCGAGAGGTCGAGGATGGATAACGGAATCGGAGTTGGTTTTGACATAATAGGTGGGCTCATGGTCAGTCATGCCAGCCCGGTCGGCGCCCAGTATGCTAACGCTTGCGGCGTTTGCATGTTAGCACCTGACAACGACCAGGCTGGCTAATAATAACCATAAGTATTAACCAAAAGCGCTTTTTGCGATATGGCCTAAACGTGCGGTGTCTTACTCAACCAACTCCAAGCCGGCGATACGGTGCCAATACCCGTTGCAATCCATCCGTTGGGTCAAGGCCATCGGCTGCGCGCCCTGCTCATTGGCCCGGAACCCGTCCAGTAAAGCCAGCGTTTCAGGGCCCTGGGGAGAAAGCCGCACGATATCGACCAACCCACGCATGGAAGGTTGCTCATTAATCAGGTTATAGCAGTAGCCGCTTTGTGTTTGAATACCGTTGAGTACAAAGACCTTTTGCTGTTCTTGCGAAAAGACTTCTCGTCCCTGCGGATACTTGATACAGCAGGTTTCGCACTCATCCTTTTGCCGGTTTTCAGAGCGTGCGGTGAAACAGCGGGCGGAATAGGCCAGGGGCAAGTGCCCATAGCTAAACAGCTCGACCTCGAACTGGCCGCGAAATCCAAGTTCGTCGCATTGGGTAAGTATGTGGCCGAGCCATTCACGGGATAATTCTACCGGCATACACCACCGGACCATGCCTTGGCGATGCAGGATGCGTAGCGTATAGGCGTTGTAACAATTCAGCGCAGGTCCCGCGACAAACGGCAACTGCTGTTCGAAGGCCATTTGTACAATGCCCAAATCGTTGGCTTCCAGCAAAAAATCGCCGTTGTCCAGGTAGCGTTTGAGTTCAACAAGTTCTGACGGGGCCTGGATCAGCGCCAGGGTCGATAACACCACCTGTTTGCCGGATTGCGCCACCGCCTTGGCCAATTCAAGCCAATCGCCGGTTTTCAGGGCGCGCCGTTTGCTACATACGGTTTCGCCCAGATAGATAATATCGGCGCTGCTGTCACGGGCGAGTTGGTAAAATGTTTCAATATCGGGTTTTGACCAGTAATAGAGCACCGGTCCTAAGGCATATTTCATCGGTTATCTCCTCATTACTGCCAGCGGCGGTGGTACGCGCCCAGGGTGGTCTGCGTGCCTTCGGATACCGCGCCAAGTGCCTCGGTCCATGCAGGTTGCGGCACAAAATCCAGCGGATTCTCCAGGCAACGGTCTATAGCCTGCCGCCAGACTTTGGTCACTTGGCTAACGTAGGCCGGACTGCGCTGTCGACCCTCGATTTTTACCGACGCAATCTTGGCCGCCATTAGTTCGGGCAGGAGGGAAAGCGTATTAAGACTGGTTGGCTCCTCCAACGTGTGGTAGCGCTGGCCGTCCACATAATAACGCCCTTTGCATAAGGTCGGATAACCGGCGTTTTCTTCTGGCTGATATCTATCAATCAAGACATCATTCAGGCGAGACTCCATCCCGAGCGGCGTTTCCTGCCAGCGTACAAAGCGTGCCGGCGAGCAGGCGCCCACGGTGTTGGGTGATTCACCGGTCAGGTAGGAAGAGAGATAGCATCGTCCCTCGGCCATAATGCACAGGCTGCCGAACGCAAAGACCTCCAGGGGAACCGGGCTGACCGAGGCGAGCTGTTTGACCTGGTGCATCGACAAGACGCGCGGCAACACCACGCGCGCCACGTCGAAATTATTTTGGTAAAAGCGAATCGCCGCTTCGTTGGTGGCCGAGGCTTGTACCGAGACATGGCGCTCGATTTCTGGATAACGCTGCGCGGCGTATTCCAGCATCGCCGGGTCCGCCAGGATCAGCACATCCGCGCCGGCCTGGGCCGCCATATCGATCGCGCGTTGCCAGCGTGCATATCCGTCCGGATGGGCAAACGTATTGATAGCGATATGCAGTTTGCGTTGATGGCGATGCACATATTCTTGTGCTTCCTGTAGCCGTTTATCGGTGAAATTCAGGCCGGCAAAATGGCGGGCATTGGTGTCGTCCTTAAGACCGATATAGACAGCATCGGCACCATTATCGACCGCCGCTTTCAGGGCGGGCAGGTTACCGGCGGGACATAGCAACTCCATAAAGCTCCTGATTATTGTCTTGGCCACGACGCCTAGGACGCCTGGCTGGAAAAATCATTAGCAACAGGTTGTTTTAGCAGCAAATGATTGATGATGATTTTACAATTCTAAATAAGCTTGGCCCGAATGATTTTGATTTGAGGCAGCTTATGGCGCATTGGCCACATGAAAAGCCATGATTTGCGATGGTGATAGGGTATAAGTTTGTCTGAAATAATTGATTTAGACCCCGACCCATATTTGCTACTGTGGCAAAATAGAGTCAGGTTCGTTAACAGGAGTAGAAACAGTGTTGGATAAACTACGAGCACAAATGGTGCGCCGGGGGCCGTCGCTGTTGCGCTTGCCAATCAGACTCACCCCGTTTGCACTGCAACGCCAGATACTCGAACAGGTATTGAGCTGGCAATTCCGCGAAGCGTTGGCGGAGGGTGATTTGGCGTTTTTGGCGGGACGTTGGCTCAGGATCGAGGTAAGTGATTTAGGGCTGCAATGGTATATGACCGTTGAGAACGAACGGCTGAAGGTAAGCCGGCAGGCCACGGCTGACGTCAGTTTTTGCGGCAACGCCAATGATTTGATCTTGATCGCCGCCCGCAAGGAAGATCCCGACACGCTGTTTTTTCAACGACGTTTACGCATCGAGGGCGATACCGAATTAGGCCTGTATGTGAAAAATTTAATGGATTCGATTGATCTGGATACGATGCCGGCTTTGCTGCGCACGGCGCTGCTGCAAATGGCCGGATTTATTGAGGCCGGGTTAAAAGAGGGCGCGGATGAAGCCAGCATCCGCGCAACCCAACCTTGTTAATTCGGGTCGAGATTCCCGTGGATGCTCCGGGGATCGATCGCTTATTGCGCAAGGCTTTTGCACGGGGGACGCAAGCCGAGTTGGTACACCGCCTACGGGAAGATGGCCTGCTTACCCTGGGCGTTGTTGCCACGGATGACGAGGGCGGGGTCATCGGTTATGCGGCGTTCAGTCCAGTGTGGATTGACGGCGAGGATTATCAATGGGTCGGATTGGCGCCGTTGGCGGTGGATGAAGATCATCGTCACCAAGGTATTGCCCAGCAGCTGATCTATGAAGGACTCGATACCCTCAACGAATTCAGCTATCGCGGCGTGGTGGTACTTGGGGATCCGGGCTACTATTCCCGTTTTGGGTTTACTCCGGCCGCCAGCGCGCAACTCCATTGCCGTTGGCCGGACACCGAGACCGCATTCCAATTATTTACTTTGGCCGACGATGCATTGGTCGGAATCAGCGGTAGGGTGGATTATGCTGAACCATTCAATCACGCAGCCGTTTAAAACAGGCGCGCCAGTCTTAACCGTCATTGCCCGGCAGCAAGCTGGGCCATACGCTTTCCAATGATGGCGATTGGCTGGCCACTAGCTGTTCTTTTTGTCTGTGGGTCAGTTGCTTAATCCGATATTCCCAGCGTAACGCATTACCCCGATCCCCCGCAGCACAGTGAAAGGCCAGCGTCAGCGGCCCTTTGCCGCGCAATGCCTTGGCGCCGCGTCCGCGGCGGTGTTGCTCCAGCCGTCGCGATACATCGGTGGTCACGCCGGTGTAGAGTGCTCCGCCGTCGGTGCGTATCAGGTAGAGATACCAGCAAGGGGTCATGGATGTGTGCCGTTCGCATAAGCAGATACCAAAAGAGAGGCGCTGATTGTAGCCTATTTTTCTCTTGTACCGTTAAGCCTGGCGCCGGCGGGTAACCAGGAAATCTGCACGAAACCCTGTTCTATAAACGGGGAGATGGCGCCATAAACAACATGGTCGTGCATAAAAAAACGGCGGAAAAAGGTTGGACAATTTACAACCTGCCGCGATATGCTGCTAAAACCATATCATTTGTAAGGTCTTGACGTGACACAGGATAATGCCCTAAAAGCCATAACGGCCTACCTAAAGAAACAGCACGTATTAACCCTTTGTGTTGGCGATGCGCAGTCACTTTGGAGCGCCAACTGTTTCTACGCGTTCAATGAGTCAGAGATGTCATTTTACATGCTCACAGATCATGCGACTCGTCATGGGCAACTGTTGGCCCTAAATTCCCATGTTGCCGGCACGGTAAGCGATCAGACCATTACCGTCAGCTTAATCAAGGGGGCACAGTACAGCGGCGAGATGAACGTGCTAAGCGGCGAGGCGTCTCAGGACGCTCGCCGGATTTATACTGGCCGGTTTCCGTTGGCTAAACTGGCGACGACGCCGATTTGGTGCCTGAGGCTGGATGAAGTCAAGCTGACTAATAATAAGCTGGGTTTCGGCACGAAACTCAGTTGGCAACGTCACCCGCCCGCCACGCCTGCTGGTGATGAGGCAGGCGTTCATGCGGGTACCTAAGGTCATCATGGCAGCTTTTTATTCAGAATCCGCAAGGCTTCGCGATTAAACGCCGGCAGATCGTCTGGCGTACGACTGGTTACCAGCACGTCATTGTCCACAACGACTTCTTTATCGAAGACATCGGCGCCGGCATTTTTCAGGTCGACCACCACTGGCTTGACGGTGGTCATTTTTTTACCACGCACCACGTCGGCACTGATTAACAATTGCGGGCCGTGGCAAATAGCAAAAATAGGTTTGCCGCTTTGGGCAAACGCGCGGGTAAAATCCACAAAACGATCGTCTCCGCGCAGGGCATCCGGCGAGTGGCCGCCGGGTAACAGCAACGCATCAAACTCCTCGACGCGAGCGTCATCAATGGATTTATCAATGATGACCTTTGCTTCCCCGCGTTTACCGGTGATGACATTACCCGCTTTCTTCTCGATAGTGATAACCTGATGCCCCGCCTGCCGATAGGTTTGCGCCGGTGATGTAAATTCCGCATCCTCAAATTCATCGGTGATTAGCACTGCGATTTTTTTGCTCATCATCTTCTCCTCTTCGCGCAAAAAACAAGTGCAATTAAGCCTAGTGTGGGATCGGAGCGGTGGCAAGTTTCATCGTTAACAAATTATTCACTAAGCATATATATGCATTATATTTCGTTGTCGCTAAGCTAGGGGTGACGCGTGGAAACGTTCATTATTTTAAAAGGTATTAAAAATAGAACAGATAAGGATGAGACTTGATATTATTATCAATAACTCGTCGTGTCATATTGTGAATAAAATTGCATTTTTTACGCTATTTTTCCGCATTCTTAATTAAGAATATACTGAGGTTCTCGGAAAATAAAGCAAGCTAACAAAATAATGGCTAATTCCCCGATACAATATATCCTAAATAACTCGCGTTGTAGCAAGGTGGCAAGCGAGTGCATCCCGATGGGCTGGCTTAAAAAAGTGATTCGGGTAAACCAGCGCAGCCAACCTACCCGCGGCCGGAAGTGTGGCGGATATAGCCGCGGCATTATACGTCATGCCCCCGGCCGGCCATACGAAGTTGATTGGATACCGGCGGCTGTCTGATAGCAATTTCCACCGTGTTCCGGCCCCGGCTTTTGGCCAGATAAAGTGCGCTGTCGGCGGCGGTCAGGGACGCCTGAATGTCACTGTCGGCCATAATGGCGACGCCGGCGCTGAGGGTCACGTGAGTGGCGACCTTGTCGTTAAACATGTGCGGAATTTTTAGATCCAGCACCGCCTGTCTGACGTCTTCCGCTCTGGCTACGGCGTAGCTTTCATCAACGTCGATCAGCAGTATCAAAAACTCTTCGCCGCCATAGCGTACCACGATATCCCGTGAGCGCACCGCATCACGAATGGCCACCGCTACCGCCACCAGCGCATTATCACCCATTGTATGGCCATAATTGTCGTTATAGGCTTTGAAATGATCAATATCCAGCAGCACGATGTAATGGCTGGTTGCCCTTTCCTCGGTGAGGTTGTTGAGCTTGTTTTTCAGGCCGCGACGGTTAAACAGGCCGGTAAGGGGATCGATCATACTGAGATCGCTGAATTTTTCTCGCTCTTCTTTTAATCGATTGACCAGCTCGGTGGTAAAGGATTCGCTGCGTTTTTGCATAATGCCGTGTAGCCTGAGACTGAGCAGCGGTATGGTAATAGTGAATAATAAGATTAGGCTATGGTGAAACTGATCAAGGAGCAATACCGCCAATGCCGGCGGTAAACTATGCAGGCAAAATGCGGTAAATGAATCGGCGAGGGATATTGCGCTAATGAAAAATACTATCATCAGGCTAAACAACAGGAATTCATTACCATAGGATTGAAACTCTCGGTAGCGTGAAATGATATGCCAAGTCCAAAGCAGACCGATTATAAAAGCATGAGTATTCAATTGGTAAAGATGCTTGATGCGTTTTAACTTGCTTATGATTAACGTCGTGGCGCATACCACCGCGATCAAAATGGATGCTATGGTCGGATGCCGGGAATTATTTAGCGCTGTGGTAACAAAAAAAAGTGAAAATGCAATATTGAGGAGTTGGAATAAGAGCATGGATAAGCGAAGCTTACTTCTGCGAAGCTCTTCATAACTGGTGCTGTTTATCATGTCTTACTTTTGAGCCCCGGCTGTCCAATTTGGAATAAGAGACGACACGATTCCTGAAATATAAGCTATACCCATGGATAATGCGAGTTGCATGAAAGCCAACGCCCATGCAACTTGAAGTATGACGGGTATAAAGGATAATGGATTTAGGCATCCCCGTCATCTTTCAAGATACGGCTGCGCTGGCTGTACGCGTTCACCGGTTGCTTACCTGGGTAGCGCCGGATTCATTCGTTTGCCGCCTTTCTGCAACTCGAAATCTAGTGGGGATATACGGCATGTCATAGCAGAAATATTAGGAATAATCTAACAGCTTTGTGTAGGGATGTCACCCGCCGTTAGACCCTGACCCCAAATGAGATCGCTATACAAAAACAGTCTACGCCGCTGGATAGAGTGGGGGAGAAAACATGGCCGATCGCTATAGTTAATCATGGGTAAATGAATATGGTGCGAAGGGAGGGACTTGAACCCTCACGTCCGTAAGGACACTAACACCTGAAGCTAGCGCGTCTACCA
>JAATGH010000272.1 GCA_015654745.1 Enterobacterales bacterium
AATCGCCTGGAATTCATCGGCTAACTACCTGGGCGGAGCTATCGGAGCAGCGGCAGGATCGGTTGCATTGACGGCGCATCTATCCGCGCATTGGCTGCCTATCGGCGCGTTATTGGCGGTAATCATAGCGATAACCGTCCATATAGGTAAGTCGCTAAAACGCGAAAAGATTAATGATGTGTAGCATTACAAAAATAACGGATCACTGCATTCATGAATAAAACGGTATGCTTATCTGAAGACGCTGATTGCCTGCACGGTTTTTACCGAAAGAATAGCATCAACTCTCAAGCTCAGATGCCAGCACGGCATCAAGCAGGCCGGGAAATTTTAAATCCAGCAGGTCACGGCGAAGGCTTATCCAGCAGTGACGTCCCTCCGGGCGTGTCGTGGTGACACCCGCTTCACGCAGGATACGGGTGTGGTGCGTGATCGTCGATTTTGGTATACCCGGACCAAGCTCCACACTATTAACCGTACCCCGGATCGCCAGGATATGGACCATTGCAAGCCTGACAGGGTCGCTCAAGGCAAATAGCACGCGGGGTAGGCTAACGTCTTTGGGTTCAGGGTGAATGTATGAGCGAACCATGAGAACTCAACTTTTCTTAACAGGTTAATATTAGTTCAAGTTTATTCGAACAATCCATAGAGTTTAACAGAGGTTACTGCATGACGTTAAGGGATAATCCTTTATTCAAGGCCATCTGGTGCGCAGATGCATCACGTGTTCTGCCCAGACTCGCTGTTAACGTCACAGACGCGCGGGCCTTCCTGCGCCTTATCCGGCTGACAGTAAATTTGTAGCGGGTCATAGAGGTAAAATCTAAATAATGGAATAAAGCCTTTGCTCTGTACAAAATCTAAATTTATCTTAGAATGCTTATTATAGGATTATTTCCGCCCCTGGATAATGTTCTCGCAGCTATCAGATAAAAACTATAATTTTTATAATCAATGAGATTATTAAAATGTCTAAACACTTAAGCAAGGTTTTATGTTTATTGATACTGATAGCCTCCGCCGAGACTCATGAGAGTGAAATAAACTTATATTCCGCCAACACCGGTTCTTTTGTTTATCACCTGACGGGTAACTACGGGCAATATAATGAGTTTTTTGACAATAAATTCCTTTCTGTTGAACGCAAATTTTCTGAAGATTCAAAATACAGTGTATTGCTTGGAACGTTAGACAATAGTTTCGGTGACCGCTGTGTCGCCATAGGAGTGAGAAGGGACTGGATAACAGGTGACTCGGGCTGGTCTTTTAAGGGGATATATGGTTACACCGGCGAATTCTTTTTTGACGCGTTCAGTCACTGTGGCGATCACGGTTCTTATAATGATTTCAGGAAAGTGACCGGGGTAGGATGGTCACCCTATATTTATCATGCAATTCAATACAACTTTACAGATTTCTTTGCGTTAGAAAGTGGGATAATCATTCCTTCAGTGTTTGTCGTGAGCGTGCACTGGAGTTTCAGATAAACCTCGCCGTTATTTTTAGGCAACATTTTTTGCGGTCATGCATCCACTTTATTAATGTAGTGATGAGATGGACGTCCACCCCAGGCTTAATGCCTTCATACCAGCCTGGGAATATGTACGCGTCCGTAAACAAGACATCCTTCATACTGTTCTCGTACGGGCAATGTTTCGCGTTCAAACGCATGGTGCCATGCCACACGATCGGGAGGGATGCGAGATGCTGGGAGAAGGATGTGGTTAACTCCATCCAGATGCGTTTCCAGCGACAGCGGATCATCGATCTGAAAATCAAACGGTGTTAAATCATTGTGCAGTGCTCTGCCGCCGCGTGCGAGCTGGGCGATGGCAGTGCTTTGTTCGGGCATGATTTCCTCAAGGTGTTCACGCACAGAACGTAAACGAAGGCCGTTATTTTCGCGGCTACCTTGCCGTTTAATATGCAGATTGTGCAACATAATCAGCATGCGATGTTTCGGATAATTCATCGCGGCAATAAGCAAATTGCCCGCCATCCTGGCGTCACGTTGTTCAAAATAATCCGTTGACGACTTCATCTTGATAAACTCAGCCACTTCGTGGCGACGTTGCGGCTGCCAGTTCGGCGGAAAATCAGTCAAATCGTGGCGGGGAATACAATCGATACCGAGACAAGGGATCTGCCTGTCGATGCCCCATGTCAATAGCTGTAGAATTTCTTGCGTACGCATTACGAGCGGGAAGTTTTTCAGACGAAGATACGCGGTTTCCCTGCGCTGGTGAGAAAGCAACATTCCTGTACTATCGGCCTCAAACAGTAAGATGCTATTTTCACAGAAAAAGCGCCGGGCTACAGCCAGTCGGAACCGAGTAAACTCAGCTACTCCGTGTATTGCCTCGCCAAGAAAGACAAACCTTGATTCACTGAACAGCGCTCTCTTTTCTCTGGTATCAGTAATTTTTTCCAGCATAATGGCTTCTCCATCCGTGTTTCCAGTTCTGCTTTTGGATATTATCATTTTTTTTGCGAAAGCACCGAAGGGCGATAATTTTTTGTCGAGGAGGGACTGGGTAGCCCGACCATAGAAATTGCTTCATAATCTCACCCTGCGCCATCTTGTAGTATGAAAATGCTGGGATATACTGGTCTTATTAGGCTAAATTAGGAGATGGAAAAATGCGTGGTCATTGTTTGTGCGGGAGTATCGAAATAACCACTGAAGAAGAAATAGGCACCATTTCCGCTTGTCACTGTGGCATGTGCCAACGCTGGGGCAGCGCGCCTTTCATAACGGTTCAACTGAGGCAGCAGTTTGAACTTAAAGGTAAAGAATTCATTACTGTCTATGAATCGTCATCATGGGCGGAGCGAACCTTTTGTAGCAAATGTGGCACTCATCTTTATTATCGCGACAAAGATCCTGTTGAATATTATTTCAATATTTCCCTTTTTGACATCAATAAGATTGATGGATCTATTTCCATGGAGATTTTTAGCGATAAAAAACCCAAACTGTATGATTTTTTGAAACAAGATTCAAAAAAAATAACCGAAGCTGAGTTAATTGAATCCATAACTAACTTAAACAAATAATGTTTTAGTAATCCAGACAAAATGACCGAAGAACACGAACGCCGGAAATTCCAACAATACCAGGATATTTTGTCTGTTTATGACAAAACGACAGTTGATATTCTTTTTTTATAGAGTTTATTATATCAACGCAATGAAATATGTTGGCCTCTCTATTTATCAGTACTATGTAGAACGGGTTTATCTGGGCTAGTGGATAACGATCCACATATGACTTATATTTCAACGGCAAAGATGCTCAATGATTTAAACGTCGGAGATCTATCCATTGCTGAGGAATACTAGGGCAAACAGCCCAGACCTGCCTGAGGAGTTCCGGTGTGCTCTACATAAAACATTCCGTTCGCCAATATATCGGGGGCCAATGTTGGAAAACACCAGACAGCGTTTACATTGCCTGCGTCACGGATAAGCCAAATATTGCCTGATGATGCTGATATGTAAAAAAACGACTTGCCGAAAATTCGGTACTCGGCCCTGATTAACATGCCGAATGACCAATGGTTTGACTGCTAAGCATGCGCGTGAAAGACAGCAGTTGCCAATGTGGTTGAAACTTAGCCCGCAAGGGGGCTGGTTGTGATATCAAATCGAGTCGAGAAGTTAAAATTCCTAGTTGACGAAATGCAGATTGCATTTCATCTCGCAACGCATGTCGGCGACGCTTTCGTTGCACGTCGTCTTGATGAAGATATTTCAGTTGAAGGTTTATTAGCCGGGCAGGGTGATTTCAATAGATGGACAGGACTGGGTAGACTTAGCTCTCGTTGAATGAAGTAATCCGATTAGGGGCAATGGCACTTGCTCTTTCAGTTTTAGCCAGCGAAATGCGGCCTGATTGTTTTCAGGATCATCAGAAGTTATACTCATGGCTGGCGTTATCTACGCCCCCATCCGCGGAAAGGGCTGCGCCCAAGATCATTCTCTTCAATCGTATTTTACGACTCCCAACCTGAATGCGGATAAGGTGTTGATAAGGAGCTCGTATGTCTGTTTCATCAATCAGTAATGGCCGCATTAATCTTGAGCAACAACGTAAACGTGCCCGGGAGCTTCTCCGGCGCTTAAAAAACGGCACAGAGCCAGCTAAACTCGCGTCTCTCCATAGTCTCGACTCCTGTTCTTCCGTGAAACTCTCCGATGCCCAGTGGCTGATAGCCAAGGATCTGGGATTCAGCAGTTGGTCAAAATTAAAGGCTCATATTGACTCTATTGATTTTATTGCGCGAAATCCCAGTTTTGCAGCGGACGATGAAGTCAATACCGTTCACTGGCGATGTGGTGATGACATCGAACACAGTCTACGTCTTGCTGGTTTTAAAGGGATCTTTCACACGTTGACCGATCCGTTATGCATGGGGCCGGTTCAGGATCTTGCTTATTCAGCATACCGCACACAAAGAGTGGAGTTTATCAGGCGCTCTTTTGGTCTGGGCCTGGCTGAGGTCACGCGACGTTTTGACCAGGAGCACGTAAATCTGGCAAAAATTGGAGAACTTGCTCATGGTGTGCTGTGGTGCGAGGCCGACGCCTATGACCAGCTGTTTTTGATCCGGGTTTTGGCAAGCCTGGAAAAATTACCACAAAAGCTGGAATTGATAGAAATAGGCCAGATGCCTGGAGTGGAACGTTTTATCGGGATTGGCCAGCTTTCACCCGACGTGCTGGCCTGGTTGTGGCCACAGCGCAGGTTGATCGGTAGGGACGCGCACCAACTTGCGCGACAGGCGTGGTCGGCATATTGTTGCGAATCGCCCCTTCAGCTGGCGGAGCTAGCTCATCAGTCTCATGCGGGTTTGCCTTTTCTTGCTCCGGCACTCCTAAGGCAATTGCAGGAATTACCCCATATAAAAAACGGATTATCGTTAACCGAGCGCCTGTCATTGCAGTATATCTTTGAAGCCGGTCCGGTAGCATTTGGCAGAGTATATGCAGAACTCATGGAGAGGCGCGAGCCACTGCCTTATTTAGGCGACATTATGTTTTATGCTGTAATAAGGCCACTGATTGATGCTGATGAACCACTCGTTGCGGAGTCGGATCCAGATATTGAATGGCCCAGACGCTTATTAACGTTGACCCGATTTGGCCTTGAAATAATAAAGGGGCAGGCATACTGGCCGGACTATGCGTCGCAGAAGAAATGGATTGGCGGGGTCTGTATTTCACCCCGTCAGCCTCATTGGGCAATCGGCGACGATTTACATCCTGTCTGGCGTGAATAACGGTCTACTTGGCCCTGATAATGTTTCAATTCTGTGGTGGTGGATTTTTCAGGCGCATCCGTACTTTCGGAGAAAAAAATGCCTGTTGCGGATTCACTGGTGGCTGATTCTCTTGCTGCATTACTGTTAACACTTACTGCAGGACTTGATACCGCGCTCATCCTGCGAACAGCCACCGTCGAGGGTGGGAAAAAGGCTTTGCAGGCTGCAATTGGAATCGACACGGGCTGTTTTATCGGGGTGTACTGGTCGCTTTTGGTTTGGGGAGATTACTGGCTGCTTCCGAGCTGGCTTACCGATTGCCTGACGCAGTTACGCCCCACGTTGGACCACGCCATTCCATCGCATCTGATTGACAGCCTGGCCGTGGATGAGCAGCCCATAACCTCGCCCCGTTTTGAGCCCGAGGCCGATCTGCTCTGCGGGTACGGCCAGGCGCTGGCGCGGTTGTTGGCGGAGCGTACGTTATCGCCGGATATGGAGCCGATACTTGCCGGGCTGCTGTTTGATTTGGTGGTTTATTTCGCCGAGGAACTGCGTGCGCCGCGCTGGATACGCACCGCTGACGGGGTAAAATTTATCGAGGAACTGGATAGGGTTAAGGAAAACTGCATACCTTGAAAGCAAAAAACCAGCCCGTGGGCTGGTTTCTTTAAATCATGGTGCCCGGACTCGGAATCATATTCACGATTAACTTGCTGTTTGTTATTGGTTTTATTGTAATATTATCCAAGCGGCTCTCCATCAAGGCCCTCATCTCAAAAGGCTTTTTTTCGTGATATTTATCACGAAAAATCGGCATTTTAGCAGCTGTAGTGTCGTTATGCGTGGAGTCAGGCTCTCGCGTAACGGCGCTAAAAACGCAGTTTCATTTCCATGCAGGCAACGGTCCGTCCCCCTGCGTTGAACATCTTTTAAACTTGGATTTGATATGTTGGATTGATGATTTTTGAGATAAATAGGCATGAGGTATTTTCTAATTTATGGATTGTATTGGTTTTTTTGTTATATTTTCGAGATGTCGTCATGCACCAGTTGAGATAACTGAACATCATGGCTCAATTTAATCACTTTTGATCCTACCCAGATTTGACGGACACGCTGTTAAGTGAGGTAAACTCATTAACGGAGGTGATCCATGACGAAATCGACAGCTGTTAAAAATAAGCCACATAATCAATACACGCCCGAGTTTCGCGAGCAAGCGTCGGCCCTGGCCGATACCGTCGGCGTGGCTCAAGCTGCACGGGAACTTAATCTTTATGAATCAAACGTTATACGTGGCGTTCTAAAACACGTCAGCAGAATAACGGTGGTGAACGCGAACAACAGCAGCTTGCCGAGATAGATCGCTTTAAGCGCCAACTCGCCGAGAAAGACGAGGAACTGGCCATCCTCCAAAAGGCGGCCACATACTTCGCCAAGCGCCTGAAATGAGGTCTGTGTTTATGCAAAACCATCAGGCAATATTCAGTGTAAAAACCATGGCGCGCGCTGCATATTTCGCGCAGTGGTTTTTATGCCTGGCTGGCACGTCGGAGCGAACTTTCGCCTCGCCAACAGGCCCGCCAAGCCCGTGACACGCATGTCCTTACTGCGTTTGATCGAGCTAAACAGCGTTATGGCGCACCGAGACTGACCCTGGACTTACGTGATGCCGGTTTTGGCTGGAACCGTAAAACGGTCGCTGAGAGCCTGCGCCGCCAGGGGCTGAAGGTACGCGCAGCAAGGCGTTTTAAAGCGACGGCCAATAGCAATCATAATCTGCCGATAGCGCCTAACTTGTTGAATCAACATTTCATCGCTGAAAATCCGAACCAAAAATGGGTCGGGAACATCACTTATCTTCGGACAGAAGAAGGTTGGCTGTATCTCGCTGTTATAATAGATCTTTATTCACGTGCGGTCGTGGGTTGGTC
>JAATGH010000146.1 GCA_015654745.1 Enterobacterales bacterium
CCGCCTGCCTGCAACCCGAAATCTATAGGGTATACCCGTCATCTTTCGCGCCACAGGAGCGTTGGCGGCACTCATTCACCCGAATCACTTACCAGAGTAAGCTCATCGGGTTCTTTCGGTTGCCGCCTTCCTACCTGCAACACAAATCTAACCGGATGTTCGGGGATTATTTTTTCTTGTTCGGCCAATCGTCGTCTTTGTCCCATTCGGCATTATTATCGCGATGCGGAGGCAGTTTGGGTTTATCTTTCAGATAGCGTTTGACGTCCACGCGCCTTAACTCTTTAACACCGCTAATCAACATTCCCGCTAATATAATCAAAATCACCCACCAATAATCTGCCAGCCAGCCCATGGTTTACTCCTTATCGACATTGCCAATATAACGACGAAAAATGGTCGGCAGTTGTGGTATTAACCACGACGATCCCGCCACAGTGCGACCTTTCCATGATGCCAGCACGAGGTCCGGCGTTAGCAAACGCTCCGCTTCCCGGGCCAGCGGACGAAAACTCAGATGCCAGGGCTCTATTGCCACACCGCCTCGATCGTGGGCGTAAGGGCGATAAAAATCGAATTGTTCCATATGTTGATCGAGCCACGCGGTTAACGCAGCGAAATAGCCGCCGGAAAGATACTCTTGAGGTTCCAATCGCAGTTTGACGCCGGCGGGTAATAAGTCCGGATCGTAAATATCGAGATCGCTGCCCCAATGGTGCCGGCTGGCGCCTGGCAGCGCCGACCAGCGCAGAATCGCCTCACAACGCTCGGCTACCGTCAATACTCCGCCGTCTAACGGTCGCCCCTCCCGATCAAACATTGGCCGCTCACCGCTAAATTTGCCATTCCAAATAGCCAATTGCCGATCAAAATCACGGAAACTGCTGGCCGGTTGTAAATTGAATCCCTGTAGCTTGGCGGCCTGTTGTAATCGTCTAAACGCACATGCCGCATCAGACTGCAGGCGATGGGGGCCGTCAAGTGCGATTAGATGGTGGTCGGTTTGTCCGGTGAGCATCGCAGGCGTCATCATAAGACCAGTTGCTCCATGATGCGCTGATATATCCGGCTTAGCAATTGCAGGTCCGACGCGCTGACGCATTCGTTCACTTTATGGATCGTCGCGTTGACCGGTCCCAATTCCACGACTTGAGCACCGGTGCGGGCAATAAATCGGCCATCGGATGTGCCACCGGTGGTTTCGAGCCTTGGCGTAATTTCCTGATAATGTTCCACCGCGTTGATCACCGCCTCGACCAGCTTGCCGCGTGGGGTGATAAAGGGTTGCCCCGACAGCCACCATTCAATATGGTAGTCGAGGCCGTGACGTTCCAGCAGTGCCTCCACCTGGGCCCGAATCTGCCCATCCGTAAGCTCGGTGCTAAAACGAAAGTTGAATTGCACCAGCAGATCGCCGGGAATGACGTTATTGCTGCCGGTACCTGCATGAATATTGGCGATTTGCATGGTGGTGGGGGGGAAAAAGGCGTTGCCCTGATCCCACTCGATGCCCACGAGCTCATTAAGCGCCGGCATTGCTTTATGGACCGGATTGTTGGCTAAATGCGGATAGGCGACATGACCTTGAATGCCATGTACTGTCAACGTGGCGGTTAACGAGCCCCTGCGGCCGTTTTTCACAATATCGCCCACCCGCTGGTGACTGGAGGGTTCACCCACCAGACAATAATCTACGCGTTCACGGCGCGCCATTAGCGCTTCAACCACTTTTACCGTGCCGTTAGTGGCTGCGGCCTCTTCATCGGACGTAATAAGAAACGCCAACCGGCCACGATGATCAGGATGTTGAGTGACAAAACGTTCAGCGGCCACGATCATGGCAGCCAGCGATCCTTTCATATCCGCGGCACCACGCCCATATAGCATGCCGTCGCTCAACGTGGGCTCGAACGGCGCCTGGAGCCAATCGGCGGCGTTGCCGCCAGGGACCACATCGGTATGCCCCGCGAACACCAGGGTCGGACCGTCGCCGTGCCAGGCCCAAAAGTTGAGCGTATCGCCAAAAGGCATCGGTTCGATGGTAAAACCCAGTGACCGCAACCGGCCGATCATGAGCTCCTGGCAGCCGGCGTCATCGGGGCTAAGTGACGGACGTTTAATCAATTGGTGTGCCAGTTCCAGCACGGGACAAGACATATTAAGCTTCCCTAAAAAAAAACTGTTGATAGGTATCGAGCGAAAATCCCACCAGCAAACGGCCGTCACCAGACTGTAATACAGGACGTTTAATGATAGCCGGCTGAGTTAGCATCAATTCTAACGCGCCTTCGGCTTGACCCGCGCCATGACGCTGCTCCTCACTTAATTTACGCCAGGTCGTGCCGCGAGTATTCAGCAATATTTCCCAGCCGGCCACATGGATAAAATCCAGCAACATGTCACGGGAGACACCATCTTGCCGGTAATCATGAAACTGGTAATTAATGTTATGCTCTTCCAGCCAGCGGCGGGCTTTCTTGATGGTCTCGCAGTTTTTTATGCCATAGAGCCGGAGTGAAGTATCTCCATTATTGTC
The DNA here is from genome assembly GCA_015654745.1 of Enterobacterales bacterium. Lineage (GTDB taxonomy): Bacteria > Pseudomonadota > Gammaproteobacteria > Enterobacterales > Enterobacteriaceae > Acerihabitans. Next base: position 2,537 of record JAATGH010000146.1, read on the forward strand.
AGCCATGGGAAACTATTACCTATATCATATTCTTGAAACTGAACAACGGTCAGCGGGCGAGCGCCGTCCACGAGCAGCTGCCAGGGACGGTCTTTTATTAATAATGCGGTAAAATGGGTCCAGGATCCAGATTATTGCGCCCGATGACCGGCGGAGAATGCGCTGCGCGAGGCTTGATAGTAGGGGCGATGTGAAGATGCGCAGCGTGCCGCGCTGTTCCAATGGCTTCGTAACCGGCCTACGCGCTAAGCTTTACCGCGCATCTTCAACTTGAGCATTTTCAACTGTGGGTGCGTTGACCGCGCTCATTCACCCGAGTCACTTACTCAAGCAAGCTAGCTCAGCGGGATTCACTCGCCTGCCGCCTTTTTAGCCCACATATGCGCCGTCGCGGAAAAATCGTTAGTTCGCCCATCTGCCGCCGTTTTGCAACTCGCAATCCGGTGGAGCGGATGTCGGCAGACATGATCCAACATGCAGATTATAAAACGATAAAAGGATGAGGGTTGATGAATTTGGTCGGGGCGTAGCGGTCATAACCTTTAGTAATACAAAACGCTTTAAATTCAGATACATTATTTACGCCCGCTTTTTGATACATCGAATGGACTTTATTGGAGACTGTTCGATGAGATATATTTAGCTGACGAGCTATTTCTTTCGGTTTTAAAGATTGTAATATAAAAAACAAGACGTCAAATTCGCGATCGGTGAAAAAATCATCCGGTTTACTGAGCACGAGTTCAGAAGGATACTCACCGCGGATGAAATGATGCATTGAATAAAATTCAAGCTTTTTCAGATAAGCTACGGTGCCGATGCAGTTTTTATTTTTGTAAATGGGGAATACATCGCCCAGGAAGGGTTGTATCCGTTTTTCCCTGCCGCCATAAGTAAATGTATTCAGTATGTTTTTGGTCTTTCCGGTCGTTCTCACTACGTTATCATTATTCTGTATGGCCGGAGCATGTTCAGACCAGGCTGCCGGACAGTCAGAATCCAAAAGCCCCTCTACGTTAAAATCGATCGGCAAATCACAATAGTGCCGCGCTATGTCGGTCATATAAACAAAGCGGGATTCCGTGTCCTTTATGACCCAAAACTGGTCGCTTTGCTCCATAAATTGGATTAGCGAGTCAAATGATTCGATTGATGGCGTGATCACGCCAGCTGCTAATTTTTCTCCGGTGGATCTCGTCAAAATAAACTCCTTTTAAATAATTTTACTATGATGATGTTAGGTGTTTTATGGTAGGCGATAGGATTTATTGGAATGAGTTATGATTAGTTAGTTTATTAACGCACTCTCGAACAATATGACTGATTTTTTTTGGCATTCCTAGTTTTGAAAACTCTGTTTCAGTGCCAAAAAAACCGCCTAGGGATATTTTTATTTCGCCTGATAATAATACTGCAAATATAGTAATTTTTTGATCGAGATAATCAATATCAGATCGTGAACGACCGTTTTTTACTGTATTGTCTATAAATATATCATCTCTATCCACCGTTAGGCCAGCGATATTATTGGTGATTTTATCAATATCGAGTAGTAGATGGCTACCCACCCGCAGTGAATCCGGAATAGTTGTAATGCGGGTGCCCTTAATATTCAAATAACCGCCAATGTTGAGGTTGTTAGGCAACGTTTTGATACGCGTATTTTCCAGGTCCAACGAGTCGTTGATCGATAACCCATCGGTCAATTCCATTAAACAGGAATTTTCAAGAAAAATACCGTTACCCACGATGAGATCACTGGGCAACGTGCGTACGGGGGTATCTTTCAGATCAAGGTATTCATAAACATGTAAACCGTTAGGCAATTCATTTATTGGGCATCCACTTAATATCAATGCGCCGGTTACCACCAGGTTATGGGGCAATCGGGTGATGCCGGTATTACGTAAATCTAACCCGCCTTGAATAACGGTATGGCCTCCAGGCGATTTGGAAAAGATGATGCCTTTAGACTCAATGGTTCCAAAAAAACAAGGTATTGGCTTACACATCATAGTGCCTCATCAATAATATGTCGTTAATGCCAGGGGCGGGTTCCACATATTCATAATGAAAAGGGTGTGTTGCATCAACACAAAATGCAGTAATGTATTGGCATGCCATTTTGCTTTACTCCTGTTGCCACCTATAGGGGTGCTAATATTTGTATGTGAACTTTTATTTTTAAGCGATTTTGGCAAAGTGATAAATTAATATGTAATGCGATAATGTAATAAATGTAAAAAAAGAATGCTTGATGGAAAAGCTATTTATTTTGTTCAATAGATCATGGTTTAATGAATGCTCTTTGCGGCGAGACTTAATATAGGCTATTTCGGCGGGCGATGTGAAGAGTAAGTTTATCTCTTGGTCGGGGGATGGAAAATTTGTCGAAATAATGTATAAATTAATGAATTGCAGTGACGGTAGACCGCGTCCAGTCCAGTCCATGTAAGCATCTGTTATCAGGTCATGACCATCGCTGGGGAATAACGGTTACGTTGGGTATAGGTGTGTCCCATCGCCATTGATAGATACGAAAATGTTATGATAAAAACGGCCAGAAGGAAATCATGATAATTGATTTGTCCGCAAAAAATAATCCGAATTATCCTGATCTGCTGATACCAGGGCGAAATGTTAAAAGAACTCGTTTTGTTGCCGACGCTTTTTTACATCGTTATCCGATCGTTTACATTAGTGCTAATACTCTTTGTTACCAGCCTGCTGCACTCAATAAGGGCAGTGTGGTAAATAAATCATGATGGTTTGATATTAAAATTTACATTTAAATTAAAAAAAATTCTTTTGCTCCCTATTAATATTCATCAAAAATTGTATAATATGCGCTCAAAAAAGAGAGGCAGGGCATGATTGATACAGAGTTAGTCCTTTGGAAAGAGTTCATTGAAGCAATGTTAAAAAAGTAAACGGCTGAATTTAGCAATGAAATGTTAGATTCAATCGCGTCGGTATTGCGCTCTTTGAATGTCCTAATTAATTAAACCAAGGTCACTATGTCAAGATGAATAGTGGCCTTTGCTTTTAGGCGCAGCGTCTCGTCTACCTGGCAACTGAGCGCCACCACGCGCTGCGGGGCTTGGCATTGCCTATGTCCCGCCTGCGGGGTGGAATGTGAAGTATAGATTATAGATGATCTTTATCAACGCTATCCGGCAGAAGCGTGATCTTGGCCTCGGGATGCTCTTTGGCGGGAAAACGGCGACGGATCAGCACAAAGAACAGCGGAATAAAAAAGATCGCCAGTAGCGTGGCCGAGATCATTCCGCCAATCACTCCGGTGCCCACCGCGTGCTGGCTGCCTGAACCCGCCCCGCGACTGATGGCCATTGGCAGTACGCCGAAAATAAACGCCAGCGACGTCATCAAGATAGGTCGTAAACGCAGGCGGCAGGCGTGCAATGTCGCTTCCACCAGGCTCTGGCCTCGCTGGTTCAGTTCATTGGCAAACTCCACGATCAGAATGGCGTTTTTCGCCGACAGGCCGATAATGGTCAGCAGGCCGACCTGGAAATACACATCATTCTCCAACCCGCGCGCCCAGGTGGCCAGCAGGGCGCCAATTACCCCTAATGGTACCACCAACATGACGGAAAAAGGGATTGACCAGCTTTCGTATAACGCGGCGAGACTGAGAAAAACCACCAGCAATGAGATGGCATACAGTGCTGGCGCCTGGGCGCCGGATAAGCGTTCCTGATAAGACATCGCGGTCCATTCCAGGCCAATACCGCTAGGGAGTTTCGCTACTAGCTGCTCCATGATATCCATCGCCGTACCGTTGCTGATGCCCGCTCCGGCCTCGCCGACAATTTCAAGCGAAGGCGTGCCGTTGTACCGCTCCAACCTAGGGGAACCGTACACCCAGCGCGAGGTGGTAAAGGCGGAAAAAGGCACCATGGAGCCACTGCTATTGCGAACATACCAGCGATTGATGTCCTCAGGCAGCATGCGGTATTTTGCCCCGGCCTGGACATAAACCCGTTTTACCCGGCCACGATCGATAAAGTCGTTGACGTAGTCGGAGCCCCAAGCGGTTTGCAGCGTATTGTTAATATCCGCTATCGCGATTCCCAAGGCCTGAGCCTTGCGCTGATCGATATCTACCTGCAGTTGCGGACTGTCGTCCAGGCCGTTATGCCGCACTCGTGCTAATTCAGGTGAATTGGCCGCCGCTGCCAGCAGGCTATTCCTGGCCTCCATGAGTTTTGTATGACCCAGGCCGGCATTGTCTTCCAGCATCATGTCGAAACCGGCCGCGTTGCCCAGGCCGCTGATAGCCGGCGGGTTATTGGCCAACACCAGGGCGTCGGGTATTTTCTTGAACGCCCTGGTCGCCCGCTCGATAATTGCCCCGGCGGTACGATCTGCCGCGGTGCGTTCATCCCAATTCTTAAGACGGATAAAAATCCGCGCGACGTTTTGCCCATTGCCGCCCGGACCGGCCCCGATGGTGGAGAAGACCGACAGGACGTTGTCTTTTTCCTTGGTCAGGAAATAGTTCTCCACTTGACTGGTTACCCGTAGCGTTTGTTGTTGGGTCGCGCCGGGAGGTAATTGAACCTGCCCCATAAATACGCCAAGATCTTCCTTGGGCAAAAATGACGTTGGCAAGCGCAGGAATAAAAATGCCATGCCGGCGAGCAGTAAGCCATACAATAGCAGCCAGCCCGCGCTGCGCTGCAGGATGCGCGTTACGCCCCGCTGGTAACGTTCCGCGCCCTGGTCAAAATGACGGTTAAACCAACCGAAAAAGCCTTTACGCCCATGCTGATGATTTGCCGGTAAGGGTTTTAATAGGGTGGCGCATAGTGCCGGAGTCAATATCAATGCCACCAGAACCGACAACACCATTGCCGCTACAATCGTCACTGAGAATTGCCGGTATATCGCGCCGGTAGTACCGCCAAAAAATGCCATCGGCACAAATACCGCCGACAACACCAGGGCAATGCCGACCAATGCGCCTTGGATCTGCCCCATGGATTTGCGGGTAGCTTCCCGCGGCGATAGCCCTTCCGTACTCATTACGCGCTCGACGTTCTCTACTACCACGATCGCGTCATCTACCAGTAAGCCGATGGCCAATACCATGGCAAACATGGTCAGGGTATTAATACTAAAACCACTGGCGGAGAGTACGGCAAAGGTGCCAAGCAGCACCACCGGCACGGCGATGGTCGGAATTAACGTCGCGCGGAAGTTCTGCAAAAACAGGTACATGACCAAAAATACCAATAAAATGGCTTCCAGCAGGGTTTTTACCACATCTTCGATGGATGCGGTGACAAAGGGCGCGGTTTCATAGGCGATTTCCGCCTTTAAGCCATGGGGGAAAAAAGGCGCTAATTCCTCGAGTTTCTTTTTCACCTGCCGGTTGGTATCAAGCTCATTGGCGCCCGAGGCCAGTTTTATGCCGATCCCGGCCGCGTCAAAACCATTGTAACGGGTCAGGTAATCGTAGTTTTCCGATCCTAGCTCAACGGTGGCCACGTTGCCCAAGGTGACCGTGGAACCGTCGGTGTTTTCCCGCAGGATAATCGCGCGGAATTGCTCGGGCGTTTGCAACTGTGATTGGGCGTTAATCGTGGCGTTCAACGCCTGTCCGGCCACCGCGGGGGTACCGCCAAGCTGGCCGACGGCTACCTGGCTATTCTGCGCGGTGATGGCCGTGACGACATCGCTGGCGGTAAGCTTGTAGTTATTCAAGGCATCCGGGTTAAGCCAGATTCTCATGGAGTATTGCGCGCCATAGGCATCGATGGAACCAACGCCGCTCACCCGGCTAAGTGGTTCCTGCAGATGGCTTACCATATAGTCGGCAATATCTGACCTATCCATGGACCCATCGGTTGAGACAAAGGCTATCATCATCAGGTTGCTGTCGCCGGTCTTGGACACGGTAACGCCTTGACTTTGAACAGCCTGTGGCAATCGGCGCTGAGCCACCTGCAATTGGTTTTGTACCTCTTGCATGGCTTCGTTAGGATTGGTTCCGGCTTCAAAGGTTAACGTGGTGGTCGCCTGGCCGGTATTGCTGCTTTGCGAGGCCATATAAAGCAGGTTATCCAAACCCGTCATGTTCTGTTCGATAATCTGCGTAACGGAATTTTCCAATGTTTCGGCGGAGGCGCCGGGATATTTGGAAGCGATACGGATGGTCGGCGGGGTCAAATGGGGGTATTGCTCAATGGGTAGGGTGAATACGGCCATAGTGCCGGTCAGGGCAATGATAATCGCCAACACCCAGGCGAAAATCGGGCGATCGATGAAAAAATTAGCCATTCAATAAAACCCCAAGGCGATTGTGCTGTAAAATTAGGCCATTGTCTAAAAGTCCGATAGGCCTTTTCGCCATAGTACTGTACCCGTAGGTGCGGGATAAAACGTGGAGAAAAAAAGGAGATCATGTAAATAAGTTAAGAATGGGTTCACTACTTTGCTTCCCGGTGACATCCCGTCTCGCGTTTGGTGAACAAATAGGCAGATTATGGTCATAGGTATTTGCCGCAAAGACTCCATTGCCCCGGCGGTTTGCGATATGATCTCCATCACGATTTTTTTCCGCAGTGTTGCCGAGGATGTTATGCCGCTAAACATCAAGATTATCGAAAATAAGCTGTTATCCGATCACTGGTTTGTTTTACGTAAGTTTGTTTTTGAACTCAAAAAAACCAACGGCGGTACGGTACAACAGATGCGAGAAGTCTATGACCGGGGTAACGGCGCCACTATTCTGTTGTATAACCGACAAAAAAACGCTGTGTTGCTAATAAGGCAATTTCGCTTGCCGACCTATATCAACGGTAACCCCACCGGAATGTTGTTGGAAACCTGCGCCGGCCTATTAGATGACAACTCCCCTGAGGAGTGCATCAAACGGGAAGCAATTGAGGAGACCGGGTATGAATTGGGCGAGGTCGAAAAATTATTCTCCGCCTATATGTCACCCGGCGGGGTGACGGAAATTGTTCATTTTTTCGCCGCTGAATATAACGAGTCGCTGCGCCGCAGCGGTGGCGGCGGCGTGGATGATGAGGATATCGAAGTGTTGGAAATCCCCTTTGGCGACGCGCTGGCTATGGTCGCCGACGGCCGTATCATGGATGGCAAAACGATAATGTTATTACAGCATGCACAGCTTCGGGGTTGGCTGAAGGGGGAAAGTTAAAGGCTACAGCGCGCAGTCGTAACGGCTAATTTTAATAAAAGGACTGGATAAATAAACAGTGCCATTGTATATTTATCATACTGCTCTACGGAGCCGGTGTGTCCTGACATTAGAATGGTGAAAGCTATGATGATAACCGCAGTGGGTTTTGACGTCGTTCATCAAACGGCCTCAATGAGCAGCCGGGAGCTGGCTGATCTGATCGGAACCTCCCATGGGGAGGTCAAACGTTTAATCAAGAGCCAGGAGACGGCTCAGCGTTTAACCCAGCCCCTGCGGCCGGTGGACTACCGGCACCAGGGAGAAACGTATCAGGAGTATCTACTGAACAAACGTGATTCGCTGCTGGTGATTGCCCGGATCTCGCCGACCTTCACGTCGGTGCTGCTCGATCGTTGGCATGAGCGCGAACGGGTGCTCGACTTACCCGACTTTACCAATCCGGCCACCGCCGCCCGTGCCTGGGCACTGGAATATGAACGCCGTCAGGCGCTGGAAAAGCGCGTCGAACGGCTGGTGCCTAAGGCCGAGTTTTTCGACCATTACGTATTGGTGACAGAGGCTATGGGTTTTCGCCAGGTGTGTAAGTTACTGAAGGTTAAAGAACCCGACTTTCGGCAGTTTTTGTTGGAACGCCAGATCATGTACCGTCTGGCTGGCGTGTTAACGCCCCAACAGCAGCACATCGAAGCGGGGCGCTTTGAGGTTTATAAAGGCACCGGGGCGAACCGCCATGCATTTTCCCAGGCGCGATTTACCGCAAAAGGGGTGATCTGGGTGGCTGAGCTTTGGGCGGCGCATATGGCGCGTGAGCCGCGGGGTGCGGCGGCCTGAATAGAACAACGGCCGGGGATGGCCGGCCGTTGTTAACATAACGCAGTGCATGTTTTTGGCAAGAATGCCCAACGTTTGGCGACGCCGTTATTTCAGCAAACCGCGCGCCTTTTCCAATACGTTTTCGATGGTAAAACCGAAAACCTTGAATAATTCCTCGGCCGGAGCCGATTCGCCAAAAGTAGTCATCCCGACGATGGCGCCGTTCAGTCCAACGTATTTGTACCAATAGTCAGCAATGCCGGCTTCGATGGCCAGACGCGCGGAAACCGCCGGGGGCAGCACCGCTTCCCGGTAGACCTGATCCTGTTGATCGAAGACATCGGTGGACGGCAGCGAGACCACTCTGACCTTACGCCCTTCGCTGGCTAATTTTTCCCACGCCGCTACCGCCAGCTCCACTTCCGAACCCGTGGCTATAATAATAAGCTCCGGTAGCCCATCGGTGTCTTTTAGGATGTAGCCGCCACGGGCAATATCCGTCAACTGCCTGGACGTGCGATCTTGTTGCGCCAGGTTTTGACGGGAAAGAATCAGCGCGGTGGGGCCATTATGACGCTCGATGGCCTGTTGCCAGGCCACGGCGGTTTCCACCTGGTCACAAGGGCGCCAGGTGCTCATATTTGGCGTGAGCCGCAGGCTGGCCAACTGTTCCACCGGCTGGTGGGTCGGACCATCTTCGCCTAGGCCGATGGAGTCATGGGTATATACCATGATTTGCCGGGCCTTCATCAGTGCCGCCATGCGCACCGCGTTGCGGGCATATTCCACAAACATCAAAAAGGTGGCGGTATAGGGGACAAAACCACCGTGGTGAGCGATGCCGTTGGCAATTGCCGTCATGCCGAATTCGCGCACACCGTAATGGATATAATTGCCTGACGCCTCATCGGCAATCGATACCGACTTAGACCAGATGGTCAGGTTGCTGGGCGCCAGGTCGGCTGAACCGCCCATGAGTTCCGGCAGTGAAGGACCATAGGCCTCAAGGGCATTTTGGGACGCTTTGCGGCTGGCGATATTTGCCGGATTGGCCTGCAGTTTTTCAATATACTGTTGGCTTTGCTCTTGCCAATGATCCGGCAATTTGCCCTCGGTCCGGCGTTTGAATTCTTGCGCTAACGCCGGGAAAGCGGTTTCGTAGGCGGCGAATTTTTCATTCCAGGCGGCCTCACGGGCGGCTCCGGCCTGTTTGGCATCCCAGCCGGCATAGACTTCCGCCGGTATTTCGAACGGCGGCGCACTCCAGCCCAGCGCTTTACGGGTAGCTGCAATTTCGTCGTTGCCCAACGGCGCTCCGTGCGCGCCATGGGTACCGGCTTTGTTGGGCGAACCAAAAGCAATAACCGTCTTGCACAAAAGCAGGGAAGGGCGGTCGGTAACGGATCGCGCGCGCTCAATCGCCGCCTTGATGGCTTCGCTGTCATGACCATCTACGTCGCGGACCACGTGCCAGCCGTAGGCTTCGAAGCGTTTGGCGGTGTCATCGCTAAACCACCCCTCCACATGCCCATCGATAGAGATGCCGTTATCGTCGTAAAGTGCCACCAGCTTACCTAATTTCATGGTGCCGGCCAGTGAGCAAACTTCGTGTGAAATTCCCTCCATCATGCAGCCGTCGCCCAAGAACACATAGGTGTGATGGTCAACGATATCGTGACCCGGGCGGTTGAACTGCGCCGCCAGGGTACGTTCGGCGATCGCCATGCCTACGGCGTTGGCAATCCCTTGGCCCAATGGACCGGTGGTGGTTTCCACACCGTCGGTATAGCCATACTCGGGATGTCCCGGCGTTTTGGAATGCAGCTGGCGGAAATTTTTCAATTCGGACATCGGCAAATTATAGCCGGTGAGATGCAGCAGGCTATATAGCAGCATTGAACCATGGCCGTTTGATAAGACAAAACGGTCGCGATCCATCCATTTCGGATTGGACGGATTATGCTGCAGGTAATCGCGCCAGAGTACTTCGGCGATATCCGCCATGCCCATCGGCGCGCCGGGGTGGCCGGAGTTCGCTTTTTGAACCGCATCCATGCTTAACGCGCGGATGGCATTGGCAAGCACTTTACGAGAAGTCATTGAGGGCTCCAAAGATTACAGTTTTGCCGAAAGAAGATCTTCAAGGCTCTGCTGATCCACGGCGAACTGACGGATCCCTTCGGCCAATTTATCCACGGCCATTGGATCTTGATTATGTTCCCAGCGAAATTCGGGTTCCGATAACGGCGCAGGCTGATGAAATCCTTCGGTGGACGGGGAAAGTTTACGTTCAAGAGGTTCTTCACTCTGATGCAGCTGTTCCAGCAGGTTTGGCGAAATGGTCAGACGATCGCATCCTGCCAGGGCTAGGATTTGCTCGGTTTTTCGGAAACTGGCGCCCATTATCACCGTCTGGTAACGGTGTTGCTTATAGTATTCATAGATGGCGCGCACGGACTTAACACCTGGATCCTGCTCAACATCATATGGATCCATAGGTTTACGCTGGTTATACCAGTCATAAATACGGCCAACAAAGGGTGAAATCAGGTAGACGCCGGCCTCGGCGCAGGCTCGAGCCTGGGCGAAGGAAAATAACAGCGTCAGGTTACAATTGATGCCTTCGCGCTCCAGCTCTTCGGCCGCCTTGATTCCTTCCCAAGTAGACGCCAGCTTAATGAGAATCCGCGATTTGTCGATACCCTGGTCCAGATACAGACCTACCAGCTTGCGGGCTTTGGCCACGCACATGCCGCGATCGAAAGACAGACGGGCGTCTACTTCGGTGGAAACACGGCCTGGAACGCTTTTAAGGATTTCCACCCCGATGTTCACCGCCAGTTTGTCGCTGGCATTGATGATTTGGGTCTCGCGGCTACCGCCTTGCTGGCGGGCGTAGGCCAGAGCGTCGTCAAACAACGGCTGGTAGGCGGTGAGGCTGGCGGCCTTAAGGATCAGCGACGGATTGGTGGTAGCGTCCTGCGGGGTGTAATGACGGATGGATTCTATGTCACCGCTGTCGGCCACGACCGTCGTAAACTGTTTTAAGGCTTCTAACTGATTCATCTCTCAACTCCATGAAGGAAATAGTACAACGAGTATAAAGTATTATAAGGAAGAATTAACTTAAGCATAACACTGCCTCAAAAGGATGCTGAAGGAAATGCGCTTTTTCTGATTAGTGTCATGGGGAAAACCGATGGTTAGCAAAGCTGAAGTATCAATGGCCGGAGGCTCATGACAGCGTTGCTCACCAAGATCGGTTTTATGGGACGATGAGAATGTCCGTCATCTTTCGAACCACGGATTAGTCGGCGGTGTGGGTTCATCCAAATCACATTGCTCAGGTAAGCTGGGAGTGACTCGCTCGCTTGCTTGCCCCGTTCCGAGATGCGAAATCTGCTAGATATCAGCTTCGTGGAATTTGCTATGGCAAGGGTAATTATTGAGATTATATAATTATCAAAATTAAGATAATTATTTTTCATCAAACAAATATCAATAAAGGATATTGTTTCCCGCCCTGGATAAGCGAATCTTTTACCTGGATTGCAACCAGCGGTCCAGCTCGCGGGCGAATTCCTGCCGCTCGCGCTGACTAAGCGGCGGCGGGCCGCCGGTTTGCACGCCGCTGGCGCGCAGGGTATCCATAAAATCGCGCATCACCAACCGCTCGCGTATGGTTTCGGGACTATAGAGTTCGCCGCGCGGATTAAGCGCCAGCGCACCTTTTTCCAAGACTTCGGCTGCCAGAGGGATATCGGCGGTGATCACCAAATCGCCGGGACCGACGCGCCGAACAATTTCATTATCCGCAACATCAAAGCCGGCGGCGACGCGCAGGGTACGGATAAACGGCGAGGGTGGCACCGCCAGCGTCTGGTTGGCCACCAGCGTGACCTGAACCGACAGGCGCTGCGCCGCGCGAAATAAAATCTCTTTGATCACTTTTGGACAGGCATCGGCATCAACCCAAATCGCCATGGGGTCCCCCCGGAGACAACCAATCGCGCACCGGCAAAAATTCACGGTACAATGCCGCTTCCGGGCTATCCGGTTCCGGTTGATAATCATATTGCCAACGCACCAACGGCGGCATGGACATTAATATAGATTCGGTGCGCCCGCCGGATTGCAGCCCAAACAGCGTGCCGCGGTCCCAAACCAAATTAAACTCCACGTAGCGTCCCCGGCGGTAGAGTTGGAATTGTCGTTCACGTTCACCCCATGGCAGGGCTTTGCGACGCCGCACAATGGGCAGATAGGCATCAAGATAACCGAGACCGACGGCGCGGGTAAAGGCAAAGGCTTGGGCAAAATCCGGCGCGTTCAGATCGTCGAAAAACAATCCGCCGATGCCGCGCGCCTCGGCGCGATGTTTTAAATAAAAATAGTCGTCACACCATTTTTTATAGTCGGGATAAACCTGCGCGCCGAAGGGAGCGCATAGGTCCCGGGCTACCCGGTGCCAGTGTATTGCGTCCTCGGTGAAACCATAGAACGGCGTCAGATCAAAACCGCCGCCAAACCACCAAACCGGCGCGGCGCCGGGCTTTTCAGCCACGAAAAAACGGACATTGGCATGACTGGTGGGAACATAGGGATTTTCCGGGTGCGCCACTAACGACACCCCCATGGCTTGGAATGACCGGCCGGCCAGCTCGGGACGATGGGCGGAGGCCGACGCTGGCAGCTGCGCGCCCGAAACATGGGAAAAATTTACCCCAGCTTGTTCAAATACCTGGCCTTCGCTCAATACCCGGGTACGTCCGCCGCCGCCTTCACCACGCTGCCAGCGATCTTCCTGAAAACCGGCGCCACCGTCGGCCGCGGACAAGGCATCGCACAGGATATCCTGTAGATTCAGCAAGAAAAGTTTCACATGCTCGATATCAAGTTGATTCATTCAAGACGCTCGTGGTGGGTGATCTGGCGATATCCGCGCGGTGCAGTATAACCTGCCGGCGGGACATGACCAACCGGACTTCTCAGCGGTGTTTAGCTGAATCAAGCCGGCGCTGGAGTGCATCGAACGATGCAAAAAAATCCACTATGCCGTTGCTGATGGCCAACGCTATGCGATCCTGGAACGCCGAGGTTTCAAGTAGCCGTTCTTCTTGATGGTTGGTAATAAATGAGGTTTCCACCAGCACCGAGGGTATCGATGCGGATTTTAGCACCGCAAACGCCGCCTGTTCGGTATGCTGGCTATGGAGCGGATGTACCGGCCTGATATGGTTGAGTAAATGGCGGCCCAGCGTCAGGCTGTTTTTAATCGTATCGGTCTGAACCAGATCAAACAGGACTTGCTGCAGATAATTATCCTGTTCCCGGTATTTGCCGCCGGCCACGTCATCCGCCGCATTCTCTTTTTGAGACAAATAACCGGCCATGGCGCTACTGGCGCCGCGATTAGATAAGGCAAATACCGATGCTCCGGCCGCGCTTGGGCTGGTAAATCCATCCGCGTGAATCGACACGAACAGATCGGCCTGATGCTGTTGCGCCAGTTCGACCCGGCGAAACAGCGGAATGAATTCATCCTGTTCGCGGGTGAGCTTGGTTTGAATATTGTCGTGTTGGCTAAGGTTGCGACGCACTTTATTGGCGATCGCCAGTACCACATGTTTTTCCTTGACGCCTTGATGGCCTATCGCGCCCGGATCGATGCCGCCATGGCCGGGATCAATCATGACGCAATGGGTGCCCCCGCCGGGTTTACGCGGTTCCCTTGCGGCCGGTAACCCTATAGCGCCGGCGAAACCCGACCGGCTGGTGAACGCCGCCAAGGCCAGACAGGACAGCAGCATTTGGCGTCGGGTTGTTAATAAGGTAAGGGGTGAGGCAAGGGTGAATTTTTTGGCATCCATAACAAATATTAACCGATCGCTGAACAGGTGGCGGAAAATGTTAGGGTATAACATAGTCTGGGACGGGCGGCGATGACGCAACTATTACCATGTATTACCCGCTATCAGCATTGTGGTGCTTGGCCTGTGGTTGATTTACGTGGTATACGGGCAAAATTCTGCCTGTGGATCACGATGTTATTTGCCTTCGTGGTAAATAACGCGATAATCAATGTATGAGTTTTCTTTGCATGAGATGACGGCGGTCAACTATGGAAATCCGTGTATTTCGCCAAGACGATTTCGAGGAAGTGATCACGCTTTGGGAGCGCTGCGACCTCCTGCGCCCTTGGAACGATCCGGAAATGGATATCGAGCGCAAGCTGAACTGCGGCGCCGATTTATTCATGGTGGCCGAGGTGGCCGGCGCCGTGGTCGGCTCAATCATGGGCGGCTACGATGGGCACCGTGGGGCGGCTTATTATTTGGGCGTACATCCCGATTATCGGGGGCGCGGTATTGCCAATGCATTAATCAGCCGTTTGGAGAAAAAACTGATAGCCCGGGGTTGCCCTAAAACCCATTTGATGGTGAGAGAAGACAACGACGCGGTGATCGGAATGTATGAGAAGCTTGGCTACGAAGTGGTCGACAGCGTGACCTTGGGGAAACGACTGATTGAGGATCAGGAGTACTAATTGGCCACATTAGACCGGCCGGGTCGCGTATTGGCCCGGACAACGCCGCTGGTTCAATATATGTTCGACGTCAACGCTGTGGGCGTGCCGATCTTTTTCAAGCTTGCCGCAGACAACCACCAAATCCTTCGGTGAAATATCCTGCCCGTTTCATTTGTCGTCATCGATGTCAACCTCGATATTGCCGGTATGGTCGCGTAACAGAAAGGGCACTTTTACGCCGAAGGGGCATCCAATAACCGAAACCTTTGGCATTAATGTAGTTAGGAGCACACATGAAGCAGTTGCGCCCGTTAATTATTGGGCTATTTATTCTATTGGCGGGCTGTTCGACCCTGTCTCATTTTTCATGGTCGAGTCTGTCGCCGTTTAACTGGTTTGGCGGCGATACTACCGTCGGCGATGCCGGCGTGGGTAAAATCGGCGCGGCCACGCCCCTGAATCAGGACGCCCTGGCTAGTGAGCTCGGCGGCGGTTATCACCTGCGCGGCGGTATGGAAACACACCATGGGAGTATCGTTGCCTTCTACCAGGCCTTGAAGGACAATCAGGTCATGATGGTATTTTACGGCCCAACGGGGGGAACGGTGCGGCGCGTTGATATCACGGATAAATCCGTTGCGAGCCAATGGGGCGTGAAAATCGGCACGGGATTTAGCGATCTGTATAGCAAAGCGTACGGCGCCTGCCAGCGTGGCAGTGGTGACGATCGCGACGCCGTGATTTGCGCCGCGCCGCAAAGTGCCCACGTCAGCTATGTTTTCTCAGGTATCTGGCACGGGCCCGAGGAATTACTGCCGGCTGACGACGCGCTGAAAAGCTGGCAGGTCAGTAAAATCATCTGGCATGCGGATGCAATACAATAACGCGGGCTGGGCGAAAAACGCTTAGGCGCTTGACGACAAACCAGGTCCTGACATTCGGCAGGATCTGGAAAAAGCCGGTTCGGTCCGGCTAGCTGATTATCTTCCCCATCCCGCCCCTTGCGGCGCAATACCTTACACTCCCCGATGCCAACCCGCCCAGGAGGGTTTTCCACGTCATATTTTCGGGACGATTCTTGCACCATCCCAGGGCTTATAGCTTTTGATGCTCTCAAAGCACAAAAGAGTATATAAAACCGTTACAGGTTAGGGGCCAGTTATAAATAAACTGTACCACCATAGAACGTGTTCCATCCAGATCGGGCAAGGATAAAAATGAATCGAACGCTGATAACAAGCCGGGCTATCAAAGGTTGCCT
Source organism: Enterobacterales bacterium (assembly GCA_015654745.1). GTDB lineage: Bacteria > Pseudomonadota > Gammaproteobacteria > Enterobacterales > Enterobacteriaceae > Acerihabitans. Next base: position 18,335 of record JAATGH010000146.1, read on the forward strand.
AGCGGCGGTATTGCTGGCTTGCGGTCCGGCGCAATCGACTGAACTCTTAAACAGCTCCTATGATGTGGCGCGCGAGCTGTTTGCCGCCCTGAACCCCGGTTTTATTGCGCAATGGCACCAGGAACATCCGGACGATCCGTTGACCATCAAACAGTCCCACGCGGGGTCTTCCAAGCAGGCATTGGCCATTTTGCAGGGTCTAAAGGCTGACGTGGTGACCTACAACCAGGTCACGGATGTGCAGATTCTGCACGATCGAGGCAATCTGATTCCGGCGGACTGGCAGACCCGGTTGCCAAACAACAGTTCGCCTTTTTATTCGACCATGGCTTTTTTGGTGCGCAAAGGTAATCCGAAACAGATCCATGATTGGAATGATTTGGTTCGCAATGACGTCAAGCTGGTTTTTCCCAATCCAAAAACGTCCGGCAATGGCCGGTATACTTACCTGGCAGCCTGGGGGGCCACTAGCCTGGCCGATGGCGGCGATCGCCAGCGCACCCATGACTGGATGCGTAAGTTTATTGCTAATGTGGAAGTGTTCGATACCGGGGGGCGCGGCGCCACCACCACCTTTGCCGAACGCGGGCAGGGCGATGTGTTGATTTCGTTTGAGTCGGAGGTCAACAATATACGCAATCAATACGGCGCCGATAAATATGACGTTATTGTGCCCAAGGTGAATATCCTGGCTGAGTTCCCGGTGGCCTGGGTAGATAAGAATGTTGAGAAAAACGGCACCCAAAACGCCGCGCAAGAGTATCTGCGCTATCTCTACAGCCCGGCGGCGCAAAAAACCATCGCCGGGTTTTATTATCGGGTCAACAACCCGGCCATCATGGCGGCCGATAAAAGCCAATTTCCCGAGGTGCGGCTGTTTAAGGTTGAAGATCGCTTCGGGGGCTGGCAGCAGGCGATGAAAACCCATTTTGACGACGGCGGCGAATTGGATCAGCTCATCGCGGCGGGGCATCAATGATGATGGCGTTGCAAAGCAAACGCGTATTGCCCGGTTTCGGTTTGAGCCTGGGCAGTAGTCTGTTGTTTGTTTGCCTTATTTTATTACTGCCGCTGAGCGCGCTGGTCATGCAGCTCTCGCACATGACCTGGCAGCAGTATTGGCAGGTCGTTACCGCGCCGCAACTGATGGCGGCGTATCGAGTCACGTTATTATCAGCGGGCACCGCCGCGCTGTTTAACGGCGCATTCGGCTTGCTGATGGCCTGGATCCTGACGCGCTACGAGTTTCCCGGCCGGCGTTTGCTCGACGGCCTGATGGATCTCCCTTTTGCCCTGCCCACCGCCGTGGCGGGGCTGACGCTGGCGACGCTATTTTCCACTACCGGTTTTTACGGCGCCTGGCTGGCGCAGTTCGGTATTAAGGTTTCCTATACCTGGCTGGGTATTACCGTGGCCATGGCCTTTACCAGTATTCCGTTTGTGGTGCGCACGGTGCAACCGGTGCTGGAGGAATTGGGCCCTGAATACGAGGAGGCGGCGCAAACGCTTGGCGCCAGCCGCTGGCAAACGTTTCGCCGGGTGGTTATGCCTGAGCTGGCTCCGGCTCTTTTGGCCGGTATCGCGCTGTCGTTTACCCGCAGTTTGGGCGAATTTGGCGCGGTGATTTTTATTGCCGGTAATATTGCCTGGAAAACCGAGGTGACTTCGCTAATGATTTTTATTCGTTTGCAGGAATTCGATTATCCGGCCGCCAGCGCAATAGCCTCGGTCATCCTGGCAGCCTCTTTGCTGCTGCTGTTTGGCATCAATGTTTTACAGTCGCGCTACGGCCGGCGGGTAGGAGGACACTGATGGTCGACATATGCGCTTTTAACGGCGCCGAACGCGCGCGCGTGGACTGGGTCAAGTGGTTGCTGATTGGCGCCGGCATGGTGATTTCGCTGCTGTTTTTGGTCATACCGATGGGGTATATCTTTGTTACCGCATTGGCTGACGGACTGGTGCCGGTTTGGCACAACCTGCGCGATTCCGACATGCTACACGCTATTTGGCTGACCGTGCTGGTGGCGCTCATTGCCGTACCGGTCAACGTGGTATTCGGGACCTTGATGGCCTGGCTCGTAACCCGCTTTAACTTCCGCGGACGCCAACTGCTGCTCACGCTGATGGACGTCCCGTTCGCGGTGTCTCCGGTGGTGGCGGGCCTGCTGTATCTGCTGTTTTATGGCACCAACGGTCCCCTTGGCGGCTGGCTTGACAGCCACAATATCCAACTGATGTTTTCTTGGCCGGGCATGGTTATGGTGACGGTGTTCGTCACCTGTCCGTTTGTGGTGCGCGAACTGGTGCCGGTGATGCTGAGCCAGGGCAGCGAGGAGGACGAGGCGGCTATTATGCTGGGCGCCTCCGGGTGGCAGATGTTTCGGCGGGTTACGCTGCCCAATATTCGCTGGGCACTGTTATATGGCGTTATTTTGACCAACGCCCGCACCATCGGTGAGTTCGGCGCGGTATCCGTGGTATCCGGTTCGATCCGCGGCGAAACCTACACCTTGCCATTGCAAGTCGAATTATTACATCAGGATTATAACACCGTCGGGGCCTTCACCGCCGCCGCGCTACTGACTCTGATGGCCATTGTGACATTATTCCTAAAGAGCGGTTTGCAATGGCGTCTGGCGCGTCAGCAGGCACATCTTAGACAAGGGGCGCTTCAATGAGTATCGAAATCGACAATATCAGCAAGTATTTCGACAGCACCAAGGTGTTGAATGAGATCTCCCTTGATATCGCTACTGGCGAGATGGTTGCGTTGCTTGGGCCCTCGGGATCGGGTAAGACCACGCTGTTGCGTATTATCGCCGGTCTGGAACATCATAATAGCGGGCATTTGCGTTTTGGCGGCCACGATGTCAGCCAGCGCCACGCGCGCGATCGTCATGTGGGGTTTGTCTTCCAGCACTATGCGTTGTTCCGGCATATGACCGTGGCGGAGAATATTGCCTTTGGCCTGACGGTGCTGCCGCGTCGCGAACGCCCTTCTGGCTCCGCGATTAGGCAAAAGGTATCCCAATTGCTGGACATGGTTCAGCTTGGCCACCTGGCCAACCGCTACCCTTCGCAGCTTTCCGGTGGGCAAAAGCAGCGTGTCGCGCTGGCGCGGGCGCTGGCGGTGGAACCGGAAATTCTTTTATTGGATGAGCCCTTTGGCGCGCTGGACGCCCAGGTGCGCAAAGAGCTGCGCCGCTGGCTGCGGCAACTGCATGAAGAGCTGCGGTTCACCAGCGTATTTGTTACCCACGATCAGGAAGAAGCCATGGAGGTGGCCGATCGGGTGGTGGTGATGAGTCAAGGCAATATCGAACAGGTGGGCACGCCGCATGAGGTCTGGCGCGATCCGGCCAGCCGCTTTGTCTTGGAATTTATGGGGGAAGTCAATCGGCTGGATGGCGAGATCCGCGGTTCGCAGCTGTATATCGGTGCCTATCATTGGCCATTGCAGTATGCTCCGCTCCAGCAGGGCAAAGTGGATTTGTTTCTGCGCCCTTGGGAAATGAACATCAGCAGCCAGGCCAGCGACGGCTGCCCGCTGCCGGTACAGGTGATCGACATTAGCCCGCGAGGCCACTATTGGCAACTGCTGGTACAACCTGTGGGTTGGCATCAGGAGCCGGTGAGTGTGGTATTGCCCGGTGATGCCATCAATCCTCCGCAGCGCGGAGACCGCTACTATATTGGCGCGCAAAATGCCCGGTTATATGCCGGGGATAAAGCACTGCGCCCGGTTGCCCTGGCTGAAAGCGCCTGAGCTTCAATCCGCACTGGCCGCATGGGCGCGCGGCCTAATATGAAAATAACAATCGGTGACGTTGATTAATTGCCGTCAGGCTAGCTTACCCTGAATTGGGTTTGAGCCTGGTTGGTCGCTAAATACGGCATATTGTAACCGTGAAATCAGAGGGTATAGGTCATGGATGTCGGATTTTTTAGTCTAAATTCGTCTAAATTTCCTGGCTGGATTTCGGCTAAAGATAGCCTGCTGCCCTCTATTTTCTCCACTATGAACCAACTGTTTTTTTCAATTAACACCTCAGCCTCCCTCATTCTGGACGTATAGAGAGCTATGGGGTGGCCTGATTTCTTAATATTGATTTCATAAAATACCCCGATTTTCGATGGCGCATTTTCAACGGCGAAGATCCTGGCGACCTCCGGGTCGGCGGAAGTGGACACAAAACTGAGCGTATGCATAAGATCGCGGGCTTTTATCCGTTGCAATTCATCCGGTGACAACAGCGTGCCGCGATAAACCTTTTCATTATACGGGGGGATTTTCTGCAGTGCGCGTTCAATGGTATTTATTGACTCATCAACCTGCTGGCGCAAAAAGCTGTTTAGATAGCGTTCAGGCATACCTGCGCGCATAAATTCATTGATTGCGTCATAATCAACGCTGGCATAACGCTGCAATGCGTAAATTTCATCGGTGGTTAATTGTAGGGAGGGATGTTTTTGACACCAAATTTCCATTTTAGCCAATGAATATGAAAATCCTGATATTTCTTGTAGCTTACCGATCTTATTATTTGGATAAAATTTATTGTTTTTTTCGCTATAAAACATCTTTGGCCCTTTAGCCAGCTGTTCGTTTACGCAGTCCAAAAATGCATTATTACAATGTTTATATAATGTAATGGAATTGTTTCTAGTATTGATTTTAGCTTGGAAATACCTGTCTTCAAATTTTATGAACAGCCGATCGTCCTCTTTGCTCCTAAACAGGTAGGGTTTATCAGGATGTTGTTCAATGGAAGATTCAATTGATGAATCAATGCCAGAGTCAAGCAATGCCAACTTGTTCGCCAGGGATTCATTAAAGCCTGGGCACGACGGATTAGTACCCGTGGGGTTGCGTTTGCCTCTACATGAATAAAAAAAATCGTGAAATTTCGTATCGTCAGCGTTACTTAAGAAAAACGTTTTTTTTTCAAATGTGTCATTTAAAAATATAAATAAATTTTGATTTTTCGCTAAACTAAAGCGTTTGTTAACCACATCTTCCTGAATCTCATAATATTTATTATTTATTTGTAAATATCGATTTCCATCAGGCCCCTTAATAATCCCATTTTCATCGTAGGGTAAGTCTTCTGTAAATGTTAATTCCACATTGGTTATGCCGAGTTTTTTGATTTCCGTCATAATCTCAGGGTGGATGATGACATGTTGCTGATTTTCTTCAAGTAAAAATAATTTATGACTGGTAAAACCATACTGTTGTAAATACGCATCAGCCATGGTGCTACCAAAAATTTTTCTTGATATGACCATCGATTGTCGCACCGATTCGCTAATATCCCCGGCTTCTAGGGTGACATCAAGCTGCGGGCGCATGTCCGTGATGAGGCTCATTTTTTTAGCTCCCACTTCGGTTAATGCCATCAGGGCAATATTAATTACATCATTTGCCATTTCAGTGATGGCCATTTTCTGCTCTGATTTAGTGTCTGCATTGATTGCCCGGTCAAGATCCAATGCAAATGATATTATAGGCGTGATGGGGTTAGGTAACAGCATATTTATTACGGAAAAATAGCGGGCGGCCATATCTTCTCTTACTTCATTATTGGATTTGATCAATCGATCGGCATCTTGATAAGCCCGCAGCTTTTGGCGAGCAATAAGCTGCGGGCTTAGATTGCCGGTAATGATATTATCGGCTTTATAGATAACATCAAAATAACGATCCCGCTCTTTGTTTAACGTCAAGAGCCAGCTATCAATACCATCATATAAGAGGCTCCCCTGGCGGTCGCTTATGGAAAAATGCTGCGCCAAAGCACTGCGGTCAATTTCATCAATACAGCTATATATTATCCATGCACGCAGATCGCGTAAATTGGCGAAAGGAATAGCCTGTCTGGATCGTGGCAGGTAAAGGATTACATCCGAAGGTTCTGGTGACTGTAGTACGAGTATGTCAGTAGCAACATAACCATTTATATCAAAAAAACTTACTTGAATATTATTTGTGCTTGTTGCATCGAGCCCAAAAGCATTGAGTAACATTAGCTTATGTTTTTCTGTCAAAATCAATCTTGAGTTTTTCAGCGTCTCAATAAACGTATAAATATTGTGTATTTCTTGGATTTGTGGATCGTGCCAATATTCATCTAATGCTTTGTTAAATTCATTATAAAAATTCATATTCCAGATAAGTTCAGCCACGCTAGAAGGCAGTATTTTGATTATATTTGCAGCGCCAAAGGTTGTTGCTTGCGTGGTATTCTGGTTATATATGCCACCCATCATGTTAACGACATCCATATTGTCTTGCGCATCCGCGGAAAAGTTATGCAGTACACAATGCGTAAGGGTCCTGGACTCAACGAGATCTTGAGCCGAATGCTGCCATCCCGTAAACGAAAGCGGATCGTTCATCGCTGCGCTGAACCGATGGTAATAAACCTGATCGGGGTCTATGTCGATACCCGTTTTCTGCTTTATCGCCGCTTTGATTTTATTACCCGCCAATTGATGTAAATTAGGATATTTATTGATAAAAAAAGGCAAAATCTCGGTGCTTGGCAAAAGAGGACGACCGGTAGATAAGCTTCGTTTCGTTATTGTTTTTTTGCCGTTGTGTATTGGCGATATGCTTGCGCGCTGAACAGATGACGTTGACGCGGAGGCTGCGGGTAACTTTATTTTTTTGTTAAAAAGATCCGTGAACTGATTTGCAACCGTAATTGGATGGTCGATGGCTGATGGCGTCCGCAACCTAGGCGTGAGCTGATTTGACACCATTAGCGCTGGCGTTCTTTGCAGCCTGCGGCCTAAATCCGCGCCAATAAGAGGGGGTAATGTGGTGTCGGATGAATTGTTTGCTGATAAGCGGCGATGATCTTTATCCAGATATGGATGGTCGCCTAATAGAATGTGGGTATTTGAAATAAGTAGCAATACATCCAAAATGGCCATTGCCCGCTGATTTTTAGCCAAGGATCCCGGACGAGCGCTGAGCTGAGTGAGAATTTTTTGCTGCTGATGGTCAGGTATATAAGGAGATGTTTTACTATGATTATTTGCGATAGCTATACGGTGGGTAACTGTAGCGCTGTAATTATTTTTTTTCATTATTAATTAACTCTATATGCAAATATTATTTTGTTTGCAGTAGACCCCAACGTCAATGACGTCGATATTGCCGCTGGATCGTCTACGTAAATTAGCAAAAAATACGGTGCTTGCCTAATTCGTTTTGGCTGTTTGTATATTGCCAGACAAAATACATTTTGCGATATAAGTCGTTTTGAGTTTTCAAGAAAATATTTATTTCGCTTATTGTTGCATATTATAAAAATATTCCTGTAAAATTGTGCTACTTATCCTGGTCCTCAGGACTGCTAAATAAAGAAGCTGAATGTGACTACGCTAGAGCAGTGCATAGGCAATACTCCGCTGGTAAAACTTACCCGTCTGGGCCTGGACACCGGAAGTCAGATTTGGGCTAAGCTTGAAGGCAATAATCCGGCGGGTTCGGTTAAGGATCGCGCGGCACTCGCGATGATCCAGCGGGCGGAGCGGCGTGGCGACATTACCCCCGGTGACCGGTTGATCGAGGCCACCAGCGGCAATACCGGCATCGCGTTGGCGATGATTTGCGCTATCAAAGGCTACCGCCTGCGACTGCTGATGCCGGATAACATGAGCATGGAGCGCCAGGCGGCCATGCGCGCTTACGGCGCAGAACTGGTCCTGGTGAGCCGCGACCAGGGTATGGAAGGCGCGCGCGATCGTGCGCGCGAAATGGCGCTGGCCGGCGATGGGTGGGTGTTGGATCAGTTTAATAATCCCGATAATGCTTACGCCCATTTTTCCACCACCGGTCCTGAAATTTGGCAACAGACTGCTGGGGCCATCACCCATTTGGTCTCGAGCATGGGCACTACCGGTACCATTACCGGCGTCGGCCAATATTTGAAAAGTCAACGTGGCGATGTGCGCATCATCGGGCTGCAGCCGGAGGAGGGGAGCGCAATTCCAGGTATCCGGCGCTGGCCCGCAGCGTATTTACTGGGTATTTTTCGTCCTGAGGTCGTGGATGAAATTATGGACATCAGCCAGCGTGAGGCGGAGGATACCATGCGGCGGCTGGCGCGCGAGGAAGGGCTGTTTTGCGGCGTCAGCTCGGGAGGCGCCGTGGCCGGCGCGTTGCGGCTTGCCCTGCGCGATCCCGGCAGCATCATAGTGGCGATTATCTGCGATCGGGGCGATCGCTATCTCTCTACCGGCGTGTTTAACGCTGACTCCTCTTCTAAATGCTAAACCTACTTGATACCCTGGGTTATTCTGGGAAGATACTGCTGTTTTATGCCATGCTGATACCGATTATTGGCATTATCGCCGCACATGGGGAACATGATGAAGATTTTATTGGTTGATGACGATCGGGAACTGGGCAAGATGCTGAGTGAGTACCTCACCGGCGAGGGGTTTGCCACATCGCTGGTTCTGACCGGAAACGAAGGGGTCGCCGGTGCGTTATCCGGGGAATATACCGCCATGGTTCTGGATATCATGCTGCCGGACATGAGCGGTACGGAGGTATTGCGCCAGGTGCGCAAAAGCAGTCGTATCCCGATTATCATGCTGACCGCCAAAGGCGATAATATCGACCGGGTGATTGGGCTGGAAATGGGGGCGGATGATTATATGCCCAAACCATGCTATCCGCGGGAACTCGTGGCCCGTTTGCGCGCCGTCCTGCGCCGGTTCGACGAACAACGAGACGAGCCCGCCGAGGCGGTCACCGTGCGCTATGGCGAATTGACCTTAAACCCGGCGACACGCAGCAGCCAGTGGCAGGGTACATCATTCGATCTGACCGCTTCCGAATTTAATTTGCTGGAGCTATTGATGCGTACCCCGGATCGCGTTGTTTCCAAAGACGACTTATCGGAAAAGGGATTGGGGCGCCGCCGAGAAGCCTATGATCGGAGTGTGGATGTCCATATCAGCAATATCCGACAAAAACTGGCGGTTTTGGCAGGCAGTACTTTGAGTATTGAGACAGTCCGCAGCATCGGGTATCGGATCCGTTGATGGCCAATCGAGGTCGCTTGTTTTGGAAAATCCTGTTTGGTTTTTGGGTGATTTTCCTCCTGATGACCCAAGGGCTGTGGGTCGTTTTCTCGCTCTATGGTCCCCATCACGAGCCGCCGGAAGACAATATCGCCTGGCGTATCGGCAATGTGCAGATTGCTTCCGCCGGGTCGGTTCTGGCCAATTTCGGTTTGCCGGCCTTGAAGACATTACAGGCGGCTTGGCCAGCTGATGAAAGCATGTATTTTTCGGTAGATCCGGTCGCTGATGAGGTTTTATCAACCTCAACGGCGACGGATGGCTTACCGCGGTCGTTTAAACCGGGCGGCACCCCGCCGGCTCCCTCAGCGGGCGGCGATACCCTGTCGCCGCCCGAGTCCGACGGCGATAGCGATTTTTTCGGTCCCCCCGGATCGAGGGATGTGTTAAGCCGTCAGGTTACCGCCCCGGATGGACGGCACTATGTCTTGCGCTACAACGTTGATGGTTTGCGACACGGATATCATGACGGTCGGCGCAGCAATATCTTGCATATGCCGGCGCCTCTATTCTGGATGGGGCTGATGGGCGGATTGTTGTTCAGCATGCTGTTGGCCTGGAACCTGACCCGGCCGATGCTGCAAATGCGTCGTGCGTTTGCCCGCGTATCGCGTGGCGATCTGAGCGTACGCCTGCTCCCTATGATGCGCCGTCGCCATGACGAGATTACCGATGTAGCGAAGGATTTCGATGCCATGGCCGAGCGATTGCAGGTGCTGGTCAGCGCGCGGGAAGCCCTGCTGCACGATGTGTCGCATGAGCTGCGTTCGCCGCTTGCGCGTTTGCAACTGGCCATCGGCCTGGCGCATCAAAATCCCAAAAATGTCTTTGTTTCTCTCGATCGCATTGAGCATGAGGCGGGTCGTTTGGATCGGATGATTGGTGAATTGCTGGCGCTGTCGCGAGCCGAGCAGCAGGGTTTGCTTGGCGAGGACTATTTCGATTTGCTGGGATTGGTGGAGGCGGTAGTCAACGACGCGCGGTATGAGGCCCAGGTGCCCGGAGTGAATATTCAGCTCATCGCCCAGCCACAGGAAGATTATACCGTTAGGGGTAATGCGGAAATGATGCGGCGTGGCGTGGAAAATATCGTACGCAATGCACTGCGTTTTTCTACGCAAGGGCAGAGCGTTTACGTCACGCTTTCACGCGTTGACGCCATGCTGGATATTACCGTAGCCGATCAAGGGCCCGGGGTTGAAGAAAGCAAGCTCTCCAGTATCTTTGATCCCTTTGTCCGAGTTAACGGCCCGCTAAACGGTAAGGGATACGGGTTGGGACTCGCGATCACCCGTAAGGTGGCGTTGGCCCACGGCGGTCAGGTGGAGGCTCACAATAGTGCCAGCGGCGGGTTAGTGATTAGTATCAGGATCCCGCATTGGAATGAGTGATTTGCTCGCCCTCGCGGTTAAATAGCCTTGTTGGTCAAAAAAACGGCACTCGCCAATGGCTGAGTGCCGCATTATACGCTTTCCCGATATAAAACAAACCGGACTGGCGGGGGGGGTATTATTTCTTGATGCGAATAATCGGTGTTTCACCCACCACTACGCTGCCTGTCAGTTTGATCAGCTCTTTGATCTCATCCATATTGGAGATAACGACCGGGGTCAATGTCGATTTAGCTTTCTCTTCCAGCAATGGCAGATCAAACTCAATGATGACATCCCCTTTTTTCACTTTCTGACCTTCCTGCGCGATACGTTTGAATCCTTCGCCCTTCAGTTCAACCGTATCAATACCGAAGTGGACAAACAGCTCAATGCCGCTGTCGGATTCGATAGAAAAAGCATGATTAGTTTCAAAAATTTTGCCAATGGTGCCATCTACCGGCGCTACCATTTTATTGCCACTGGGTTTTATTGCGATGCCATCGCCCACGATTTTTTCAGCGAAAACGACGTCAGGCACGTCCTCAATGTTAACAATTTCACCTGATAGGGGTGCAACAATCTCAATGCTTCCCGTGTCTTTCTTATCATCGGAAACCAGAGATTTCAATTTATCGAACAAACCCATGATCTTCTCCTAAGCATTTATATCGGGTCGGCGTAGTGAAATCAGCAGAGCGTTTTTTCTTCAATGAATTTATTTACCAGATTCATCAG
>JAATGH010000379.1 GCA_015654745.1 Enterobacterales bacterium
GATGCCAATACGGATAAATCAGTAGTGGCCGGCTGACATCCGACAAACGGGTAATTTCCCCATCGTTTAGCGCCAGATCCGCCGCACGGAGGTTATCTTTAAGCTGTTCTTCGGTCCTGGCTCCAATGATCACCGACGTGACCGAGGGGCGGCTGATAAGCCAAGCCAGCGCGACCTGTGCGGCGGAAACGCCCCGCGCATCGGCGATATCCACCAAGACGTCTACGATGTTGTAGAGCGTTTCCTGATTATAGATTGGCGGCTCGTTCCATTCTTCCAGATGACGAGTACCTCCCTCAGGTTGCCGATCCCGGCGATATTTACCAGATAATAGTCCTCCTGCCAGCGGGCTCCAAACCAGTACGCCCAATCCCTGATCCTGAGTGATAGGCAGCAGTTCGTATTCAGCTTCACGGCTCTGCAAAGAATAATGAATTTGCTGGCTGACCGGACGAATCAGGTTGAGACGCTCCGAAACACCCAAGGTTTTCATGATATGCCAGCCGGAAAAATTGGAAATACCTACATATCTGACTTTGCCGCTATCCACCAGATGTTCCAGCGCGTATAGCGTCTCTTCCAATGGCGTTTGGCCATCCCATTCGTGAAGCTGGTATAAATCGATATGATCGGTATTGAGCCTTTTCAGGCTGGCCTCGCAGGCGCGAATAAGATGATGGCGGGAAGAACCACGATCGTTTGGTCCGCTGCCCATGGGGAAGCGGGCTTTAGAGGCGATAAGCACGCTTTCGCGTTTATCCTTGAGCACTTCGCCCAATATCTCCTCGGAAACACCCTGCGAGTAGACATCGGCGGTATCGAACAAGTTGATTCCCGCTTCGATGCAGATAGCCAGTTGACGACGTGCTTCCGCCACGCCGGTATCACCGACTTTAGCAAATTTACCTTTGCCACCGAACGTCATGGTGCCGAGACTTAATACCGATACTTTAAGGCCGGAGCGACCCAGTTGGCGATATTCCATATATGTTTCCTCGGAATGGAATGGATAGGTGAATGAGGCGCATCCGCCAGGCAAATTCGAAGCGGCGCGCTGGTAATTAACCACAGCCTTTGAGCATAGACTATTGTCTTACCCATCAACAGCCTGTTTTAATGGCGAAATGCGTCAAAGGACGAAATCATCGGTAAACTTGTCGCTATGCCATGATGCAACCCGGTTCAAAAATTCACATTGATCCACCGCATACCGAGGGTTTCATGAAAGCCGTAGTCACCGATTTACTGCACTACGTTGCCCCACTGCGCCAAATGATGATTTATTTGCCCCTCGTTGCCGATTTGTATTTCGCCAATATGGTGAGCGCCATCCTGATGATAGGTTTCATGGTTCAAACGTACACCATAGGCTTTGTGATTATGTAACCAAATGGTTCAATACCCCAATTGCTTGCAAACATCCCCATCTCCGTTACAACGTCACGCCAGTCCACGTCTGAATGTAATTCAGAAAATGAAGCCGGTTCATCATCATACATATTATTTATTTCTGTGATAGCTGTGTTTTTAATGCCGATAATTTCATTTTTTCGATTTTGTGAGTTTACCGTTAATACTTCATGTTACTCAACATATATCGTCCTGTGTTTGAAAAGTAAGCTATTTATTACTCATTAAAATATAACGCGGCATTTTATCCAATAGATATTACATATATTAATCCGAAATAATTAATATTAATCTTGTGAATATCTTAGCCCATATCGTATATCACTTAGTATTCCTGCTTCGCGATTTTTAATGATGGTATTCAAAGAATAGAGGGCTTATATCACCTTGGCGATCACATCGGCGGGCAACCGCAAGCTATAGATGCTAATATTCACATAAGTTGTTTGCAACCCACATGCTTAGCACTACCGACGTTCGGGAGTCATTATGACCATCCATGAAAATCCTTTTTTCCAGGCCAGTCAGTTGCCTTTTCAAGCACCGCCTTTCAATTTGATCGGTGATGACGATTATGAACCGGCAATCAGTGAGGGTATACGGGCTTATCTGTCCGAAATCAATGTGATCGCGGGACTCGCAGCGACGCCCACCTTTGACAATACCTATGTCGCGCTGGAAGGTGCCGGACAGATGTTAAAGCGGGTCCTTGCGGTTTTCGGCGCCATGGCCTCCGCCAATACCAATGACCGGCTACAGCAAATTGAGGAAAAGACCGCGCCGGAGCTGGCAAAACTCAATGATGCCATCAAACTTAATGGCGCCTTGTTCGCCCGTTTGCAACAAGTCTATGATCAACGGCTTACGCTGGATATTTCACCCGAATCCAAGCGTTTAATCGAGGTAACCTACCAGCGGTTTGTCTTGGCGGGGGCCAACCTGACGCCACAAGACAAGCAGCGGTTATCACAGCTTAACCAGGAGGCTGCCAGCTTAAGTACGCGTTTTACCCAGAGTTTATTAACGGCAAGTAAGCAGGCTGCTTTGGCCATAGCCGATGAAACATGGCTTGATGGTCTGTCCCCGGCGGAAATCAGCGCCGCCGGTCTGGCGGCGAAGGAACGCGGTCTTGAGGGCCAATGGTTACTGGTATTACAGAACACCACGCAACAGCCGCAACTGCAGTGGCTAAAACGTCGTGAAACGCGTCAAGCACTTTTCGCCGCATCCGTTGGACGAGCGGAGCGGGGCGATAACAACGATACCCGCGCGCTGATCATACGCCTCGCCCAAATACGGGCCCAGCAAGCAAACCTAGTCGGTTTTGCGGATTATGCCAGTTGGGCGCTACAAGATCAGATGGCCAAAACACCGACAGCCGCGCTGGCATTTATGCAAAACATCGTACCTGCCGCGACCACCCGCGCCAAACGCGAGGCGGCCGATATTCAGGCGTTAATTGATGATCGGCAGGGCGGATTTGCTTTAGCACCTTGGGATTGGCAATTCTATGCCGAACAGGTGCGGAAAATGAAATACGAACTCAACGATTCACAAATTCGACCTTTTTTCCCGCTGGATCGGGTATTACAGGATGGGGTGTTTTATGCCGCCGGCCGGCTATATGGCATCACCTTGACGTTGCGAACCGATATCCCGGTCTATCAAAGCGATGTCAGCGTCTATGAAGTGTTTGATCGCGACGGCACGTCCCTGGCACTGTTTTATACTGATCTATTTCAACGGGATAATAAGGGTGGCGGTGCCTGGATGGGTAATTTCATTGATCAGTCAACGCTGATGGATACCCGGCCAGTTATCTATAACGTTGCCAACTTACCCAAACCTCCGTCCGGTCAAGTAGCCTTATTATCCTGGGATGACGTTATCACCTTATTCCATGAATTCGGCCATACCTTGCATGGCCTGTTCGCCACGCAGCAATACGCCAGCCTATCAGGCACCGCGACGCCGCGAGATTTTGTCGAATTTCCTTCCCAGTTTAATGAGCATTGGGCCGATGACCCGGAAGTATTCGACAATTATGCCAAGCATTATAAAACCGGCGAACCCATGCCCGAGGATTTACGAGAAAAAATCAGGCGAGCGGCGCGATTCAATAAAGGGTACGACATGACTGAACTCTTGGCGGCGGCGCTATTGGATATGCATTGGCATAGCCTGGCGGCGGATCGTCCGTTAGAGCAAGTGGATGAGTTCGAATCCGAGGTTTTGGCACAGGAGAAGGTCAACCTCGATTATGTCCCACCGCGGTATCGTTCAAGTTTTTTCCAACACATTTGGGGCGGTGGTTATGCAGCAGGGTATTACGCCTATCTCTGGACGCAAATGCTGGCTGACGACGCTTTCGACGCATTCAGAAAGCAGGGCGGCTTAACCGCGGAAAATGGCCGACGCTTTCGGCAGCTTATTCTTTCCCGTGGCAATAGCGAAGATCTGGATCGGCTGTACCGTACGTGGCGCGGCGCAGAACCTAGCATCACTCCCATGCTGACTAACCGCGGGTTACAGGATGGGGATTGAATCGATCACGAGCGGGGTAAACCTCGCTCTGATAGATTGAAACCCGATTAACGTTTGCCGCGCGAATGCATATGGGCTGACCATTCATATGTCGCCGAGATATCGGGTTTGAGTTTTTTCTGTCTTTTTTGTGTTCTTGCCTGTTTTGCGATGATCTCGCGCTCCGCCATCAATTTGGCTATATAGTCATCTTTGATATGGTTATTTTCCGAATTGGTGAGGGGACGGCCCTCGAATTTTTTTGCCTGGTCCAGCAGGGTCTTGAGTTGGCGTTGTTCGCTTTCCGTCATGTCTTGCTGCGTCAGCTTGGGAGTGAGCATGTATATCGGCCTGAAAATGGAAAGGACCCTTATTGTAAAGGAAAGTGGGCTTAAGCTCAGTAAAAAACGTCAGGTTAATGAAAAAATATGGACTTTTCGCGTCACTGGCCCCAAAAGCCCTAACGACTGGGCACCATCAGCATCTAGCCCCTCTTAACCGAGCGTTTTATTCACTGCAAAAGTGACGTTGTCTCTTTGTGTTGTAAATGAGAAACGCAACCTTTTTCGTTACCCAGTAAGTTTCCTGTTATTAATTTAATAAAGACATGAAGAATAATCGCCTTGAGCCGATATAGAGATAACGACTTATGGACACGATGAGATTCAACTGAATGAACATAGTAAAAAAATTAATCATAGTAATCTCAATATTTTCACTATCATTGGTTTTGGTAGGTGGATTTGGATTAAATGCCTTACATACTTCAAAACAAAATCTAGATAATCTCGCCAATGATTTTATACCTAGCATCAATGTGATTGATAACGCTATCCAGCAGCGAGACACCATCAAAAGTGATTTACTTCTGGCGTTTATAAGTAATGATAACAAGGCAAGAGATGTTTATCTTGGCAAAGTTCAGTCTGATTTTGATTTGCTGCAAAAAAGCTTGGATTTTTATCAAACGAACTTGCTGACAAATGACGTTGATAAGGGCTTGCTGCAAAACGATAAACAGTTAAGCGATGTCTATCGTGAAGCTGTAAAAAAATTCATTGCAGATCATCAAGTTAATGGCCAAGCCGCGAATGAGCAAGCCTATGGTGAAAATGGCACTGTCATTCTGCCAGGAAATGAATTATCGGCTTCTCTGGCTAAGCATTTGAAATTTAATGTAGACTTTGCAAATTCCACACAGGGTGAAAATGCGGTCAATTACCAAAGGACCTTTTTAATTCTATTAACGCTGATTTGTGGTGCATTACTTGCGGCGGGCTTAATCTCAGTGTTTGTTATTCGTTATGTCAAAAATAGCCTGAATAACTTTAGCGATAAATTGCAAACCATAAACCAAACCCTGGATTTAACCCAAATAGCTGATGAATATCATCAAGATGAAATCGGCAATACTGCAAAAAATTTCAATGCATTGATAAATCGTTTTGATTCTATTTTACATGATGTGCATACATCGAGTGAATCGGTTGCCGTAGCTTCTAGAGAAATCGCCACAGCCAATATAGAATTATCCGCACGTACGGAAGAGCAATCAGCGGCGTTGGAACAAACGGCCGCAAGTATGAATCAACTCTCAGCCACGGTTACCCAGAACGTCGACAATACACGCCAAGCGAATATACTCAGTAAGCATGCTAATGATACGGTTGATTTGAGTAGCATGACCGTTGAAAAAATGCTGAAAACCATGAACGAAATCTCTGCGGGTTCTACAAAAATATCTGAAATCACCGGTATCATCGAAAGCATTGCTTTCCAGACCAATATTCTGGCGCTCAATGCGGCAGTGGAAGCTGCGCGGGCTGGCGAACAAGGTCGCGGATTTGCGGTAGTTGCCAGTGAGGTGCGCACGCTTTCTCAACGATCGTCAACCGCGGCTTTGGATATCAAATTATTGATTGAGAAATCCATTGAAACTGTCGAAAGCGGCTCCAAGCAGGTATCGGCGGTTAAGGACACGATGGATGAGGTTAGAAAGTCTATTAAAGGCGTGGCCAATATTATCGATGAGGTCGCTTTAGCCTCAGAAGAACAAAGCCATGGTATTGACCAGATCAATATTGCGGTAAACGAAATGGAAGGGATGACACAGCAAAACTCAGCGATGGTACAGGAGGCGTTATCCGCAGCCAAATCCTTAAGCGATCAGGCCGAACAGCTACAGCAAGCCGTCAGCGTCTTTAAGTTGCAGGCCACACATTAAGATTATATAAGACCGAAATTTAGCGTGCGCACCAAACCAGTGATGAGCAAGAAAATTGGCTGAAGTGCGTCGAGTAACGGGCAAGCGGCTACGTGAAATCTGCAGTATCATTACCACCACGGTTTATCAGATTTCACGTAGCGCGATCAAAAAAACAGGGAATACGTCAATACCAAGGCTACATTGATGTTCACCAGCAACCAGCAACGGCGAGGCTTGCAGGTACGTTCGAAGGTAAAGCTCTTTATCATGCCAGCCTGGCGCCGGTTGACGCAAAATAGCTTTAGTCACCTTGGTGCGCATAATGTATATTATGTTAAATTGAATATGCAAGAACCAATCCGGCAAACCTATCCCTACCTACAATCAATCATCAAGTACCCTGTTTTCTCACTATCCTATTGGGTTTTGACATTTGGCGATAAAATCAAGCTGGTATTCCCTTTTTACCCCAGCTAACTCCGGTAAACCGCTGTGCGCAGATAAAACGTCCGGTATTTATCGACCCTGCGTGATAATGCATATATAGCTGGACGCAACAACCTTGGACTTCGCGTCAAGGCCAATACC
>JAATGH010000108.1 GCA_015654745.1 Enterobacterales bacterium
CCGCCTTCATCGCCGAGCAGCCATCCCCACCCTCCGGCCGAAACATAGTCGCCGGCGGGCGTCAGGGCGATGGCCACCGACCCGGTACCTGCGATTAATCCCATGGCGCCCGGCTCGCCCGCGGCCAACGCCACCAGCGCCACATCGCTGACTACCCGCAAGGCGGCCTGGGGAAAGTAGGGGGCCAAATGCCGTTCCAGCTCCCGGCACTCTTCGGCGAGGTCACACCCGTGCGCGCCCACCGCCAGGGCGCGCACTACGAGAGGGTCTGCCAATGGGGTCAACGTCTGTTGGATCAGTTGCGCCAGCACCCGCGCCTTTTGTTCGAAGGATTCGCCGCGCCAGCGTTGGGTGGGAACGCGCCGATCCAATAGCGTCACGCCGTCGGCGGTACGGATTGCTATCTGGGTCTTGGTTCCCCCAACGTCAATGCCTAGAACGACATCGCTCATAACCTCTCCTCGCCCGGCGCCCTTTCCGACGCGGCAAGTTTGGTATCAATGCGGCCCATGACCCCGGCATCAATATCGCTGCCCCACACCGCGGCCAATTCCAGCGCCAGGAGCTCCATGACCAGGATTTCCACCAGCGTGCGGGGACCCGCGGGCAGCAGGGGGATAGCCACCACATCCACGCCGGGCGGATGGTCGTCTTGGTTATCGGTCACCAACAGGATGGGTACGGCAAATTCGGCCAACTGCCGGGCTAGCAGGCTTTCCCGGGCACCACCGATGATCACGTGGGCAGTATTGCCTACCGCGTCGGTCATGCCGTGCAGGTAGTTTCGGGTCGCCGAGGCCATGGCGGGGACCTTCGGCCCTTCACGTAAAAACAGCGCGCCTTGTTCGGCGGCGGTGAGACTGCCGGCCCTGGCTACCAAATCGACGCAGCCGACGTGCTTAAGCCTGGCGGCAAAGTGCGCCACCTGCGGCCGGAGCCGGGATGCCAGCGTGGTCAGATGTGACGGCAGCCGTTGCCAGGCGGCATCATTATCGGTGCCGGTCAGCGCGTCGCTTAACATGCCCAGCACCACGGCGGTCGCCATCAGCGCCACGGAAGACATGCCGGAGTCGATTAATGCGCCCAAATTGATGGGGATGCCGCACGCCTGTTCCAGGGGGGAACCGGGTTGATTGACAATGGAAATGCGGCGTTGGCGATCGGGCTGTTGCCGGATAGCCCGCACCACTTCGGGGCTACGTCCGCTTTGCGATACGCCGATATACCAATCCGCTATCATCGGGCTGCCGTCCGGTAAATCGTCGCCGTCGCTGCGTTGCGCGTCGACCCCTTTGGCGCGCAGTTGATAAATGGTGCTGGCTAATACGGCGCGGGACGCGCCGATGCCGATAAACAGTAAGCGGCGATCTTTAAGCGAGTCAACGGGCCACGCCGCCAGCCAGCCTTGCATCAGGTGATAGGTTGCCTTGACGGCGTCGGCCTGTGCGTCGATACCCGCGGCAAACGGGATCAGCTTTTCTTGAGATAGGGTCATCATTACTCATCATGGCTATTCTAAGTAAATTGAGTTTACGATATCGCATTCCCAGTCGACCAGTATTTGCGGTTTTGAATTTAAATTAATAAAAAACAATTAGTTATGTTAAATTTAATAGACAGATCATGTGAGATTTGCCAGGTGTCTAACCCGCTATGCCGCATGAAATGGTTAAATACTTGACTGCACACGCTGGCTTTAATATAAAAGTTGACCACAACGTTGTTTTATTGACCCTAAACCGGCTATTTGATGCTCTGCGGTCAGGTTTCTGGAGAAAAAATGTCGCGATATTCTTGGCCCGATCTCGTTTTTGCCGGAGAGCACGATGCCGCTGTTATCAGCCGAGCGACGCGACGGGGCACGCTTAAGCGCTTGGCGCGCGGTATCTACACTGGGGCCGTGGCAGCGGATGAGACGGTAATTATCCGGCAGGGTATCTGGCGGATTCTGGCGCATGCCTTCCCCGGCGCCGTGCTGGTGGACGAGTCGGTACTGGCCGTTGATCCCTTGGCGAGCCCGCGGCTGCTGATTGCGCATCCTAAACGCGGTTCGTTGGCGCTGCCCGGCCGGGTGATTGCGCCACGCGCCGGCGTGCTGGGGTTAGCTGGGGATTTGCCCCTGGAGCAGGGGGTGTGGATTGGCTCGCCGGCCCGGACTATGCTGGATTTTTTTGCCCGCGCGCCAAGTCAGCGGCCAACCCGGCTGTTTGCCGACTGGTTTGAGCGAGAACGGGAATCCTTCGGTTCGTTAAAGCAACTGATGGTTGAACTGCGTCGGCTGGCGCCGATGGCGCACCGGGAAAAGTCTCTGGCTCAGGCGCTGGCGTTTATCGCCGGCCAGGTAGGAACAGGAACGGATGCTGGTTATCACGCTGTTTTAGACGCTAAATCGCTTTCTTCCGGGCGCCGAACGCCCGGACAACCGGCGCGGTTACCGCCGACGTCGCTCCAGCAGGATCGATCCTCGGCCAGAACCGGTTCAGCGCTGCCCATACTGAGCGATCTGGCGCAAACCCTGGGGGCGACGTTATTGGCGCAGGGTGCCACGACCCGTCCCGAACTGTCGCGTCTGTTGGGCTTGTCCAAGCCCACGGTGTCCGCCGGGATTGAGGAATTATACGCCGTCGATCTCGTGCAACCGCTAAGTTTACAGGCGCGGCAAAAAGGCCGGGCGGCCAAGGTCTATGGTATCGGTAAACGCGCAGGGTGGGTGCTGGGCGTTGATATGGGCAATTACCAGGCATTGTTTATCGCTCGCGGCCTGGCGGGCAATATCGTGGCGCAGCGGCGCATAACCAATCCCTCATTTCAGCACCTGATCGGCGGCGCGTCAGCCCTGCTGCAGACGTTGCAGCAGGGCCTACGGGAGCACGGGCCGTTATTCGGGGTCACGCTCGCCTTGTCCCAGGCGATTAGGCAGGATGTGGTGCAGTCGGGACGCGAGGGTCCGTCCCAGGCGGGTCTAACGCCGGATGAGATTCTCGCCCGTTTGCGTATAACCGGTCCGGCCACCCTGCGTTTGGAAAACAATGTTAACTGCGCGGTGGCCGCCGAGGCGATAAACGGTGCGGCCAAGGGATTACGGGATATCGTTTTTTTACAGATTGGCAGCCATATCGGCGCGGGGATTATCGCCGGCGGCCAGCTGGTTCGGGGAGTGCGCGGCTGCGCCGGCGAAGTGGCGGATATGCCCTTTCCCTGGAGCTGCACCGAGTCACCGGTGGAACTGATGATGGAAAAACATCTTGGCTACCCTGATTATTTGCAGCGGCTTGCTCCTGGTGCGCACGGAGGGGAAGTGCGCCGGTTGCCGGAACTACTGGCGCGGGCGGATGCCGGGGAGCCCGCGGCGCTACGGGTTATCCAAGAGTACGGTAAACAGGTGGGCTACCTGGCGATGGGGCTGGTCGCCACCCTCGATCCGGCCATGTTGGTGCTGGGCGGACCGGTCGGCGGGCACCGCATCATTTGCGCGGCGGTCAGAAAGCAGGTGCGGCAGCTATCCGCCCATACCGAGGTGATGGCTTCATTCCACGGCGAGGCTGCCACGGCGGAAGGGGCGGTAACCTTGGCTCGGGACGGCATGTTGCGCCAACTGTTCGGCACGGCGTACCGCGGCAATGTGCAACTGGTGCCGGGGGGGTATTGAACATCGCTAGCGTTCGGCGCAGTGCAGGCTCTTGCTTCAATAGCTAGTGAGTGTTATGTTATAAAGTAACAATAACTAGCCAGCCTTTACTTATGTCAAACTTGACTACCCTGACCGACCCGCGCGGACGGTTTAATCTGCTTACCGCTTCCTGGTTGACCCGCGTCGTATTGTCCTTTTTCGCGCTGACACTACTGTGGGGCGCCATTTATTGGGCCACGCTATTGCCATGATCACATTGGAGAACGTGGTCTTGGGCTACCAAGGGCGGGGGATTTCGCCACCTATCAGCGGCAGCATCCAAACCGGCAGCATGACGGCGCTGGCGGGTTCGAACGGCAGTGGCAAATCCACATTGCTGAAAACCATTGCCGGATTGCTGCCGGTGGTTTCAGGCGGGCTAACCTTCGGGACGGCCATTGCGCCGCGCATTGCCTATTTGCCACAGCAGACTGAAATCGACCACCAGTTTCCTGTTAACGTCGTCGACGTGGTGGCAATGGGCTGTTGGCCGGCGACCGGGCTGTTCGGTCGTATTGGCCGCGATGATAAAGTCCTCATTGGCCAAGCCCTGGAGCGGGTTGGGTTAACCGCGCTCTCGGCGCGTCCCATCGAGACCCTGTCGGGAGGACAATTCCAGCGCATGCTGTTTGCCCGCCTGTTGGCCCAGAATGCCCCCCTGATCTTGCTTGATGAACCCTTCACCGGTATCGACAGCCCAACCTGCCGGCTGCTGATGGACGTCATCGACCAACTGCACGCGGCCGGCAAAACGTTGCTGGTGGTGCTGCATGATAATGACCTGGTGGTCCGCCATTTTCCGCAAACCCTGCTGTTGAGCGGGGAACGTATCTATTGGGGCGCGTCCGGCGATGTCTTAAACAGCAACTGGTCCGATACCCGGCAATTCCCCCCGTTGGTTCAGGTAATGTGATGATTATCCACTGGTTAATTGATCCTTTCGTCGCCTATGGTTTTATGCGCCGCGCGCTGGTGGCCTGCTGCGCATTGTCCTTGAGCACCGCTCCGTTGGGCGTATTGCTGTTATTACGCCGGATGAGCCTGGTGGGCGACGCCTTGTCCCATGCGATTCTGCCCGGGGTGGCCGTGGGGTATTTGCTATGCGGCATGTCGTTGATGGCGATGGGTATCGGCGGTTTTATCGCCGGCCTGCTGGTGGCGATTCTGTCCGGCCTGGTAACGTCGCAAACCGCGCTCAAGGAGGATGCCAGCTTCGCCGGTTTCTATCTAGGCTCACTGGCGCTGGGGGTGACGCTGGTATCCTTGCACGGCTCCAGCGTGGATTTGCTGCATCTGCTGTTCGGTTCAATCCTGGCGGTGGATATCAACGCCATTAACTTTGTCGGTTATATCGCGACGTTTACTATTTTGGCCCTGGCGCTGCTTTACCGCGCGCTGATTATCGAAGCCTTTGACGTGGCATTTTTACGCGTTAACCGGCGGGGTTGGCCTCGGCTTATCCATGCGCTGTTTTTAGCCTTGGTGGTGCTCAACCTGGTCGCCGGTTTTCAAATTCTCGGCACCCTGATGTCGGTTGGACTGATGATGCTACCGGCGGTGGCCGCCCGCTGCTGGTCCGGGCATCTCACCACTACGCTACTGCTGGCGGTGATCATCGGCCTGTTAAGCGCCTTTATCGGGCTGCTTTGGTCATTTTACGCGTCGCTGCCGGCCGGCCCGGCCATCGTGCTGACGGCGAGTCTGGGGTTTTTTATGTCGGTTTTATTGGGTCCGCGCGGCGGTTTTATGGCGGCGCTGCGGCGGCATCGGGTAGTTAACAGCAAGGAGAAGGAATGAAATCTTTACCGGTATCATTGGCGATGGTGATGATAGTCCTCAGTCCGGGGGCATGGGCAAAAACCGTTGACGCGGTGGCCAGTTTTTCCGTCTTGGCCGATATGGTCAAGCAAGTGGGCGGTGAACATGTCAAGGTGACAAGTCTGGTGGGACCGGATGGCGATCCCCACAGTTTCGAACCTTCACCGCGGGACAGCCAGGCGTTGAAGCATGCCGATGTGGTATTTGTCAGCGGCCTGGGCTTGGAAGGCTGGATGGACCGGCTGATCGGCGCGTCCGGCTATCGCGGGCAGGTGGTTACCGCGTCCAAAGGCGTGAACGCCCGTAAAATGGTTGATGAAGGAAAAACCGTGACCGACCCGCACGCCTGGAACAGCGCCGCCAATGGCGCTATTTACGCGCGTAACGTGATGGAGGCGCTGATTGCCGCCGACCCTGATGACGCGGCGGATATTCGTCGGCGCGGCGAAGCCTATATTCAGCGGCTGGATCGGTTGGACCTGTGGGCCAAAACACAATTTGCCTCCATCCCGCCGGCCAAGCGCAAGGTCATCACCAGCCACGATGCCTTTGGTTATTTTGGCGGCGAATACGGCGTCACTTTCCTGGCTCCGGTTGGTTTTTCCACCGAATCAGAGGCCGGTGCCGGCAACGTGGCGGCCCTGATCGTGCAGATTAAGCGGGAGCAGATAAAAACTTACTTTATGGAAAACCAGACCGATCCTCGACTGGTCAAACAGGTCGCCGCCGCCAGCGGCGCGCAGCCGGGTGGCGAGCTCTATCCCGAAGCCTTGTCCAAGGCCGATGGTCCCGCCCCTACCTATGAAGCGGCGTTCAAACACAATGTGGAGACGATTGCGGGCAGTATGAAATAAATGTCGAAAGGCGACGCCGGGCAATTCCGGCATCGCTTTCCCCATAATTTACCGACAACGCCGTTCCACCGTGGGATAGTCTAAATATGCAGATGGTTAGCAATTTATAATCGTTGATCAAAACAGGGTATCGCTCTACAAGATAATTCAATTCTTATTTAGGGAGTTATTATGAGCTTACCCTCTTTTGATGTACGGTCGCGGTTTCGCGCCGGCTTACCCGAACCCACGCCGCTCTGGCGCGGAATGAAACCTTATACTTTTGATTCCGGACATAACGATCCCGGCCTGATTCCGGTACAAGGACTGGCGGAGGCGGCGCGCATAGCGATTGCGCGGGAGGGCAGAAGCCTGGCTATCTATAACCAGGGTGCCGGGCCGCAGGGTTACCCTGGTCTGCGCGAGTTTGTCAGCAAAAAACTCGCCCAGCGGGGAATTAACGCCGCTGCCGATGATGTATTGATTACCTCCGGCTCCGGGCAGGCTATTGATCTGGTGAATAATCTGTTGCTGGAAGCGGGGGATACGGTGCTGGTGGAGGCTTATTCCTACGCCGGCGCGCTGCGCAAGCTTAAAGCGCGCGGCATCAATATTATCGGTATTCCGTTAGATGCGCAGGGTATCCGGACCGACGCGCTGGCCGCGCTACTGGCGGATCTGGCGCAAAAAAATATCACGCCTAAATATATCTATACCATCCCAACGGTGCAAAATCCCACCGGCGCGATTTTGGGCTTGGCGCGGCGCCGGGAACTGGTGGCGCTGGCTCAACGTTATCGAACCCTGATCCTGGAAGATGAGTGCTACGCCGATATTATCTGGCAAGGGGAGGCGCCACCCGCGCTTTATGCGCTGGCGCCGGAATGGGTGATTCATATCAGCACCTTTTCAAAATCCTTGGCGCCCTCGTTACGGGTAGCCTATCTCACCGCCCAACCGACGGTATTGCGCCAGCTGATTGCCCTGAAAAATGACGGTGGCACCGGTGCGTTGGACCAACTGATTGCCGCGGAATACTTCGGCGCCCATTTCGATGAGCATATCACCCGGTTGCGTCAGGTGTTGGCGCAAAAATTGGCGGTGATGGTACAAACGGTCAGCGACGCGTTCGGCGCGGTGGCCCGTCCTTGGCTGCCGCAAGGCGGTATTTTTCTGTGGGTCGAACTGCCCGAAGG
>JAATGH010000162.1 GCA_015654745.1 Enterobacterales bacterium
CCGCCAGCGCGCCGGCCTCACGTTGAACTCAGGATGAACAAAATGCAAAGACCTTTTTATTTGGCGGTAGGGCTGGTTAGTTTACTGCTTACCGGTTGCGTGTCTCCGCCGACAGAACCTAGCGTGATGGTGCTGCCCGGTACGGGCAAGAGTTATGATCGCTTTCAGCAGGATCAGGTGATATGCCAGAACTCAGCACGCAACAGCGTTAATGGTGGCGCACAGACGGCGGCTAACAACGCGGTCGGCACCGCGGCGGCGGGAACGCTGGTTGGGGCGACGGCCGGGGCGTTAATCGGCTCGGCGTCACACAACGCCGGCGCCGGGGCGGTCGTCGGGGCCGGCACCGGTTTGCTGGTTGGCAGTTCGATGGGGAATAACGCGGCGTGGCGCAGTTCCGACTCGTTGCAGGATACCTATGACCGGGTGTATATCCAATGCATGTATGCCAAGGGTAACAAAATACCGGTCGATACCCGTTACAGCCAGGTAGAACCGGTCGTGGCGCCGGAAATGTCGCCGGTTCCGCCAGACTATTATCCGACGCCACCGGCTGATGATATTCCACCCGACTACCGGCCTGATTAATCACGGTAATATGACCCCGCAGCTCGGGGACCTCCGATCTGCGGGGCCGTTTAGGGCCTCGCGCGGCCTGCTCGCCTTCGTCTTATCGGCAAAACGGGCTTTTCCCCCGCATTGACTCTTTTTCTCCGCTGGTCTCGTCGATGGCCAGATCGGCGGCTAACAGACCCGCGGCCAGCTCAATTTCATCATTTTCCACTCAATGTGTCCTATGGTGCTGCTCGAAATCCATTGGGTATGTGGCGTCCGAGGTTTTTATCTTGGCCATTTACGTCTAAACTTGGGCGAACATCGTGTCTGGGGGCATAACGCGCCGCCGATATACCCTCAATATTTGGCGTGGCGGGAAGGCGGGGACGCTGCGATCCCATACCGAACTGATTACGGATTGTACAAAGCATGCTCATTTTGTTCCGCCCACATTTTATCGTTAATCCCTCAGTCATATGACCTATTTACGAAGACCCTGGAGAGGGTGCCATGGCTATTGAGCTCCCCTATAAAAAGCTAACTCGATGGGCCTCGTTGTTATCCCTAGGCGTTGCCCTGGTGTTGGTCGGCGTCAAAATATGGGCCTGGTTGCTGACCGGATCTATCGCCATGCTGACGTCGGCGGCGGACGGCCTGGTGGACGTTATGGCGTCCATGGTGACGCTAATCGGCGTTTTTTATGCCCAGCGCCCGGCCGATAAGGGGCACCGGTATGGTCATGGCAAGTCCGAAGCCGTGGCGGCTTTCGTACAGGCCCTGCTATTAGGAGGCGCCGGCGTAGTACTCGGTTTTGAAGCCATCGAACGACTGCTGCATCCACAGCCACTGGTGCAGCATGGGATGGGGATCTGGGTCATTATCGGCAGTACTCTGTGCGCTGGTGCATTGGTGGTTATGCAAACCTATGTGGTCAAACGTACCGGCTCAACGGCGATTTCCGCCGACCGTGCGCATTATCTGACCGATATTGCGGTTAACCTGGCGGTTTTATGCGCCCTGGTGTTGTACGGGGTGTTCGGTTGGGCGCGTTCGGACGCCGCCGGCGCGTTGGCCATCTCATGTTATATGGTGTGGAATGCGCGCGGGATGGCGTTGTCCGCTCTCCGGCAGCTTTTGGATCAGGAACTGGATATGACGGACCGGCAGCGGATCCGCGACGCCGCGCTAAGCTGCGAGGGCGTTCGTGGCGTGCATGATATTCGCACCCGCAACGGCGGCGATCGAGTCTTTGTCGAACTGCATGTCGAAGTGGACGGCCAACTTTCTGTGGATGTCGGCCACGATATCGGCGATGCGGCGGAAGCGGCGGTGAGGCAGTTGTTCCCAGCTGCTGAGGTGCTGGCTCACCTTGAGCCGGCGGGCATTGTCGACGAGCGCCTTGACGATTTGGTCAAATAGCCTGACGCTCGGGTTGCCTTGGGGCATAAAAAAAACACCCACCAAACATACGTGGGTGTCCAACATCACGTCATGCCGCTCTGGAGTGAACGGACTAAAGTAAAATACCATCCATAACGGCGGGCATCCAATGAGAAAGTCTAATTTTATCATTACCAATATTTATATAAATTATGTGGTTACAAAATATTTCACTAATTTACTAAAAACTTTCATACCTTTGCCGTTATTTGTCTTATAACCTCCCATATGAGCGTGCCATGAAGTGCTAAAAAGTATTAACGGTGCGTAAGTAATTCGTTATGGCCGACTAAAGATCGGTAAATCGGCTTGCTGAATGACTGATTTAGGTCTGTTATGAGAGTATCGGCAGAAGTTTGTAAGCGTGAGTGTTAAAGGTATCTTATGAAAAAATTACTTAGCCTGGTTTTATCGCTTAGCCTCGTGGTGCCGGTAGCCGGTTTTGCCGCGCCAGGCTGGGATAACCATGGCCATGGTGGGCCCGGCTGGTATAATGGGCATCATGGCTGGGGTCCCGGCGGCGCGCCGCATCGCGGTGCTAGATTTGATTTTTTGCCCGGCGTGGCGGCGACCGTGCTGGTGGCCGGACTGACTTATTATGTGTTGGACGGTATTTATTATCAGCGCCGGGATAATCAATATATCGTCGTCGATGCGCCGCCTGCGCCCCAGGTGTATGAATCCGGTGGCATCAACGGCAATATGTCGGTGGTGGATCTGAACGGCGAGCGTTTTTACGTTAATCAGGGTCATTATTACCGGCGTAGCATTAACGGCCAGTACCTTGAAGTGCCGCGTCCGGCCGGTTTATAATTGAGATCTTGTCCCATCAGGGGATGAAAAAACGATGGTGTGCTTAATCGTCCTTGTGTGGCCGGTACACGTCGCGACAACCCAAATGCCCGCCCAGTGCGGGCATTTTTGCCATTAAAAGGAACGCCAATGACCAAAGATATCGCCGGACAATTGACTACGCGTTTTCTTCGCTACCTGGCGGTTTCCAGCCAAAGCGATGCCGACGTAACGCGATTGCCAAGCTCACCCGGCCAGCAGCGGCTGGCCGAAATGCTGGTGAAAGAGCTGCATGGCTTTGGTATGACCGATATTCAAATCGACCAACAGGCCACCGTTACCGCCGTTAGGCGGGGTAATACGGCGGGGGCGCCCCGGATCGGCTTTATTGCCCACTTAGATACTGTGGACGTGGGGCTGTCACCGGATATTCATCCGCAATTATTACATTTTACCGGCCAGGACCTTTGTCTGAATCCGCAGCATGATATCTGGCTGCGCGTAGCGGAACATCCCGAGATCCTGCCCTATGCCGACGGGGATATCCTCTTTAGCGACGGTACCAGCGTATTGGGGGCGGATAACAAGGCGGCCATCACCACGATCATGACCATGCTGGAAAACCTGGACGATAACACGCCGCATGGGGATATCGTAGTGGCGTTTGTCCCCGATGAGGAGATTGGCCTGCGCGGCGCAAAAGCCTTGGATCCAGAACGTTTTAAGGTGGATTTCGCCTATACCATCGACTGTTGCGAAGTGGGTGAGGTGGTCTATGAGAACTTTAACGCCGCGAGCGCGGCGGTGACGTTTACCGGCATAACCGCCCATCCGATGTCGGCTAAAGACGTATTGGTTAATCCTATCCTGATGGCTCAGGATTTTATCGCGTTGTTCGATCGGCGGCAAACCCCTGAACATACCGCAGGACGGGAAGGGTACTTTTGGTTTAACGAGCTGCAGGCCAACGCCAGCCGCGCCAGTGTCAAGATTTCGATTCGCGACTTCGAACAAGACCGCTTCGCCTGGCGCAAACGGCAAATTGGCGAGATGGCGGCCGACATTGCACGGCGTTACCCCACCGGAAGAGTGGAATATCAGGTCAAGGATATCTACAGTAATATCAGCAATGCCATAACCGACGATCGCCGGGCTATCGACCTTATTTTTGCCGGGCTTGACGAGCTGGGCATTGAGCCGAAAGTGACGCCGATGCGCGGCGGTACCGATGGCGCCGTGTTGTCGGCCAGGGGCTTACTTACGCCTAACTATTTTACCGGCGCGCATAACTTCCATTCACCTTTTGAATTCCTGCCCGTAAGCTCGTTTATCAGCAGCTATGAGTTAACCCGCAGGCTTTGCCTGTTGGCCGCGAAGCGCAAATAAATCCTGATATCCCGCGCGGGTCGGGACCGGTAAATATTCCGGTCCACGGTCGGCAATTGCGGGATGCCGCTTAATCATATAACGTTAAAGATGGATTGATCATGCATGCCCGCCGGCATTGCGACGGGCCATTGCCAGAATGAGACAAGAGAGGGGAATATGGCCCAGGATCCGCTTTATGAGGCTCTGCTCGCGCGCATTGACGCATTGGAGGCGCGGGAGCAGCAGTTAACCGTGACGTCCCATGCCTATCAGGTCGTGATCACCACCATCCTAGGGACTATCGACACGCAAACGCGTGACCGCATTATTTCCATGGTTGATGAGGCTCACGAAATCGCCTATTCACAGGCGCTCAATCGTCACGATAAACGGTTATCCGACGTCATCAAAGGTGCGGATGAGATCGTACAGCGAATGTTCAATTATGCCCAGGGCGGCAACCACCTCGAATAATGATTGACCAGCGCGCCGGGTTTTACACGATCCGGCCTGGTTTTTGCACCTGCTTTTTGCAAAGTGGCGCGAACGTATTAACATAGCCACCGATGGCGCAAAGCCCATTAGCTGGAGTAGTCAATACATGAACCAATTCGTTATGCTCGCGCTCAGCGGCGCATTATTGCTTACCGGTTGTGACAAACCCCCGGTACAGCCTGGCGCGCCTGCCTGGACGGCGGAAGGTAAAACCATGGGAACCTTTTACCGGGTAACGGTGGCGGACGCGCCGCCCGAGGCCCTGGTGGGGTTGAAGGAGCAAATTAGCCAGTTGCTGGAACAGGATAACCATGAGTTATCAACCTACCAATCCGATAGTAGCTTGTCGCTTTTCAACCAATATACCGGTACCGATCCCCAACGTATCCCTACCGGGATGGCTGATATCATTAGCACCGCGCTACGGATCGGTGTAAAGACCGAAGGAGCAATGGACATTACCGTTGGTCCCTTGGTGAACCTCTGGGGGTTTGGTCCCGACAAGCAGCCGGTTAAGTTTCCCGATCAGCAGCACATCGATGCGGCCCGGCAGCTTGTGGGTTTGCGTCATTTGAAGCTGAGTGAAGATATACAAGGCCAATGGCTACAAAAAGATCTGCCCGGCTTGTATGTGGATCTCTCTACCTTAGGCGAAGGCTATGCCACCGACCATGTGGCCAGCTTATTGGAAAAAAGAGGCGTGAATCGTTATTTGGTGTCGGTGGGCGGGGCGGTCATCAGCCGTGGATTATCCGCGGCCGGGCAGCCGTGGCGGGTGGCCATCCAGCGTCCAACCGATAAGGAAGCGGCCGCCCAGGCGATTGTGGATTTACAAGGCCATGGCATCAGCACCTCGGGAAGTTATCGTAATTACTATGAATTAGAGGGTAAACGCCTCTCGCATATTATTGATCCCGCCACCGGTCGTCCCATTGAACATAAGCTGGTCTCCGCCACGGTGATTGCCACCACCGCCATGGAAGCCGATGGGTGGGATACCGGATTGATGGTGCTGGGTACCGAACGGGCCAAGGCGCTGGCTCTGCGGGAAGGATTGGCGGTCTACCTGATCAGCAAAACCGCCGATGGATTTACCACCTGGATGTCGCCACAATTTAAAGCGTTCCTGGTGAGCCAGTCGGACGCTTCCGCTTCATGACATGTTATTGGAGAATCCAATGAAATATTACTCCTGGCCTATTGGGCTGTTCTGTGTATTTTTAGTATCCCAAGCCGCGTTGGCCGATCAAACCACCGGCATGGATATGGATCATATGACAACGTCTTCATCCCCTTTAAGCAAATCCAGCCAAGAATATATGGCTGCCATGGGGGATATGCATAAAAAAATGGCCGATGGTGTGAAAAATAGCGACCCGGACATTGCTTTTGCCCAGGGCATGATCCCGCACCACCAGGGCGCGATTGCCATGGCTGAGACCGAGTTAAGGTATGGTAAAGATCCGCAAATGCGAAAAATGGCCGAGAACGTTATTAAGGCGCAAAAGGCTGAAATCGCCACGATGAATGACTGGCTTAACCAGCATTCATCGGGTCGGCATTAAGCACGGATTGAAGCGTGGCCGCAGCCTTTCGTTTCCCGACATTCTGCCGGTGCTTCATGGCATGGCGCGATTTGTTGCGGCCGAGGGATACATTTAGAAGCTTGCAATTCGCGCCGAGTTTTGATAACTGTAGGTAACCCCAGCGCTATCGGGGAGTCTTTTGGTAACCCCCTAAATCTGACAAATAAGCGAGGTGTTTATGAGTAGAGGTAAGGACAAGTCAGCCAAGAAGAGGCCAGAGAAAACGCTGAAGGAAAAACGTGCGGACAAAAAGAACAAAAAGGACGTTGATATCTAAAATACCTTTCTGTTGCTGTCACGCACCTACCCGGCCAACGAGCCGGGTTTTTTATAGTATGGATGATGCTGGCCTTAGGGCTCATGATCCCATGCTGGCTTCCCCGATCGTCTTCATACTCTTGCTGCGTAGGCGGCATGCGTACGCCAATTTCAGGTTAAATAACCAGCACCGCGTTGTTTAACCGGTTATATTGCTTACATTTAACCAATTAAAAGGAGCAGCGACATTCGACAGAAACACCTATTTAACTATGCATTAGCTAATCTAATGTGAGAGTAAATTTCCAGGAAGTTATCGACGACATTCTGATTAATTCTTCAATGGTAAACCTGTGAGGGTTTTTATAGGGCGAAGAGTATGTTGAAATTTATCAATGGGTACGAAAAAAACCCGCTGAGAACAGCGGGCAAAATTACTTCTTAAGTTACACCAGGGAAATTAGTCTTGCTTATGCATGGTACGCTATACTGGCAAAATTACTATACATTTAAATAAGATTTCACTGAGACAAACTCTTATTGATAATTTCAATGGATTGGATATTACCTAATACCATGACAATAATAATACTATCACATTGATAATGCTGATTTATTCTAACACCCTTTGGTTATGGTAAAATAAAGAAATCAAAATTTCGCGAGGAATGTCTATTTTAAAAATAAGATTTTTCTGGCGAAAATATAGGTAAATAAACTTTTTATTTATTTTTATGCATAACGAAGCGGCGGGGTTAACCGTAGCGCCAGCGACCGATTGTTCCGGCACATTTGGGGCGTTACGCCAAAATATTTTTTAAACAAGGTCGTGAATTGTGATTGGGAATTGAAGCCATAATCCAGCGCAATATCAATGATCCGATTATCGGTGTCGCGTAAGCGGTACACTGCTTCGGTCAATTTCCGCTCGCGGATATAGCGCCCCACCGCCATGCCGGTCGTGGCACGAAAAACGCCTTGCATATACCAGACTGAATACCCTGAGCGTTGCGCGAGCGCGGGCAAGGCGATATCGCGATCAAGATGGTCCTCGATCCACTGCGCGAGAGCGGCGACCAGAGGTTCGTTCGGTTTGAGTTCGCGCATGTTGTGATTTTATTCCCGCTGCCGCGGTTACCTATGTCGTTCGATGGACAGTAGTGCATATTTTAGAGAACATCGCTGCGGGGGCAAGCGATAATCCTGGCGGCCCTCTTATGCGCAAAGGCGGCCACCGGGCGTATGGCCGGCGGCCGGTGATTAGGCTGGCTATCCCACTGACATCAAGCCCTATACGTCGCCATGGTTGTCCTCTTCGACGGCGTCGTAGATGCGCTGCATGATATCGGGGAAGGCGGATTGCACCCGGCTCCAGCTTGGAATGAAGGGCTTATCATTCGGGCGTTCGATAAAAGCCTGGCCAGCATCCAAAATACATTGCATAAACAATTCCACCGCCGCTTCCTCGCTATGCTGATCGAAATTCAGGCCATTCATAATGGCATCATGGTGATAGAACTCCAAAATATCGAGCGCATTGCGATAATAGGTGGCCTTCAGTACGCGGAAAGAATCGCTGGTCAGGTTCACGCCCATGGTGGCCAGCTTGCGATAAAGCGACTGGATGATGTCATTACTCATCCGTTTCAGGCCGCCCGAACCATCCTCCTCAGCCAAGGGCTGATGTTTGTGATCGTAATTATCGGCAATTTCCACCTGACAGATGTGATTCGGGGAGTAATTGCGGTAGATTTCCGACAATAGCCCGATTTCCAATCCCCAATCACCGGGGATTTTCATATCATGCATCACGCGGGTACGCATGGCGAACTCACCGGACAGGGGGTAGCGGAAACTATTAAGATAGTCAAGGTATTGCGATGAACCATAGACATTTTCCAAGGAACGCAGCAACGGGCCGACCAGCAGACGCACAACCCGGCCGTTCATTTTGCCATCGGCTACTCTGGCATAAAAACCTTTGCAAAATTCATAGCTGAATCTTGGATGAACCACCGGATAGAGCAGACGAGCCAACATCCCGCGCTCATAGGTGACGATATCGCAATCATGCAGCGCCACGGCCAAGGTGCGATCGGAGGCGAGGGTATAACCGGTACAAAACCACACATTGCGTCCCTTGCCGGGTTCGGTGGGCGATAAGCCCTCTTTTTCCAGTTCAGCGTCGATGGTTTTTAACCGTGGGCCATCGTTCCACAAAATACGGTGATGCTGCGGCAGTCGTGAGAAAAACTCGCGCGCGTAGAGAAATTGCTCGCGATCGGCGCGATCCAGACCAATGACGATTTCCTCAAGATAGGGTACCTTGGCGATTTCGTCGATAATATGCGCCAGAGCTGGACCTTCCAGTTCCGAAAACAGCGATGGCAAAATCAATCCCATCTTACGTTTTTTGGCAAAGCCCACCAGCTCGGCTTCCAACGCTTCGACCTTGCGATTGGATAGATTATGAAAGTTAGCAATAATTCCATTTTGATGAAAATCGCTCATACAGTGTCTCCCTAAGCCTATTCACGGCTTGATAATTGTTATCCGCACGCGGATCAGGTCGCAGTGAAAAAATGATCCAATCCTTCGCTCCAGCCCTCCGGCCCATAGGCCGTTGTGCGGTAGATCTGCTGTTGTCGCGGGGCCAGCTCTATTGGGTTATTGCTGTACCCTTTAATAATGACCGCGTAATCCACTTCATTGAGCATAGAAACATCGTTTGGGCCGTCACCTAATCCCAGCGACCGCCATGGGCGCCCGTCACGCTGGCGAAGCCATTGCAACAACCGTTTTACGGCGGTGCCCTTGCTGCTTGCGGCTGACATCACGTGATAAAAACGTCCTCCCTGCGTCACCCCCAGCCCTTCTTTAGCCAGCAGGGCGGTGAATTCAGCTAACCGTGCATCGGTGTCGCGCCAGATAAACGCTTCTGAAGCTTCCCGCTGTTGCGCAAGTATGGCGTTTTGCGGCGCGAGCCCGGTCCATTCCTCGATAACCTTTTCGTCAACGTCATCAAAGCCAAAAAATTTAAACCCTTCTAGCTCACGCAGTCGTCGCATGTTGGCGCAGATGGCAGCGTAATCACGTTCTATGAATTTTGCCGGCTGCGTATCGCTAGCGCGAGTCGTGGGGGCGGTGAATTGCAGTACGGCGCCGTTTTCGGCGATAAAAGGAGATCCTTGCAGGCCCAGACTGTTTTGCAGCGGCACAATCTCCGCGGTCGTTTTGCTCGAACAAAAGACGACCGGCACCCGGGCGGCTTTTAACTTATCAAGCCATTGCGCTGCGGGGAGCCAGCTATAAGTATGGTGATCCAATAGCGAACCGTCCAAATCGGTAATGACGACTATGGGGTCTTGTAGATTCGGCATTTTTCCCACCTATGATGACGAGAGTGACGAAAGTCGTTTTCAGACAAAAGTATATACGATGCCCGACTAAACCAACGGTTTTCGCTAACATTCACCCAGAAGGTCAATGCCAACAGAGCATGAAATGTAATTTATGGCTAATGAATCATGGGGAAATTCCTAAATTTACAGTCTGGTGAATAGGCCGTGGTGAGCTATAAATGGTTGATTGATTCGTTATAAAAATATAATAACTAATTGATAATTATTAATTTTAAATGTAAGCCGGCAAACCGAAATGTGATGCTATGGCCAAATTTTCGGGAATTTAATGCAGTAATAATACTAATGTTAGTTGTCAATTTCATATCATTGTTTATTATTTGGATGCATTTGATTTCCTTGTGTAACGAACTTGCGATATATGCATTTTTACGTAGACCCCATCTTCGCCCGGTGTGTTGTGCCGGGTTTTTTTTGCTTTTGACTGAGCGAGTCCCTATTTCCGCTATCCCCGGCGCCTTGAAAGCTAAGGGTTAAGTTAAGTATAGTCATTATGGGGCAAATGGATGGCATGGCTGACTGCCGACGGTGTTTGTACTACACTGGCTGCTAGCGACTTGATGAGGTTATGCATGAAATTACACGAACGGGTGACGGTTAAAACCGATGGCGGACCGCGGCGTAAAGGAACGATTCAGGCAATCGAAGAGTTCAGTGAGGGAATTATGTACCTGGTTGCGCTGGATGATTATCCAACCGGCATTTGGTTCTTTAATGAGACAAGCCATCCAGACGGAATTTTTGTGGAGCCCTTGGCCGATCTTCCGAAATAACGTCCCGGCGCCAACATCAACATCCATAGGCGCCGAACGCTAAGGTTTAGCGAGCGTTGACGTAAATGCCGGTGGTCACGGTGTCGGTTAGCCTGACGACGTGATAAATCACCTGTTTGTTATGCGTTTTTATCTTCCTTTTAATGTTGCCTTTATGGGACGACACTGTTTTCGCCTTGATCTGCATGCTGTCTGAAATTTGGATGGTATCGTGACCAGACATCCACATGCGTAACATATTGGACTCGGTTTGGCTTAAACGTACTGGATTGAGGTCAAGTGCGGATTTATGGCTATTATCCAGACACTTGTGCTTGTTGCAACCGTTAAGCAGCGAGTTAAGCGTTTCCGGCTTGATGGATTTGGAGGTAATAATCAGGTTTTTGCGTACAAACAGATAATCTTCGAAATGGATATTGGTAATTGCCATGAAAATGAAAAATAGCGTCTCCGGATGCTGGGTGATGATTTTTTTGATTCGTTCAGTAGCATCGGGTTCATGTATGAAACAATCTTCGTTAACAAACACTACATCAGGCTTGATGCGCGAGCATCGATTCTGCAGCTGACCTATGTCCGGCACAATGCTGATATTACGCCGTTTTACGCCGGTATCCGTTAAAAAACCCGTTAGACCAAGACGGGTATAGCTGCATGAGTCCATAATAATCGTTGGCATGGCGCACCCTCATTAAAATTGGTTTATGTGTTTTAATCAACGATAAAATGCTTTTCTTTGGCCTTAAGTTTTCATAAAGCTTCACAGTTAACTAATGTTTTAACAACAATCTATGAATGAGTTCAATGAGATTTTTTTGGGATCGCATCCGCAAAAGTAAATCGATAAATTTGACTTATGTCTATCCGGGTTCTTAGCTCCGCCGGCGCAAGAGATTACCCATGGGGCAGTCGCTTTTTTAGCACAAAATGTCAAGTGGCGGGCCCCTCTTTGTAAAGGCAAGCGCTTTATTTGAAAAATGATATTACAAAACCGCAATCAAAAACATAAGAAAAATTCATCTTTTTTTATGTGATTTTTTTTGTCTGTTTGAAATGTGTTCAGATCAATTTTTTAACGAACAAAAATAAAATTTTTATCAATTTATCAGTATATTAACTTAGTATAAGCTATTTAATGGCAACCCAAATGGTCCTAATGTGGCCAAATTTCACTCAAATAGTACGTTTTATGACCAATTTAGCGGAATAATTTTACTATCTACATACAATTTTTTCCGCTAAATGAACATTTTTAAATCACATTAGCGGGACCATTCCTATAGCGGACAGCTGATTTATCGAATATGTTGAAGTATCGTTCGGTAATGAACTTTACAATGCCACCCGCTGGATCGGGGCGAGTCCGACAAGGTCTACGCACTTTTGTTGGCGCTCCCTCAAACGCACGCACGCCAGGCGATAGAGGAGGTGAGTCCTTTTTGAGCAACTATGACAGATCGAAAATTATTGACTATACTAATTAAAATGTTCACCGCCGCCCGAGGGAGAACTGGGACGGTAAGGCGCAGCAGACATGAAGCTGTGAGTTATTTCGCCTTATATTCAGCAACTTATAATCTATGACTTTTGTTGTAAATGATAAGTTTGCGCAGTTGCAAGGAGAACGACGATTAACAACATTCACCTCCTTTGGTTCCGCTCCTTGTTTATCTGCTTTTCATCTGTCAGTTCCGGGCTGCGTTAATGTGGGGAAATAGGTTTTGCTCCCCTAAAAACACGTGAGCGCCGTAGGACGTCTTATCAGGATGTAACCACTTATCCAGCGATGCGCCTTCAATGCAGCTCGCAGGCGATCATAAACGAGGATAACAGGTATATGACAGACAGTGATTCACTACCCCTAATATCGTTGACTACATTGGCCTGCTTTTTTGATCTGGACGGCACGTTGGCCGCGATAGAAAAAAGGCCGGAATTGGTCTCTATTCCGAATGAGATCAAGCAGGCATTATGCGATGTGTTTGCCGCTACCGGCGGGGCACTGGCGCTGGTATCAGGCCGTTCATTAGATGAATTGGATCAATTGAGCGCGCCGCTGCACGCTCCTGCGGCCGGTGTTCACGGCGCTGAACGGCGCGATGGCCAGGGACGAATTCATCGTACCGAACTCTCGCCGGCCTTGGCCGCCAAGCTGCAGCGGGAACTAAGCCGAGCCATCGCGCATTTGCCAGGATGTCATCTTGAATCCAAGGGCATGGCCTTTGCCCTGCACTACCGCGAGGCGCCACAATATCAGCGTGACATATTGACGGTGGCCGAGTCGTTCTGTTCCCGCTATCCCGAGTTGGCGCTACAGCCGGGTAAATGTGTGGTTGAATTGAAACCGCAAGGCGTGAGTAAAGGCGAGGCCATAAAAGCGTTTATGGGTGAGGCGCCGTTTGCCGGCAGAACGCCCTTGTTTATCGGCGATGATCTTACCGATGAGGCGGGTTTTATCCAGATAAACGCGCTGCAGGGGGTTAGCATTAAAGTTGGGCCGGGGGAAACGGCAGCACATTATCATCTTAAGGATGTCGCCGCTGTCCATCAATGGGTATTGTCATTGGTAAAACAACAAGAGAATTATTCTATTAAAA
>JAATGH010000216.1 GCA_015654745.1 Enterobacterales bacterium
AGTAAGTGACTGGGGTGAGCGAGGACAGCCAACGCACCTGCGGCGCGAAAGATGACGGGTATTTAGGAAATGGCCATATTCATTAACAGACACCCTACCAGGCCGCAAATTGAAATGATGGTTTCCAGCGCCGACCAGGATTTGATGGTTTCCATGATGGTCAGGTTGAAATACTCTTTAAACAGCCAGAAACCCGGATCGTTGACGTGGGAAAAAATCACGCTGCCCGAGCCCACTGCGATAACCATCAGTTCAGGACTGGCGCCGGTGGTGGCGATTAACGGCGCGGCAATACCGCCGGCGGTGATGGCGGCAACCGTGGCGGAGCCCAGGGCGATACGCAGCACGGCGGCAATGGCCCATGCCAACAGCAGCGGCGAAATGTTGCTGCCGACCATTAACGAGGCGATATAAGTACCGACGCCGCTGTCCACCAGCACCTGTTTAAAGGCGCCGCCACCGCCGATGATCAGTAGGATCATGGCGATAATCTTGATGGAATCGCTGATGGTGGTCATGACCTGATCGACGCTGCGACCGCGATTAATACCAAAGGTAAAGATAGCGATCAGTACCGAAATCAGGGTCGCCATAATTGGGTCCCGAAAAAATTCGGCATAAGGCAGGATAACGTGGCCTGCGGGCAGGACCATTTCGGCCACGGCGCGCAGTGCCATCAGGACAACCGGTACCAAGGCAGTCCAAACGCTGACGCCAAAGCTCGGCATTTCCTGTTCGGTAAAGATCTTGGGGTTATAAAGTCCTTCCAGTACTGGCTTGTCGATACCTTTGAGGAAACGGCTATAGACCGGGCCCGCCAGGATGACCGTCGGCACCGCCAGGATAGCGCCATAAAGCAGCGTTTTACCCATGTCGGCATGGAAAATGGTGGCAATGGCCGTCGGCCCCGGATGGGGTGGCAAAAATCCGTGGGTCACGGACAGTGCGGCCGCCATCGGCACCCCGACGTAAAGTAACGGAATGCGCGCCGTGGCGGCCAGACTGAACACCAGCGGCAGCATCAGCACGAAGCCGATTTCATAAAACAGCGCGAAACCCACGGTAAAACCAGTGACCACCACGGCCCATTGGATATTCTGCTTACCGAATTTATCGATTAGCGTGGTGGCGATACGCTGCGCACCCCCACAGTCCGCCAGCAGTTTACCCAGCATGGCGCCGAAGCCGATAATCAGGGCCAGGCTGCCGAGGGTACCGCCGACACCGGATTTAATGGAAACCAGCACCTTACTCACCGGCATTCCTTCCAACACCCCGACAATCAGCGCTACCAGGATCAGGGCGATAAATCCATTCAATTTAAAACGAATCATCAGCAGCAGCAGTAACGCCACACCGATGGCAACGATAAAAAGCGGCATAAAAAATCCTCAATGGCTTTTTTTTCCCGGCAAGGGCTCGCATGACCCCGCCTTCGAGTAGTTATGCATTCGGGTTAGTGATGCGCAAGTTAGGGAATTTCCCGACCAACCGTTAGAGCATAGTGGGTAACACGATGTTACCGGTATCATGATACCGGTAACATTGGCATAAGGAATCCATACCCGAGACTAAATTAGCGTTTTGGGAGGTAGATCATAATTATTGGCGGTTTTTATTGCGGTAAAGCGGCTGAAAAGACGATGGGCACGGACAAAGTGAGGGGAAGGCCCCCTCCCTACGGGCAGGCAAGGGGTTTACCGCGCGGGTGACTATATACTGTCGCCGGGCAGCAAGGTGAAACCCACATCCGTTTTAAGCGGCGAGACGGTTTCACCACGCAGGCGGGCCAACAGCTTCTCGGCGCTCAGCCGCCCCATCTCCTCGCGCGGAGTCAGCACGCTGGCAAGCCGGGGTTGCATCGCCTGACCCACGTCATGGCCATGGAATCCGGCGATAGCCATATCCTCTGGAATCCTCAGTCCTTGGCGCTGGCATTCAAAAATCGCACCGATCGCCAGATCGTCATTGGTGCAGATCACGCTGTCCATGGCCGGATACTCTCGCCGCGCCTGCCGAAACAGCTCGGCGCCGGTGGAATAGGAGGACGAATTGGCAATCATTACGCTGTGCGGCGGCAAACCCTGCTCGTGCATGGCTTGTTCATAGCCCCGCTGTTTGATAATGGTTCGTTCATCCAGGCGGGCGCCGAAATAGACCACCCGACGATGCCCCCGCGAGATAATATGCAGGGTCATCTGCCGCGCCGCCTCAAAATTATCGAAACCCACCGCAATATCCAGGCACGGCGAAACGCTGTCCATAATCTCCACCACCGGAATGCCGGCAACCTGGATCATCTTAAGGGTACGGGGAGTATGTGAACGTTCGGCCAAGATCAGCCCGTCGATGTTATAAGACAGCAGCGAGGTCAGACGCAGCTCTTCGGTCTCCGGTTGATAACCATAATGCGCCAGCATGGTTTGGTAGCCGTGGGCGTCGGTCACCGTTTCTATGCCGCGCAACACTTCGGCAAAGACCTGATTGGTGAGAGAAGGAAGCAGCACGCCAATCGCCCGGCTGGTGGCATTGGAGAGAATGTCGGGCGCCCGATTGGGAATATACCCCAGCTCATCCAATGATGCGGCGATTTTGTACTGTAGTGCTTCGGATACTAGCGACGGATTGCGCAAATAACGGCTCACCGTCATTTTGGTCACACCGACCTTATCGGCAACATCCTGAAGCCCCGGCCTTTTCTTCTTGATTTGCGACATGTCGGCTCCTACCCAGAATGGGGGGAGTTTACCAAAAAAAGGCTGTGGCGAGTATGTTTATCCATTGGCCTACGGCCAAAAGCGGGCCGAAGCCCGCTTGGTATGTTGCCGCGTTTACGGCTGGCTGCCGAAGGATCATACCGGTGGTAAGTCAAACACCAATATTTCACTGTCCCGACCGGCTTGGAGCGTCAAGGCGGTTTCATCCCATACCGCCAGGGCATCGCTGGTACCGACCCGCTGGCAGTTCACGTCCAGCTCGCCGCGCACCACCTGGATCCAGACTCGGCGTCCCGGGGCGAGTGTCAGCGTTTCCTGCTGCCCTTCGGTCAAAGCCCAGCGCGATAGGGTCATATCCTG
Source organism: Enterobacterales bacterium (assembly GCA_015654745.1). Classification (GTDB taxonomy): domain Bacteria; phylum Pseudomonadota; class Gammaproteobacteria; order Enterobacterales; family Enterobacteriaceae; genus Acerihabitans. Next base: position 3,078 of record JAATGH010000216.1, read on the forward strand.
GAATACCTTTAACGAGCCTTCACGCGCATCGGGCGACAGGACCAGTTGGCGACCGTGGGGCGCATCGAAACGGCGCTGTTCGTAACGCGGCGTCAAACCGGTTTGCTGCGGGATAATCCAGATTTGATAAAGGTGCAGTTGACTGTCGTCGCGGCCATTATATTCGGAATGGCGCACGCCGGTGCCGGCACTCATAATCTGGAACTCTCCGGCATGGATCTGTTCTTTGTTACCCATGCTGTCCTGATGTTCCACCGTCCCCGCCAAAACATAGGTCAGAATTTCCATATCCTTATGAGGATGGGTGCCAAAACCCTGTCCTTCGGCAATGCGATCTTCATTGATGACTCGCAGAGCCGAGAAGCCCATAAACTTGGCGTCATAATAGTCGGCGAAAGAAAAGGTATGCCAGCTATCAAGCCAGCCATGGTTGGCGTGGCCACGATCGTTTGCTGCTCTTAAGTAAATCATATTCAATTCTCCTCAACGTTTTCTCTAGTCTAGCCTTGCGTTGAGAATATGAAAGGGCAAAAAACTCATCGGAAAATTCAGTTTTTTTGAATAAAATGGGCGTCTATATTCAGTGGTTTTATTCGCACGGCCATTTCCGCTATAAATACATCTTGCGTAGCAAATGCGCTACCGCTTCATCAGCATTGGTGCCTATCACTTCCATCTCCGGCAAAAGATCCTTTAACCGTTGATGGGAATTACTCATGATGCAGCCCTTCCCGGCCATGGTAAGCATCTCTTTATCATTCATTCCGTCGCCAAACGAAATAGCGTCCAGCAGTGAGTAACCCAGGGTTTTTGCCACCTGGTCCAGAGCATGTCCTTTGGATACGCCGCCCGCCATCACTTCCAGACAAACCGGCAGGGAAAAACTGACGTTGACCCGATCGCCCCAGCGTGCGTTCAGCGCATCTTCCAACATCATCAGCCGCTGATGGTTATCACTGGTAAAGTAGACTTTGCAAATGCCGTCCGTGGACAGTTGACCCGGTTCGAACAGCTGGTAATTGAAATCCGACTCGCGAAAAAAATCTTGTTGATCAAGCCGGTTACGATTCATATACCAATCATCGCGCCGATAGACATTGGTCAGTATTTCAGGATCGTTATACACCATGGCAAACAGCTCTTCGGCAATGTCCACGTCCACGTCATGGGCAAAAATCAGCTCGCCTTCAGGGTTATGCACTCGTGCTCCGTTAGAGGTAATCATATAAGCGCTGATGCCCAGATTATCGCGGATCTGGGAAACATCGATGTGATGGCGGCCGGTGGCGAACACAAAATTAATGCCCTTGGCCGTCAACAGCTGCAAGGTTTCTTTGGTGTAAGGCTTGAGCGTATGGTCCGGCGCTAGCAGGGTACCGTCGAGATCGGATGCGACAACTTGATACATAATGCGTTATAACCCTCTGATGTTATTGGCATAAACCCCTGATTTTTCGCATTGCGAGCGGGTTTAGATAGCCGAAATTTAATGATAACGGGCAAAATAGGCCGTGATCATATTCAAGACCTCGGCACGAATGCTGTCTTTTTCAAACAGGAGCTCATGCCGGGCGCCTTCAATCCTGACCGGTTTCCCGGTTTCGCAGGGATGCCCGGCCGCGGCCATGCTTTGGCAGAACGTCTCATGACTGTGGTTATCGACGATGCGATCCTCCCCCGCCTGCAACAGCAATATCGGGGTGGTGATATCCGCGGTTTTGGCCAGTACGTCATGACCCGCCAGCACACCTTCCCTGACCCAATGATAGGTCGGGCCGCCAACCCGTAGTTCAGGATCATCGGCGTAAAAACGTAAATTGCGCCGGTAACGCTGCGCGCTATGCGTCAGCATATTGAGCATGAACGGCATAGGCCGCCACTGGCCGGTGCCGATGGCATAATAATCACGCATAGCCGGTCGTTGCTCGGTCCACTCAAGTATTTGCCAGGCGAGCCAGTGGGGCATCGGTAGCCGGATACCAAACATCGGCGCGCATAATACCGCGGCGTCGCAGGCTCCCGGGTTGGCGGCCAGAAACAACGCCAGGATCGCCCCGCCCATGGAGTGGGCAAGGGCGAAATGGCGTTTATAACGCCCGGGCACCACAAACTGCTGCCAAAACTGGCTAAAATCGCTGACGTAGTCACCAAACTGCAGCACATGCCCCCGATGGGTATCCTCCAGCAGCCGTCCGGAGCGACCCTGTCCGCGATGATCAATAATCATCACATCATAGCCGCAGTGATAAAGATCATAGGCGGTCTCAGGGTATTTCACGTAGCTTTCGATACGACCGGTGCTGATGACGATAACTTTCGTATGCCGGGGCGAGCGGAAACGGACAAAACGAATCGGCATCCCTTGCGTTCCGGCAAACTCACCCTCTTCCCGTCGGTGCCAAAAATCCAATAGCGGGCCGGTGGAAAACGCGGCAAATTGTTGTTCGCGGGTTAACCAACTTTGTTTATGTACTGAAAACACCTACGCTACTCCTGGCATGACAAGGGCAAATCAATATTGTCCGGCACGCTGGAAAACCGTTGCCGTATGGATGGGGAAAAGGCTACTCTTTCGGTTTCGGCGCCAGCTGATGCAATGGCTTAGCCATGGATTTTATGTATGGTTATACTGTATCGGCACATTGTGACATAAAAACAACATTTCAGGGAGTGCAATTAATGACCTGGGACTGGTGGCTCACCTACCTGCTCACAACCACGATCCTGAGTTTATCGCCGGGATCCGGGGCAATTAACACCATGAGTACCGGCATCAGCCACGGTTATCGCGGCACGGTGGCGTCCATCGCCGGTCTGCAGGTGGGACTGGCCACGCACATCGTACTGGTGGGCATCGGCCTTGGGGCGTTGTTCGCTCATTCGCTGCTGGCGTTTGAAATACTAAAATGGCTTGGCGTCGCTTATCTGGTCTGGCTGGGCATTCAGCAATGGCGCGCCGCCGCGGGCACCTTTAATCTGGATGCCTCGGCAAGTGCCATGCCCAGGCGCCGGCTGTTCGAGCGGGCCATTTTCGTCAACCTGACCAATCCCAAAAGCATTGTTTTCCTGGCCGCCCTGTTCCCGCAATTTGTGCTGCCACAGTACCCGCAGACGCCACAGTACCTGGTCCTGGGCGTCACAACGCTGGCGGTGGACATTATCGTCATGATTGGCTATGCCACGTTGGCAACCCGGCTAGCCCACTGGCTTAAAGGACCGCGACAGATGCGGCGGTTAAACCGCACCTTTGGTTCGCTGTTTATCATGGTCGGCGCGCTGCTGGCTAGCGCGAAATAATCAGGCCAAGGCCGAACCCGGTAAAAAACACCCCCGCGACCCCGTCGATCCAGCGCGCCATGCGCTGATAGCCGCGGCGCATCACCGGCAGAGCGAAGACCAGGGCCACCAGGCTAAACCAGAGCAGCGTTTCGCCGATCACCAGGATAAACAAACCGCCCCGGACGCCGGCGGTAATGTTGTCGCCCACAAACAGCGAAAACACGCTGCCGAAATAGATTACCGCCTTGGGATTGGCCAGGTTGGTAAACAGGCCGCGCAGGAATGTGCGGCCGCCGTGGGCCGGCAAATCCGGCGCGTTTTCCGTCGGCGCGGCGGGACGGCGCGCGGCGCGCAGCAGCTGCCACCCCAGCCAGCATAGATACAATCCACCGCCGACGGTAATCAGGCTGTGCAGCCAGCGCATCTTTTGCAGTAATAAATGCAATCCCAGCAGGGCCACCGCAGCCCATACCGCGACACCCAGGGTAATCCCCAGGACCCCCATCAAGGCATCGCGCCGCGAGCGGCTTACCGCAGTCTGGGAGATAAAGAAAAAATCGGGCCCCGGACTCATCAGGGCAATCAAATGCACCATGGCCACGGTAGCAAACAGTATCAGCATTGTCGGTTGCTCCAAAAATGAGAAGATATGATTACAGCGGGTCGTCGTCGATCAGATGCTCGCGAATAACGGTAAGAAAAGGCAAGCCAAAGCGATCGAGCTTCCGATGGCCGACGCCGTTGACCCGCAGCAGATCGGCCGGGGTGGCCGGCAGTTGCTCCGCCATTTCCAGCAGAGTCGCGTCGTTAAATACCACGTATGGCGGGACATTGGCTTCGTCCGCCAGCGATTTGCGCAACTTGCGCAGTTTCGCAAACAGCGGCCGATCGTAGTTGCCGGTATACGTCTTCGGCGCGCTTCCGCGCGATTTCAAATTGGGCAGCCGCGGTTCGGCCAGCATCAACGGCACTTCGCCCCGCAGCACCGGACGAGCCGACTCGGTAAGCTGCAGCGCCGAATGCTGGGTAATGTTCTGACTGATCATGCCCAGGTGGATCAGTTGGCGGATCACGCTTACCCAATGTTCGTTGGTCCGGTCACGGCCGATGCCGTAAACCGGCAATTTATCATGGGAGTAGTCGCGGATGCGCTGGCTGTTGGCGCCGCGCAGCACCTCGACGATATACCCCATGCCGAAACGTTGGCCGACACGGTAGACACAGGAGAGCGCCTTGCGGGCTTCCTCCAGGCCATCATAACGTTTGGGCGGATCCAGGCAGATATCGCAGTTGCCGCAGGGCTGTTGGCGGCTTTCGCCAAAATAATTCAGCAGCACCAGCCGGCGGCAGGTTTGCGCTTCGGCGAAGGCACCCATGGCGTTGAGTTTATGGCGTTCGATATCCTGCTGCTCGCCGGGGGCCTTTTCTTCCAGGCAGCGGCGTAGCCAGGCCATATCAGCCGGATCGTAAAACAACACCGCTTCGGCGGGCAAACCATCACGTCCGGCGCGGCCCGTCTCCTGGTAATAGGACTCGATATTACGGGGAATGTCATAATGCAGCACAAAGCGTACGTTGGGCTTGTTGATGCCCATGCCGAAGGC